>NZ_BAAGRB010000003.1:0-240227 GCF_054783175.1 Mucilaginibacter puniceus
CTATCAAACGTGCTTAGCCGTTATTTTATGGTGGGCCTTAGGGCCACCTTCCAAAAATGGGGCGGAAGGCCGCAACGCAACGGAAAAGAGTTGAAACGTAAAGGCGACGGTAGTTTTATTTATTAGAGAGCATTTGCTTTAATTAGGAAAACTACTGCTCGTAAATAAATTTTTGCATGCTATAATCATCGGGATATTCTCGGCGTGCTTTGTCTTTAAGCGACTTATTGGCAGCTCTTTGCATATACTCTTTATCCGCTAATTGTTGGTCATAAACAAATTTTTGCATACTATAATCGTCAGGGTATTGCTTAGTAGCAATTAGCTTTACTTCCATGTCTGTAACCCTTTTCATATATGATTTGGCTGATATTTGTTGGTCATATACAAATTGCTGCATGCTGTAATCATCAGGGTATTGTTTTGTCGCTATTAATTTTACTTCTGCATCAGTTACAACAACCATATAGCTATATGCCTTTTTTTGTTGGTCATATACAAACTTCTGCATACTGTAATCATCGGGATATTGCTTCTTAGCTATTAACAATAGTCTGGATTCAATGCTTTGTCCGAAAGCTGTAGTGCAAAACATAACTACAGCTAAAAAAGAAAAAAATAGTCTCATTGTGATAAGATGTAATAAGGATGAGGAATTACGCTCAATATAACAACTCCAATTTTATTTATAGAAAATAATTTAAAAAAAATCACCAAAAATTTTGATATACGAAAACTATCGTATATGTTTGTACGAAGAAATTCGTATTGACAATAAAGATCTAAAATGCAGCGCCTAAATTACATAGCAGATACATATAAAGGATTAGTTGTTTTTAAAGGTGAGTTAACCCTAAAAGACGAGCAAATTGAAGCGTTTTTAAATGATACCGATAAACCTTTTATTGAAAATGTAAAGGAGCATTATAACTGGGCTTCAGCGTGGGCAGGTGTTAAATTGCCATTAGTGGATGAACTCATTCACCATGGTTATAACCTGTTTTACGCTAAAAGATATCAGGAGGCGATTGCCCTCTTTACCTGGGCACTTTCTGTTTATCCGCATAATTTGAATTTATATGACAGCATGGGTGAGATACAGCAAGGAGTGGGCAATAAACAAACTGCATTAAAATTTTATTTGGCGGGGCTTGATGAAGTAGAAAATCAAGAGCGAATATTGGACAATAAAGAGTACGATCAGTTTATAGCAGGTTTTAAAAGAAGAATTAAAGCATTAGATATATTAAAATGGAACTAAAACCAACAGAAAGCGAACTGGAAATATTACAGGTTATCTGGAAAAAAGGCCAGTGCACCGTGCGCGATGTACATGAAGAATTGACCAAAACCAAGGATGCCGGCTATACCACCACCCTAAAATTAATGCAAATAATGCATGATAAAGGTTTGGTTGAGCGCGATACAACATCCAAAACTCATTTATATAAAGCAGTTATTACCCGTGAGCAGGCCCAAAGCACCGCTTTAGACAAAATACTGGATACCGTATTTAAAGGCTCAACAGCCGACCTGGTGATACAGGCCCTTGGTCAACACCGTGCATCAAAAGATGAGATTGATGCTATAAAAAACTACTTGCAACAATTTGAAACTAAAAAGTAAACGTTATGGAACAGCTGTTTTATAATATAAGCCAGATACTGGGCACCACCATTATCCACTCGTTATGGCAGGGCCTGCTGATATACGGCGCGCTGCAATTGATATTTGTAGTAGTGCTGGGTTTATCGGCCCAACGGAAGCATAATATAGCTATGCTGGGTTTATTTAGTATGGTGGCCTGGTTTGGTTATACTTTTTATACAGAGTTTACCAACTATAACTGGAACCCCGCAGTAAGCAATTATAATTTAAGCGATAGCCTTACTTTATCCCTGTATAACACCTATGCGGTTACTCCTGTTGCGCATAGCACGTTTGAGGGTTATAAAATAGAGTTCTTTAATGCCATAAAAGTTTACCTGCCATATATAGCTATTTTGTATACAGCGGGGCTGATCATCAACCTGTTTAAATTGGGCGCCTCATGGAACAAAATACGCCTTATAAAAAAAGCATTAACCCCTAATTTGGCGTTGCAGGCACAGGTTAATGATATTTCGCGCAAGCTTGGCATACGCAAAGCCGTGCAACTAAACTTTAGTACCCGGGTAGACGTACCCTGTGTTATCGGTTATATTAAACCTATTTTACTGTTACCGGTAACCATAACCACCCAGTTAAATGCCGACGAGGTGGAAGCGATACTGATGCATGAGCTATCGCATATTCAAAGCAACGATTATTTGTTGAATGTTATACAGCAGGTAATAACGGTGTTGCTATTTTTTAATCCCTTTGTAATACTCATTAATCGCATCATCAGTACTGAACGCGAAAATCGCTGCGATGACCTGGTAGTACAAACCACCGGCGATCCTTTAATTTATGCGCAGGCATTATTAAAACTTGAAGAGACCCGCCACAGTAATTTACAACTGGCTTTAGCCGCCACCGGCAAAAAGTATCATTTATTAACCAGAATTGAACGTATCATGAAAAATCAAAAACCCACCGGGAACTTTAAACATATACTACTGGCAGTGGCCATAATGGCTGGCAGCATTGGAAGCATATCATGGTTAAACCCCGAAATTAAGGATGGCAAAGTGATCCTTAAACGAACTGCAGCTAAAGTATTAAATGAAACTCTTGATGCACCCCTATTTGAGACAGAAACACCTGTCGCCTCAAAAAATAAAAATCATTTTACCATTGTAGCTGACGATACCACGCGTTTAACCCAATTGGTAGATACTACTAAAAAGAAAAACACCATTAAAATTGTGATGGAGGATGAGAACGGCAACAAAAAAGAATATACCACCATAAATGATATGCCGGCTGATGCGCGTAAAGAGTTTTTAAGCCAAAACTTAAACATCAATACTGACTTGAACTTAAACCTTAAATTGGATACCGCCCGCTTTGGGGATGTTACCAGAAATCTAAATTTCAGATTGAACAACGACGTGGTATATAATGGTAACGTCCCGGTATTTAAAGGCAATGACTTGCAAAATTTGAGATTTAACAGTGACTTTAAGGTATTTAATGAAAAAGAGCTGAAAGAACTCAAAGAGATGAACGCAGAGTTTAAGAAGCTAAACGCCAAACAATTGGAAAAAATGAAGGCCGATTTAAAGAAACTAAATGCCAAAGAGCAAGAGAAACTCAAAGAAATGAATGCAAACTTAAAGAAGTTGAATGGGAAAGAGTTGGAGGCAATAAAGAAGAAAAAAACAAAAGAGTTGGAGAAAATAAAGAAGTTAAAAACAAAAGAGTTGGAAAAAATAAAGACCTTGAATACAAAAGAGTTGGAAAGAATGAAATCACTCCAAAAAAACTCGGCCGACTTAGATAAAATGTATTCAAGCCGTGAATGGCAAAAAAACATTGCTGATATCACCAAAGCGTCAACAGATTTTGCAGCTCAATTTACCCAAAGCGGCGAATGGCAAAAATCGTTGAAAGAACTAACAACAGAAAGCATGAAGTTTAGCAATGACTTTTTAAACAGTCCCGAATGGAAAAAGTACCAGGAAGACCTGATGAAACAGGTTCAGGAACTCTCAAAACTACAGGAAGGATCTTCAAAAGAAGCCAGAGAAAAAGCAAAAGAAATAGGCGCCGAAATACGTGAGCGGACCATGGAGTTAAGAAACAGCTTACAATCAGAACGCGAGGAACGACCTGAAAAAATAGAAAAGCCTGAGAAAGCCGAAAAGCCCGAGCGTCCTGAACTACCAGAAACTCCTAATAAACAATAGTTTTTCCATAACTATAATTGATTGAGTAACAAGAGGGGCCAGGCCCCTCTTTGTTTTTTATGTGGTGTGCACCCAATAAATAACCAGATATGAACTTGAAGTTAAAACTAAAGGTAATCGCTTTATTGGTTGTGGGGCTTACTATGCAGTTAAGCGGACAAAGCATCCCCGTAAACTTAAACCGGTATATTAACGAGGCATCCCAAAATAATGAAATTAATGCTAATGTTTTAATTGCCGATAATGGTCAAATCCTCTATAAAAAATCTTACGGCTACAAAAACATAGCCGGGAAAGAATTACTTAACGACAGTACCCGGTTTCCGCTGGCTTCCATATCAAAAACCATCACTGCAGTAGCCATATTACAATTAATGGAGCAGGGTAAGCTACAGTTAGATGATCCATTGGTAAAATACCTTGCTGACTTTCCATATCCCGCAATTACAATAAAGCAGCTTTTGTCGCATACATCAGGATTGCCGGACATTGAAGCGGTGATAGATGAATGGGTAGCCAAACAACCCGATAAAATTTTCACTAATGCTGATGATATGCCTGCCTTAAGGTTATATAGCCAAACCAAGCAATTACCTTTTCAACCCGGCGAAAGGTGGGGCTACTCTACATTAGGCTACCATTTTTTAGCATTGCTTGTTGAAAAAATCAGTCGCGAGACTTTTGACGGATATTTAAATCAGCACATTTTTAGGTCGGCAGGGATGAATGACACTTACTTACAAACCTCCTTGGCACAGGCAAAGGATAAAACTCGCACGCTAAATTACCTATATAACAATCACTATGAGATGAAACTGGAATGGGTTGACACGCTTGCCGATAGGCGTGAATGGACCTATAACTTAACCGGTATGGTGGGTGGTAATAATGTGGTGGGTACCGCTATTGACCTGCTTAAATTTGACCAGGCTTTATATAGCGGAAAACTGTTAAAGCCGGCAACGCTTGAATTAATGTTTACTCCTGTTAAACTTAATAATGGCCAAAACAACCAGGCAATAGCAGGCACATCATGCGGCTTAGGTTGGTTTATATTTACTGATACATCCAACGGAAAAATAGTTTGGCATTCGGGCTCAAACCCAGGTGTTACCACTCTATTCGTCATGAATATCACCAAAAAACAAACCTATATAGTCCTGCAAAATATTGCCATTTCCAATCCGGTATATAAAGATATGTTAAGTATTATTACCGGCAGCACTATTACTTATAAAATACCATTGGGTTTTATATACGCACAGGATATTTATAAAAAAAACGCGGATTATGCTTACGCCCGTTTAAATGAGCTTAGTGCCGACACCTTAAAATATTCGCTCAAAGAGGAAGACATGGCCCGCACAGGTTTGGAGTTTAGCCGCTCCCGACGCTTATATAACCTTGGCTTGGAAACTTACAAATTAAATACTTTACTTTTCCCAAATAGTTGGAGAGCTTATACTGATTATGCCGACTTGCTGAGTAGTCAACCGGCAAATAAAGAAACTGCAATTATGTTTTACAAAAAAGCGTTGTTGCTTAATCCGGCTAATGAAAAAAATAAAATTAGCTTGAAACAGTTGATAGAAAAGTAGGCCGTTACATCATTGGATTTTGTAATTTAGTATCCTCAACAAACAGAGGATACTTTTTTTATGCTCCAAAAGCTCAGTATAAGTAATTACGCGTTAATTGATAACCTGGAAATTAGTTTTGACAGTGGCCTAAACATCCTAACCGGCGAAACCGGCGCGGGTAAATCTATCATACTGGGTGCCTTATCATTAATACTGGGTCAGCGCGCCGAGAGCCGTTATTTTTTTAACCAGCAAAAAAAATGCGTGATAGAGGGCTCGTTTAAAATTGGCGAGTTTCATCTTAAATCTTTTTTTGAAGATAACGACCTGGATTACGAAGCCGAAACCGTTTTAAGGCGCGAGATATCTGCTGATGGTAAGTCGAGGGCATTTGTTAATGATACGCCGGTTAATTTAACCTCGCTAAAATTATTAGGCGAAAAGCTGATAGATATACACTCGCAACATGCTACGCTGGAGATCAACGACCCGGAGTTTCAGTTATTGGTGGTTGATTCGGTTGCCGGGCATCATGAGTTATTAAACGACTATCAAACCAAATTCAGATCCTACAAAAAAAGCACCGCTAAACTGGCGCAATTAATTGATGAAAGCGATAAGGCCAAAGCCGACCTGGATTATTACCAGTTTCAGTTTGATGAGTTAGAGAAAGCTAATTTAGATGCCGATGAACAGGAAAAACTGGAACAGGAATTGGCCGTACTAAACAATGCCGAAGAAATTAAGCGCAATTTATTGGGGGCACACTATTTAATGCAGGAGGGCGAAACATCAGCAATTTTGCTATTACGCGAGGGGTTGCATCAATTATCCGCCATAGAAAAATTTAATCCGCAGATAGAGGAACTGCACCAAAGGCTTAACTCTACCATTATCGAACTTAAAGATATAGCTGCCGAAATTGAAAATATTGAGCAGCGTACCCATACAGATGAGGCACGGGCAGAAGAAATAAACACTCGTTTAACGCTCATCTACACCCTGCAAAAAAAGCACCGGGTAAATACCAATACCGAATTATTGGAACTACAGGAAGAACTATCCGGTAAAATACAACAAGCCGTTTTTGGTGATGAGGCCATAGAAAAACTACAACAACAATTATCCCTGAATAAAAAAGAACTGGAAGAATTAGCAGGGCAATTATCTGCCAACCGCAGCAAAGCTATCCCCCAAATAGAAACCCAGGTACTGCAAACCCTGGCGGAAATGGGCATGGGTAATTCAGCATTAAGAATTGAGCAGGTGGTCCGCAAGTCGGGAAGTACGGAAGACGGAAAGAACGAAGCTTTGAGTAGAACCGGGGTGGATGATATTAAATTTTTATTCTCGGCCAATAAGGGCCACGCGCTGGCTGAAATGAGCAAAGTAGCATCGGGTGGTGAGCTTTCAAGGCTGATGTTAAGCATTAAATCATTAGTGGCTAAAAACACCGCTTTGCCGACCATTATTTTTGATGAGATAGATACAGGGGTGTCGGGTGAGGTAGCTCATAAAGTGGGTCAGATCATGGAGCAACTATCGCAAAACCTGCAGGTTATTACCATAACACACTTACCGCAAATAGCCGTTAAAGGTGCCAGTCATTATTTTGTTTATAAGGATGAAGAAGGTGCGACCACCTATACCCGTATTAAGCAACTGGATAAGCAGGAACGCGTGGTGGAGATAGCTAAAATGCTAAGCGGCGACAACCCCGGCGAAAGCGCCCTGCAAAACGCGAGGGAACTATTGAACTACTAAACTATTGCAGGTAAAATAATAATTATAACTTTACCGCTTTATAAACAAAATCAAACATGGCTTATAATTTATTAAAAGGCAAAAAAGGAATTATTTTCGGCGCGCTGGATGAAAACTCTATCGCCTGGAAAACTGCCCAGCATTGTTATGCAGAAGGTGCACAAATTGTATTAACTAACGCACCCATCGCTTTGCGCATGGGTACTATTAATAAACTGGCCGATGAGATAAACGCACCGGTTATACCTGCTGACGTTACCGTTGCGGAGGATATTGAAAACCTGTTTGCTAAATCAATGGAGCATTTTGGTGGTGGTGTTGATTTTATTTTGCACTCTATAGGCATGAGCATCAACGTGCGTAAAGGCATACATTATACCGAAAACAACTACGATTTTACCCATAAAGGTTTTGATATATCATCATTAAGCCTGCACCGCGTATTGCAAACTGCCATGAAAATGGATGCCATAAACGAGTGGGGATCAGTAGTAGCATTAACCTACATTGCAGCCCAACGTGTATTCCCTGATTATAACGACATGAGCGATAACAAAGCCGTGCTGGAAAGCATTGCCCGTAACTTTGGTTATTTTTATGGCACCAGGAAGAAAGTACGTGTTAACACCGTATCGCAATCGCCAACCCGCACTACTGCCGGATCGGGTGTAAAAGGGTTTGATGGCTTTATCAACTATGCAGAAAAAATGAGTCCGTTAGGTAATGCCGATGCCGACCAATGTGCCGACTATTGCGTAACCCTGTTTAGTGACCTGACCAGGATGGTTACCATGCAAAACCTTTTCCATGATGGTGGTTTTAGTTACACTGGTGTTACTGCCGATGTAATAGCACAAATGGAAAAATAGTTATTGATTTCGGATATCGGATTTTCAATTTCGAATTTAAAGGCTGACCAAATGGCCTTTTTTTATAAAATATAACCGAAATTAAAAGCGGGCAAAGGCCTGCCGGAAAACCGGGCCAGGGTGTTTTGCCTCGCGGGCGGAAGGTTTTTTCCGGCTTGATGTTTGGTTACTTTGCATCTAAGGTAAAGTAACAGCCTCCGCGGCAAATGAGCGGACGATGATATAATCTGGGAGTACAATAACTCTTTTGGTTTTGATTTGCGAGTGCAGAGATTGCTTCGTTCCTCGCAATGACGCGCAGAATTACGTCAAATAAACACAATCCTCTTCCCCCTCCTGATCCAACACCACCTCAATATGATCTTTAATAATGGTAGATAGCGCTATCCCTGCATAATCGGTTTTAATGGGGAAGCTTTTATGGTTACGGTCTATCAATACAACGGTGCGTAGTTTTTTAAGCGGGGCATTCAAAAACACACCGAAGCCATAGGCCAGGGCCTTGCCGCTGTTCAATACATCATCCACCAAAATAACTACTTTGTTATTGCACTCGGTTATGTCAAAATCAAACTTGGCATTAAGGCTGGTGCTGTTGCGGTCCACATCCAGGGTAAGCAGTTTGCTTTTAAATGGGGCTATTTTGTCCAGTATGGTTTTTAGGCGCTGGGCTATATGCGTACCTCGCGGCAGCATCCCGGCAATCAGAATTTCCTTTTCATCAAAATTATCTTCCAGTATCTGGTAGGCAATACGGTCTATCTTTTGCTGTATTTGCTGCTGATTAAGTATAAGGAGTTTTCTATCTGGCATGGAAGTAATTTATTGAAAGCTAAATTAATAAAAACCTGTGTTAAAACCTCTTGTCATTTCGAACGTAGTGAGAACTAACTCTTGAGCGTAGCGAAAAAATCTATACACATGCAAAGTGGGAGTATCTTTGTATGGATTTCTCCTCGTCCCTCGTCGAAATGACAGGTGGAGATGGCTACCCTTTCCCATAGGGCACAAACACAAAATTTGCACCCTCGGGCGTAACCACAAATACGCAGATAAATTTATTAGGATCTTTATAAGTATCCTCAAAGCGTTGCTTCAATTCTTTTTTGATCACACCGCGCTCCAAAAACTCTTCCAGCGTACTGGCGTGTATGCTCCAGGTGCTGGCCAGGTCATGGCGGTCCAATATTAACTCGCCCAGGGCAAGTTCATGCTGGTGGGCAACAAATATCGGGTATTCAGATAATCCCTCTACCCTTATTTCCATCGCCACTTCGCGTATCGAATCCTGGAAAAATTTCAGGTCCTTCTCCAAACTCAGCAACGGACTCTCCGCCGCAGCCTTGCGGCCATCGTTATTACCTTCGTTAAGCAGATCTTCTGGTTGCATATTCACCCCTCTAAATCTCCCCAAAGGGGAGACTCCATTATTGTTTAACATATTATAATTCCCCTGCTAGCTCCTCCCCTTTGGGGAGGCCGGGAGGGGTTTACCTCAACTCCAACAACACCACATTCTCCACATGCTGTGTATGCGGAAACATATCTACCGGCTGTATTTTCACCGTATCGTATTTTTCTTTTAGTACCAGCAGATCGCGGGCCTGTGTGGCGGCGTTACAGCTTACGTACACAATTTTTTGCGCTTCAATCTCCATTAACCGGGCTACCACATCCGGGTGCATGCCTGCCCGTGGCGGATCGGTGATGATCACATCCGGTTTACCATGCTCGGCGGTGAACTCGGGGGTCAATACATCCTTCATGTCGCCGGCGTAAAATTTGGTATTGGTAATGTTGTTAATGGCGCTGTTAATTTTAGCATCTTCAATCGCCGTAGGCACATACTCAACCCCTACCACCTCGCGCACGCTGCCTGCTATAAAGTTAGCGATTGTTCCCGCGCCGGTGTATAGGTCATAAACCAGCTCATCGCCTTTAAACCGGGCAAAGTCGCGGGTAATTTCATATAGGCGCAGCGCCTGTATGCTGTTGGTTTGGTAAAACGATTTCGGGCCAATCCTGAACCTAATGCCGTTCATTTCCTCGTGTATAAACTCAGGGCCTTTATAGGCCACTACCTCCTGGTCAAAAATGGTATCGTTCTTCTTTTCGTTAAGTATGTATAGTAATGATGTTATCTCCGGGAAACCGCTGTCAATAAAGTCCATTAGTTTATCAATCTCTTCCTGCGTAGGGTAGGCGAATACTACGATCACCATGATCTCGCCCGTGCTGCTGGTACGGATGATCAGGTTACGCAGCGCGCCGGTATGGGCGCGAAGGTCATAATACCTATAGCCATTAGCTTTGGCAAACTCGTCAATGCGGTTACGCAGGTCGTTGCTTGGGTCGGCTTGCAGGTAGCAGTGTTGTACATCCAGTATCTTATCAAACCGGCCAGGAATATGGAAACCCAGCGCATTCATATTCAATGTTTCGTCCTCCCGGCTCTCGCCGTCATATAGCCAGCGCTTGTTGCTAAAGGTAAACTCCAGTTTGTTGCGGTAATACCTGTCCGCGGGCGAAGGTACAATAGGCATCACGCCACCCACATCTATCTTAGCCAAACGGCCCAGCGCATCGGCAACCGACTTTTGTTTAAATTGCAGTTGCGCATCATACGTCATGTGCTGCCATTTACAGCCGCCGCAGGTACCAAAATGCTCGCAAAAAGGCGTAACCCTATGCTCCGATGGCTTTACTACGTTCAATATCTTAGCCTCGCCAAAGTTTTTTTTACTGCGATACACCTGCACATCCACCACATCGCCGGGCACGGCTTTCTCTACAAATAACACAAAATCATCTGCCTTGCCTACGCCCTTGCCTTCCTCGGCAATATCAATAATGGCAACGTTATTAAAAAGTTGGTTCTTGGCTCCTCTGCTCATTGCGGCAAAGGTAGCTGTAGATGTGCAGATGTGCAAATGGATGTGCAGATGTGCGTATATATCCCTATAGCTATCGGGACGGGGTTTGTAAAATGGGGGATGGTGGCAGTAGTTTGTCAGTAAAAACTATTATGGGGGTGTTTAAAGCACTCCTAACTTTCCAGTAGCATTCCCGGCTTAATGTCAAGTGCTTTGGCCAACGCAAACACTACCGATATACTGGTATTGAGTAAACCGCGCTCAATGCGGCTCACCTGGCTGTACTCCATACCTGCCGCGTTGGCCAATGCCTCCTGCGATAGGTTTTTAGCCGTCCGGTACTTTCTAAGGTTCAGGGCCAGGGTATTAATGGCTGTTTGGTTACGTAGTTGTGGCACAATTCAAAACTACTGTTACGCCCGCTTAAGATTCACGGCAAATTTGCCTTATTTTATTTGCTTATATGGCAAATTTGCCCTAATATTGATCGTAGTTCTTAACTCATATTTAATCACTTTATGAAAAGCAAACCGCCTAAACTTGATGCAACCCAACAAGAGTACTTAGTGCACTTTTGCAGCACTTATCCGTTAATTAACGTTAAAACAGAATTGTTGAAATGGCTGGTACTTACCGTTAAAGCCAAAGGCGAGGCAGGCACCTACGTGCAAACGGAAGAATTCCGTAATTTTTACGATGATTTAACCAATATGATCACCGCGGTTTATTGGGTGCATTATAAATCAAAGAAATAATTAATTTGTACTTCCAAAATGCTGTTTGTTAGTTATAACTACAATCATTTCGCTATCTTTAATGAAACAAACCACTACCCATGCTTACCATTGATAATTACCTGGATAACCATTATATAAGCCGCAGCAACTGGCTGCGGGCGGCAGTTTTAGGGGCCAATGATGGTATCATATCGGTATCAAGCCTGGCTATTGGCGTGGCGGCGGCAAGCCACACCCGCGAACCTATTTTGCTGGCTACCGTTGCCGGGTTGGTGGCGGGCGCATTATCTATGGCGGCGGGCGAGTATGTTTCGGTAAGCTCGCAAACCGACACCGAAAAGGCCGACATTGCCCGCGAAGCCCTTGAATTGCAGGAAATGCCCGAAGAGGAACTGCAAATGCTGGCGTTGATATACGAAAAACGCGGCCTTAAAAAAGAAACCGCCATGAAGGTGGCCCTGGAGCTTACCGAAGTGGATGCCCTGGGCGCCCACATGCGCGACGAATTAGGCATCAACGAGATTACGCAGGCTAACCCTATACAGGCGGCATTGGCATCAGGCGCGTCATTTACTGTTGGTGGCTTGTTACCGCTATTGGTGGTCATATTTGCCCCGGTATTGCACATGGAATATTATTTATACGGCTTCACTATTGTGTTTTTAGCCATACTGGGTGCCATGGCCGCCAAAACAGGTGGCTCGGGCATTGGCAAAGCCATTATACGCATTACCATTTGGGGTACGCTGGCCATGGGCCTGTCGGCACTGGTAGGGTATATTTTTGGCGTCAGGGTATAAGCCAAAAGGGCATCAGCAGCAGGCACATCCAAATATCGGGCTTTATAAAATCAATTATGCTGACGGTGGTTTGTCAGTCCGAAGGACGCTTATGGGGTGTTCCAAAGTGTTCCACTCACGCAAAATGGAACACTTTGGTACTATCGCTTTATGAACACACCCCTGCCCCTCTCAAGAGGGGAACCCTTCCCTAAAGCCAAATCAAATAAATTCGAAATCGAAAATCCGATATCCGAAATAAAAAACTACTAATCAAAATTATAAGTCAACACACCGTGCTGGTTGGCTTCGTCTTTTTTTAGCTTGCTAAATTTGGCTTCGCGTACGGCTTGCTCATATTTGGCAATCAGGTCGCGGTTGGTTATGGTAGTGGCGCGTGGGTCGGCTTTGGCGGCTATCACGTTACCTTTCCAGTCGATAGTGAACCCGATAGATATTTTACCTGATGCGGGCCTTACTTTGCCTAAATGTGGCTGTATTAATATATTGCGCCCCTCGGGGATATCAGATACATAAGCTATATCGTGGCGTTTTTGTGCCGAAGCGGTAAACACGCTGCCCAGCAGCAACATTACCAGTAGTGCTTTGGTTAACTTTTTCATAATTGTATTGTTGTATTAGTGGGGGTAACAGGTGAAGGGGTGGTTTTGTTTTTTTGGCTTATTGTGATTGCTTCGCAGAGGGCTGTAGTCCTAGATTGGAGCATCGTCCCGCTCATGGCCGCGGGAGGGCCTAGTCCTTTTTCCTTGATGAAAAAGTACCAAAAAATCAAGTCGGAAAAAACCTTCCCCGCTCGAGGCAAAACTCCCTGGCCCGGTTTTCCGGCAGGCCTTTGCCCGCTTATGTTTACGGGGGTGTTAGTAGGCACGTTCTAATTATTAAACGTGACTCCGTCAGCAGAAAAGCTTCGGGCGAAATCAGGTAAAACAATGGTGGGCTGTGCGGCTGCAGGGGCATACAACATTTGCAGAAGGGGTGGCTTGCGCGCCTTGGGGCAATTTTTGCGGCCCCAGGTTTTATCTGATTTGCAGGGCAAAGGCCAAGTGCGGCAAAGAAGCCTCTCTGCTGACTTGATCTTTGGTTACTTTCTATCAAGAGAGTAACAAGCCTTTCCCGCGGCGAATGAGCGGGCGGATGACGTCGTTTAGAATACATTTCGTGGCTTAGCTTTCGTAGAGATTATTGATGAGTTAATTGCTTTTAATGGTATCAATGAACTCGCTACGCTCGGTTGTCTTCGTTCCTCGCAATGACGGTTGGATAATATTTAAATGGATACCGCAGCCTTTACCAAATACGGCAGCATTTCTTTTTGGAAGGATACAAAGTTTTTGCGTACGTCGGAGTCAGATACCGAGGTGAACGCAAAACTGAAAACAATACTTTTACTGCATTTGATTAAAAATCGCATACGCTGCTGGTAAGAGTCTTGCTTGCGGATGCCACTGAGTTGGGTAAAGGATAGCACCAGCATTTCTTCCAGTTCGTTACTCAATCGCTTTAAAAACTCCTGCGAGTTGGTGCTCTCGCGGATGAAATCCCAGCCTATAAACTCATTACAAACGGTGTATGACAGGCGGCAGGTTTTCATGATGAGCATGCTTAAGTGCTCCTCTTCGTCCGTTTCGGAAATATTGCTGTGTATCAGGTCGTCAACACTTACGCGGATATAATCCATCAGCAAGCTATGCAATACCGCCTCTTTACTTTCAAAATACTTGTAAATAGTGGCTTTGGCAATTTTGGCCCGTTTGGCAATTTCGTTAACACTGGTTTTATGGTAACCAAACTTGCGAAACAGGTCCTGCGCGGCGCGCTTTATGCTTTCCTTTATTTTATCCGGCTCCATTTGTATCAGTTAGATACAAATATCTGAAAAGTATCGGTATTTACAGCATAAGGCTTAAGCGCCCTTGTAGCGGGTGCTTTTACGGGCGTACCGTCAGTTAACGAGAACTTGGAACCACTGCACGGATCGGTAGCGGTAAGTGTAGGGTTATCTAACGTTACTGCACATCGGTTTTGGGGCTGGTAGCTGCTGCATGCATCGTAAGCTACATAGCCGTAGGCACTGTGATATATGATTAATCCTGCCACGCCGTAGCCCTTAATAAAAACCGCGCCGCCAATACTTTTTAGGGGGGCCAGGCTTGGGTCGGCCAGGGTAGCCTGGAAGTATACGCCTACATTGGGTACTACATCGCCCGTTTTAGCACAACCCATACAACTCCAAATCACCAACACTGCTAAATATCCCAGGCGCTTCATAGGCTAAATAATTTCGGTTTTAAACTGCTTTAAAAAGCGTTCGTCGTTTTCAGAGAAAAGGCGCAGATCGCGAATAACATATTTCAGGTTGGTTATACGCTCAATACCCATACCAAAGGCGAAGCCGGTATACTTTTTACTATCGATGCCGCAATTTTCTAATACATTCGGGTCAACCATGCCACAGCCCAATATCTCAACCCAGCCACTGTATTTACACATATTACAGCCCGCGCCTTTACATATACTGCACGATACATCCATCTCGGCAGATGGCTCGGTAAACGGAAAATACGACGGGCGGAAACGTACCTGCGTGCCTTCGCCGTATAACTCCTGCACAAAGTGATACAGGGTTTGTTTTAGGTCGGCAAATGATACATTTTCATCCACATACAAACCCTCAACCTGGTGGAAGAAACAATGCGCGCGGGCAGATATAGCCTCGTTACGGTAAACCCTGCCCGGCATAATAGCGCGGAACGGCGGTTTGCCATTTTCCATCATACGCACCTGTACCGATGAGGTATGGGTACGCAAAGCGATATCGTCCTTACCTGCATTTTTCTTGATAAAGAAGGTATCCTGCATATCGCGGGCGGGATGTTCTTCGGGGAAGTTAAGTGCAGAGAAGTTATGCCAGTCATCCTCGATCTCCGGGCCCTCGGCTACGGTAAAGCCAAGGCGTTTAAAAATATCTATGATCTCGTTACGTACCAACGATAGCGGGTGGCGCGAGCCTACAGCAAAGCCGTCACCGGGAAGCGTTAGATCGATTTCGGATTTCGAATTTTCAATTTCGGAATTAAAGAATTCTTTTAATTCTGAATATTTGCCCTCTGCCATTTGCTTAAACTGGTTAAGCACTTTACCAAACACCCTTTTTTCTTCGGGACCAACGGTTTTAAATTCTTCAAAAAGGTCCTTTATCAAACCCTTGGTACCTAAATATTTTATGCGGAACGCTTCCAGTTCATCCGCGTTGGCGGGTGTAAAAGCGGTTATCTCGGCCGTGTACTGATCTATTTTATCTTGCATATAACATTCTTAAAAACTGCTCGGCTGTTAAAACCGGTATAGTTGCTTGTTGGTAATCTTTTATATTTCTGGTGATGATAACTTCTGCATCGCCACTTATTGCCGCATAATATTGAACCGCGTCTTCAAAATCAACAAAATCAGAATCAATAGCTTTCTGAACAATACTATTATCTTCTTTAATTACCGATAATTTAGCTGTGAGCATTTTTATTAATGCCCTTGCACTCTTCTCACCAAATTTCTTTTTGGCCAGATAGTGAACATTCAACAAAGCGTGTACCGATGTGCATCCTAAAATTTGCTTTTTATCTATTTCCAGGAAAACACCCAGTGCCCATTCATAAAATGGATCTCGTTCCAAAATAAGGTCAAGCAAAATATCCGAATCAAGAAATATTGATCTCATATACCATATTTTTCTTCCAAGTGCTTCCCGTACTCGGCTTTATGGTCAAAATCAGGCGTTGGTTTATCAGTAAGTGTCAATTGCTTTATCCAATCGGGTATTGCTGTTCTGCGTATTTTTTCCAGGATAGGGTCATTTTTCCTCTTCTCGGCATCTAACTCATTTATTAAAGTAGCAAATAACTTTGAAACGCTTACATTATCCTCCTCTGCCAATCTTTTTGCCACTTGCTTGGTTTTTCTATCTACACTTAAAGTTAATTTATCTTGCGACATAGCTACTTCCTTTATACGTACAAATATAAATATTTTATACGTATTAAGCAATCACCCCTAATGCTTTACCTACTTTAGTAAACGCGGCAATGGCTTTATCCAAATGCTCCACCTCATGCGCTGCCGACATTTGTACCCTTATCCGTGCCTTGCCTTTGGCCACTACCGGGAAGTAAAATCCGATAACATAAATACCTTCATCCAGCATTTTGGCGGCAAACTCCTGCGCTAAAGTAGCCTCGTACAGCATTACCGGCACTATAGGATGTATACCCGGTTTAATATCAAACCCGGCTTCGGTCATTTTTTGGCGGAAATATTTGGTATTGCTTTCCAGTTTATCACGCAACGAAGTGGTTTCGCGCAGCATATCCAGTACGGCTATGGATGCACCGGTAATGGCAGGTGCTAATGTATTGGAGAATAAATACGGCCTGGAGCGCTGGCGCAGCAGGTCGATAATTTCTTTCCTGCCGGATGTAAACCCGCCCGATGCTCCGCCTAATGCCTTACCCAGCGTACCGGTGATAATGTCAATCTTATCCATCACGTTATGATGCTCATGCGATCCTCTGCCTGTTTTGCCCATAAATCCGGTGCAATGACTCTCGTCAATCATTACCAGGGCATTATACTTTTCGGCCAGTTCCGTAATCTTATCCAGCTGCGCGATGGTTCCATCCATAGAGAAAGCCCCATCAGTAACTATAATCCGGTGACGGCAATCCTTGGCTTGCTTTAACTGTGCTTCCAGATCGGCCATATCATCGTGCTTATAGCGCAGGCGCTGTGCTTTTGACAAACGCACCCCATCAATGATGGAGGCATGGTTCAACTCGTCGGATATGATGGCATCCTGGTCGTTAAATAGCGGCTCGAACACTCCGCCATTGGCATCAAATGCTGCCGCGTATAAAATGGTATCCTCGGTCCCTAAAAACTCGGATAGCTTTTTTTCCAACTCTTTATGAATATCCTGTGTGCCACAAATAAACCTTACTGACGACAATCCGTAACCATGCGAATCCATGGCCTGTTTTGCCGCCTCAATTACTTTAGGGTTAGACGATAGGCCCAAATAATTATTAGCACAAAAGTTGATCACTTCCTTACCGCCCTGTACTGTAATATCTGCTCCCTGCGGCGAGGTGATGATCCGTTCGATTTTGTATAAACCGGCTTCTTTAATTTCAGCAAGTTCCTGTTGTAAAACAGGTTTTAGTGTGTTGTACATATTTTGCTTTTTAAACTATAAAATTACGTATTAACGTGCATTCAGTCAGTAATATTTACTTTTAAACGGCAAATCAAAACATTTAGCCTAAAAAAGTATTTTATGTGGAGAATGAAGAGATATTTACTCCCCCTTTTTATTATACTAACCACGCTAAGCTTTAATGCTGTTGCACAGCAATTTGTTTTATCGGGCAGGATAACTGATAAAAATAGCAAGCCTATTGGGTTTGTATCGGTGTATATCCGCAACTCTACCTATGGCACCACCAGTAACGAGAATGGCGTATACCGTTTTAAATTAGAACCCGGCAACTATGATGTGGTATACCGTTTTGTAGGCTACAAAGAACGCATTGAAAAAGTTACTATTACTGACCATGACGAGCGGCGCAACCTGCAAATGGAAAACGAGGTTTATCAACTGCGGCCGGTAACCATCAACAATAAAAAAATACGCGATACTGCTGCCATAAGTATTATGCGCAAGGTTATTGCTAAGCGCCAATATTATTTAAACGAGGTAGATAATTTTTCGTCTACGGTATACATTAAGGGCGTACAGCGATTGACTGATGCACCCAAATCACTTTTAAAAGACGGCGTGAACCGGGTGCTTGACCTGGATAGTAATGGCCGGGGCATCATTTATCAATCAGAGTCGGTGTCTAACTTTAGCTTTCAGCAACCTAATCAAATAAAAGAGGTTACGGTTGCTTCAAAAATGGAAGGTATTACCCCAACCTTTAGTTATAATAAAGCGTCAGACCTGCTGGCTAATTTTTACAATAACGTTTTTTATGTAGAGGGTTTAAGCAGCCGGGGTTTTACCTCGCCCATATCCAGCCATGCGCTTTCGGTTTATAATTACCAGTTAATAGGGTCGACCCTGGAAAACGGGCGGACCATACATAAAATTCAAATTACACCCAAGCGTTATCATGACCAGGCCTTTAGAGGTTTTATTTACATTATTGATGGCGACTGGCGCTTATACAGTGTTAACCTGACTTTAAACAGTGATGCCAATGCCCTAAACCTGGTAGATACCATGCGGATAAGCCAGCAATATGTGCCGGTTAAAGACAATGTTTGGATGCCCGGTTCAATACAGTATGATTATAAAGGCAATGTACTGGGCTTTAAATTTGATGGCTATTATTTAGGCATTTACAATAATTATAAATTTGATATTGCTACCCCACCGGGCTATTTTAATGGCGAGATATTAAGAATTGATACCGCCGCCAATACCAAAACTGCTGATTATTGGGCAGCTATTCGCCCGGTTCCGTTAACTACACAAGAGGCGCTTGATTTTAGGAAAAAGGACAGCCTGGCTACCGTGCAAAAAACCGATGCTTATATTGACTCGCTGCACAAAGCCAATAACAGCTTTTCGCCATTACCCTACCTGATATTTGGTTATACGGCTACCAGCAGAAACAATAAAGATTCGTTATATGTATTTCCGTTTATACAAACCCTGTATTACAACACGGTTGAAGGGTTGGGCATAAATTTAAAAGCGCGTTACACTAAAGTTTTTAATGATTTTCGAACCTATAGCATTACACCTGCCCTGCGTTACGCGTTAGGCAATAAATTATTCAGTGCCAATATCGCCACCTCTTATACCTATGATCCCAGCCATTCGGGCAATTTCTTTTTTAATATAGGGAGTGATATACTCGACCTGAATAATGTAGGTACACGGTCATTATACTTTAACACTTTAAGTACCCTACTTTACGAAAACAACTATGTTAAATACTACCGGTCGCAGTTTGGAACCTTTGGTTACCAGCGCGAACTGTCAAACGGCATATTATGGACGGCCTCCCTATCCTATGGTACCCGCACACAGCTGTATAATACCTCTTATTATAAAATATTTGATAACAAAAACCAGGAATTTACCTCAAACAATCCGCTGGCACCATTGGCACCGGCAGATGACAGGTCCTTCCTGTTCCCTAAACACCAGGCGCTTACTTTTAGCACTTCGGTAAAATTCACTTTCAACCAGCAATATATTACCCGGCCTACCGGTAAAATATTTTTACCGTCAAAATATCCAACACTAACCATTAACTATCGCAAGGGCATAAATAAAGTATTTGGCTCTGATGTTAATTATGATTTTGCTTCGGCAGATATTTCACAGTATAATATCCGTATTGGGCTATCGGGTTATTCGTCGTTCAAATTAACCGGGGGTGGCTTCATGAATACCAAAAGTTTATACTTTATGGATTTTAACCACTTTTTGGGTAACCAGGGTACCACCTTTGACCCAACCTATATTGGCAGTTTCCACTTTTTGCCGTTTTATACCTACAGCACCAGTTCGGCTTTTTTAGAGGCCCATTACCAGCATAATTTTTCAGGGTCGATATTAAGGCGTATACCCTGGGTACGTAAGTTAAAAATTGAAGAAATTGTAGGTGCCAATTATTTAACCACCCGTGGCAACAACAACTACTCCGAGTTTTATGTAGGCATACAGCGCCTTATATTCCGTATTGATTACGGCGTATCATTTATGGGAGACAAGAAATATCTGCAGGGGATAAGGATATTTTATGGTATAAGGTAGAGATCAGTGATTGGTTAATCAGTGATTAGTCTTGTCGAGTTTAAAAACTAATCACTATTCACTTAATCAACTAATCACTATATTTGCCCTTCATTTAACACCGTTTGCAGCGGTATCAATGTAGTTATGAAATACAATACCTTACTTTACTATTGTTACTCAACAATAGCAGATGCGGAGCAATTTGCTGCCGACCATTTAAAATTCTGTAAAGATTTAAATCTTACCGGTCGCATTATTGTAGCTAGCGAAGGGCTTAACGGCACCGTATCCGGCACAGCCGAAGCCTGTAAAACCTATATGGACACGGTACATGCCGATCCGCGTTTTGCTAATATTGATTTTAAGATTGATGAGGTAGATACGCCATCGTTTGTAAAAATGCATGTACGTTATAAGGACGAGATAGTACACTCGGGCCTGCGCGACCCTAATGTGATAAACCCACAACAAAAAACCGGCAAACACCTGGAGCCCAAAGAGTTTTTGGCCATGAAGGATGCCGAGGATGTGGTGATATTGGATGTACGATCCAACTACGAGCATAACCTGGGCAAGTTTAAAAATGCCATTACGCTGGATATTGAGAACTTCCGTGATTTCCCGGATATGATCAATAGCCTGGCCCAATACAAGGATAAAAAAGTTATTACCTACTGCACCGGCGGTATTAAATGCGAAAAAGCATCGGCCCTGCTATTGCACGAAGGATTTAGCGATGTGTACCAGTTACATGGTGGCATCATCAAATACGGCAAGGAAGCTGGCGGCGAAGATTTTGAAGGCAAATGCTATGTGTTTGACAACCGCTTATCGGTTGAGGTTAACAGCGTTAACCCGGTAACTATATCAACCTGCTACAACTGCGGCAAAACCACCGATAAAATGATCAATTGCGCCAACCCGGAGTGCAATGAACATTTTACCCAATGCGATGAATGCGGCACCGCCATGGACGGCTGCTGCAGCGATGCCTGCAAAACACATCCGCGCAAAAGAGTTTATGATGGTACAGGCTACTACGTAAAAGTACCCCAGCCGGTAAATGTTAAAAAGGCTTCTAAGATTTCTTTGGCTTAACAATAACCCCTTTTGTCATTTCGAGCATAGCGAGAAATCTATACAAATTCCTGAGTAGCATGTGTATAGATTTCTCCTCGTACCTCGTCGAAATGACAATTTGTTATTGATTTGCGAGGAACGATCTTATTCTCCCTCTGATTTTGGCGGAGTTGTTGGCTTAAACTTTGGCTTAAAGCCCAATTTTGGCGCGGCAGGTGTCGGTGTTTCCTCTTCCTTTTTTTCTTCTGATGCAGGTGCCGTTTCTACAGGCTTGGTAACCCCGGCTTTAAAACGTGGGGTAAAACCGATTTTGGGTTTCTCCTCAACAGGAGCAACCTCTTCCTTTTTATCTTCAACAGCAGGTGTAGCTTCAACAGGTTTGGTAACGCCCGCTTTAAACCTTGGCGTAAAACCGGGTTTGGGTGTTGTGGGTGCAGGTGTTTCTTCTACTTTCTTTTCCTCTGCAGGAGCATCTGCAGGTTTAGCCATATTAGCCGCTTTAAAGCGTGGGGTAAATCCGGGCTTTGGTGCGGCTGGTGCGTCTTCTTTCTTTTCTTCAGCCGGGGTTTCTGCCGCAGGTTTAGTTGCCCCGGCCCTAAACTTAGGCACGAAGCCCAGTTTTGGTGCGGGTGTTGGTTCGGCTGCTTCGTTTAAAGTATCCGTTACCGTTTGCTCGGCCAGCTGATTTTCAATTTTAGGCTTTTCGGTTTTTATTTCGGCAGCTAAATGGTAGATCTTGCGCAAGTTATTGAACCAGTACTTTTTAGTATGGTCAAAACTCTTTTCGCCCATTTGGTTGAAGTGGGTTTTAAATTCAGAAAACAAAGCCGGGTTGCCTTTTTCCAAGGCATCCAGGTCAATTCTTTTCTTCTTAAAAAACTCTTCGAACGTCATTAAATAGAAATATCTATATCCAGTTTATTCCAATGTATAATACTGCCTTTTTGCTCCCAATCCTCGCGCTCCTCATCGGTAGCGTTTAATAATTTAGGGTACCAATCCAACGGAAAAGCCTGTTGCTTCCCATCTTCTTTCTCCACAAAAAGTAGTCCATTGCTAAATATTATTTTAACTTTTTTGTCCGCTTTGCGTGTTGTGAATTGTGGCATAATTTATATTGTCTGAACCATGATTTGTAGGATTTAAAGATTATAGGATTAACTAATCACTATTCTCCAATCACTACTCACTTCCCGATAGCTATCGGGATTACTCCGCCATATTATGGTAAACCGCCTGCACGTCATCATCCTCTTCTAAACGGTCTATCAGTTTTAATACATCAACTGCCTGCTCTTCGCTTACCTCATGGAATGATTGCGCGACACGCTCCAACTTGGCCGACTTCGGTTCGATACCCAAAGCCTCTAATGCTTTTTGCATATTACCAAAATCTTCATAACCGGCACGAATTACAGCTATATCATTTCCCTCTTCGTCGGCTTCCACAAATATTTCTTCCAGTCCGGCATCTATCAATTCAAATTCCAGTTCTTCCAGGTCGCGGTCACCCGGATCAAAAGTAAATACCGATTTACGGCTAAAGATAAAATCAAGCGAACCGGTTTTACCTAATGAGCCATTGTATTTGGTAAAATAGCTGCGTACGTTAGCTACGGTACGGTTAGTGTTATCTGTAGCGGTCTCCACCAATACAGCAACACCATGCGCGGCATAGCCTTCATATACCAGCTCTTCATAATCTTTTTCATCGCGGTTGGTAGCGCGTTTTATAGCAGCTTCCACCCTATCTTTAGGCATGTTAACTGCCTTTGAGTTTTGTATAGCTGTACGCAGGCGCGAGTTGGTGGTAGGGTCGCCGCCACCGGCTTTAACCGCCATTACTATCTCTTTACCCAAACGGGTAAACTGTACGGCCATTTTGGCCCAACGTTTAAATTTTCTCTCTTTACGGAATTCGAATGCTCTTCCCATACGTTTTTATTAAGTCAATAGTCCATGGTATATGGTCCATAGATTAGGCGCTAAATATACGTTTCTTTTAAATAATGGTTGAAATAATCCGTAAACTAAGCTAATTGTAGAAATTACCTTTTGGCATAGGGTTCCTTTATGTCACTCTCTGTGTAAAGGTCTTCCTCATCATTCAAAAATTCAAATGACTTTCCCGAGGCCAGGCTTGTTAAGTCATCGGTCGAAATATCTTCCATTTCCTCGTCTTGATGAAGCTGATTAACAATAGGTGCATTAACACTTTGCTTTGCCATACTCAAAAATACTAAATTAACATAAGTTTATTATGAACCTTGACCCGTAGGGTCTACCCGTTTGTAGAACAAACAGCCCCGATTACCTAATTGCCCCGTAAGGGGTTACCCAAATTGGCAAAGGGTAGCCCTTAACAGGGCATAAAAAATTATTTTACTATGTGCTACAAAGGGGTAGACCCTACGGGTCATATTTAATTATCACTATTTACTTTTGCAAATTCCCTAACATATCAGCCACAATAGCAGGCAGGTCATATTGCGGCTGCCATCCCCAGTCCTTTTGGGCATAACTATCGTCAATGGATTTGGGCCAGCTATCGGCTATGGCCTGGCGAGGATCATTATCCGCATAAGTTATTTCAAAATTGGGTAGGTGCTTTTTAATTTCAGCGGCTAACTGCGAAGGTGTAAAACTGATGCCCGCTAAGTTATAGGATGACCGTATCTTCACTTTATCCGCAGGGGCATCCATTAATTGGATGGTAGCATTAATGGCATCATCCATATACATCATGGGCAGGGCAGTATCGGCGCTAAGGAAGCTTTCATATTTACCCTTCTCCAATGCTTCATGAAATATATTCACCGCGTAATCGGTAGTGCCGCCTCCGGGTGCCGACCGCCAGCCTATTAAACCGGGGTAACGCAAGCTGCGCACATCAACGCCATACTTGGTAAAATAATACTCGCACCAGCGCTCGCCTGCCAGTTTGCTGAAACCATAAACGGTGTTAGGGTCCATTACACAATACTGTGGTGTATTTTCCTGCGGAGAGTTTGGCCCGAACACCGCTATAGAGCTTGGCCAAAAAACTTTAACAGGTTTATACGCAACCGCATAATCAAGCACATGTATCAACCCCGTCATATTCAGATCCCAGGCTTTTTTGGGGAACTGCTCGCCGGTGGCGGATAGCATGGCGGCTAATAAGTAAACTTGTGTAGGATGATACTTTTCAAAAATATAATGCAACTCCGTATCCTGCATTACGTTCACATGCTCAAACGGACCATCCGTATGCGGCTGCGTAGGGTTATGTATATCCGCCGCGATAACATTATTGGCGCCATGAATATTGCGCAGCACACGTATCAACTCCGTACCTATTTGCCCGTTGGCACCTATAACTAATATCCTTTCGCTCATGCTATAAACTGTAACAATAAAGGTAAGGTTTTGATTGCAAGGAATACTTAACTACTTTTAACTATCCAATAAACCAATTCTATGAAAATGAGCGCAATAAATGCCGGCAAGGTATTCTTAATACTGTTGGTGGCACCTTTTATGGTTTCGGCACAAACGCCTGCTGCTAAACCAACCGAGGCGGTGCCAGATTGGGCACGTCCGGGAACCGCCACACATCAACAGGTTGCGCCACCAGCCGACTACCACCGCCCAACACGTACCGAATATAAACCCATAGGCATATTTACCGCGCAAAGCGATATTGGCTCGCCCATAATTGAAGGCAGCGCTACGTATGATCCGGCTAAAAAAGCTTATACCATACACTCTGCCGGTTATAATATCTGGTACATGCGGGATGAGTTTCGCTTTTTATGGAAAAAAGTATCCGGCGATGTTTCCTTAGCTGCCGATATTACCTATACCGATAAAGATGGCTACGAGGACCGAAAAGCGGTACTGGTTATCCGCCAAAGTTTGGATGATGATTCAAAAGAAGCAGTAGCGGCCTTACATGGCATTGGTATGTTCCATTTAGCCTGGCGGCCCGAAAAAGGCGCAAAGGTGGTTGACATGGAATACCGTGTAGGCAGCCGCGGCTATTTACCCGGCGGTAAAAATGGCGACGACCTGGTTACCGCGCACCCCAAACGTATAGGCATTCAAAAACGCGGCGATGAATATTCCTTGTTTGTAAGCATGGCTGGCGAGTCTATGCACCAATATGGCGCACCTATCAAACTAAAAATTGACGGTCCCTTTTATGTGGGTATAGGTTTTTGCTCGCATGTTCCTGATAAAATAGACAAGGCTATATTATCTAACGTGGTTTTGGTGAATAAGGCGGGGATGGTGAGGTAAATAAATTCAATTTTCAAATTAGGACATGGATCAAAACAATGAAGTTGTTTGTTGCTTTTGTGGATTAGGCTTAAAAATACAAGAAGCAGTATTACTTGTGGTATATCCCGTATATAATAATGATGAGTCTCAACAGCTTTACTGCCATAGGGAGCATTTAAAAGAAAAACTAATAGAATCAATTCCTTTACACCCTGATTTATAGCCCAATGGGAAAAACTATCTATGTAAAATTACTTAATGAAGGAACTGATGTTTATCGGCCAGTTACTGCTACCGATTTAGGTAATAATATATATAAAATTGATGAATCAAATTTGTATGACACAGAGGACGAGTTATGGGAATTTCCTACAGGCAGTTGCGTCGAAGTCACTGAAAAAATTATTGACAAGGAGAGTATTCTTGTGGCATATCAATTATCCCGTTAGTCCAAATTTATAATCCTGGAAAATCATGGTTTACACTTTTTGACGTTAAAAAATCATAAGTATTTAATTATCAATACATTAAACCATAGTTAACATCAAAATGTGTTAAGTTGTGTAAACCATGATTTTTAAAAACATGAACTTAAAATAACAATACGCATCCCACCCAAACAAAAAAATCCCGATATTTGGGGTTCAAGTAATTAAATTATTTATAAACAAACAAAAGAAATGAAAATCGCAGTTGTAGGTGCTACGGGCTTAGTGGGCACCAAAATGTTGCAGGTTCTTGAAGAACGCAACTTCCCGGTAACAGAATTATTATTGGTTGCATCAGAAAAAAGTGTAGGTAAAGAGATCACTTTTAAGGGCAAGCAGTATAAGGTAATTTCTGTTGAGGATGCGATTAAACAGAAACCGGATATTGCCTTGTTTTCGGCAGGTGGCAGCACCTCAACCGCGCAGGCACCGTTGTTTGCAGCGGCAGGTACTACGGTAATTGATAACTCATCAGCCTGGCGCATGGACCCAACCAAAAAACTGGTTGTGCCCGAAGTTAACGCCGATGTATTAACTCCTGAGGATAAGATCATAGCCAACCCAAATTGCTCAACCATACAAATGGTAGTGGCTTTAAAACCATTGCATGATAAATACAAAATTAAACGTGTGGTGGTTTCTACTTACCAATCAGTAACCGGTACGGGTGTTAAAGCTGTTGAGCAGTTATTTAACGAGCGTAAAGGTATTGATGGCCCTATGGCATATCCGTACAAAATTGACCTGAACGTTTTACCTCAAATTGATGTATTTACCGAAAACGGCTACACCAAAGAGGAAATGAAAATGGTTAAAGAAACCAACAAGATCATGGGCGATGACAGCATCCGTGTTACGGCTACTACGGTGCGTATCCCGGTTATGGGTGGACACTCAGAGTCGGTTAACATTGAGTTTGCTAATGATTTTGATGTAGAAGAAGTAAAAGCTTTATTGGCAAAATCGCCGGGTATAATTGTTACTGATGATATTGCTAATTTAAAATACCCAATGCCGCTTGACGCGCATGACAAGGATGAAGTATTTGTGGGCCGTATCCGCCGTGATGAGAGCCAGCCAAATACCTTAAACTGCTGGATTGTTAGCGATAACCTGCGTAAAGGTGCCGCTACCAACGCGGTACAAATTGCTGAATATTTAGTGGCGAAGAATTTAGTGGGGCAGGCTGTAGAAGCTTAGTTAGAGATTAGTGATTGGAGACTATAGATTAGTTTCCGGCAAAAAGGGATGGTTGGTTGACTATCCCTTTTTTGTTTCAAAAAATTAAAACCATTACCATGCCCGGCTGTAATTTATATAACAGATTGTAATATAAATTATAAAAGAGGAGTGTAGATTATGGCCAATTTAAGTAATAAAAAAGTAGCTATCCTTACCGAAGAAGGATTTGAGCAGATAGAATTAACCAGCCCTTTGATGGCGTTAAAAGAAGCGGGGGCAACCGTGCATGTCATATCACCCAAAAGCGGCATGATCAAAGCATGGAACAGTACCGACTGGGGTATTGAAATTGATGTAGACAAATCGTTAAGCGAGGTAAATCCCGATGACTACGACGCACTGGTTTTACCGGGTGGTGTATTTAACCCTGATAAGCTAAGACAAAATAAAGACGCGGTTGCCTTTGTATCCGCATTTTTAGATGAGGGTAAACCCATTGCGGCTATTTGTCATGGACCGCAAACCTTAATTGAAACAGGCAAGCTGAGCGGCAGGCGCATGACATCCTACCCATCTTTAAAAACTGATTTGAAAAATGCAGGTGTTGAATGGGTAGATGAAGAAGTTGTGGTTGACCATGGGTTAGTTACCAGCCGCAAGCCTGATGACCTGGAAGCATTTAACCGAAAAATGATTGAAGAAATACGCGAAGGCATTCATCAAGATGCATAATTAGAGATCAATTTTCGCAAAGGGATGATTATTAAATCATCCCTTTTTGTTTATACTATCTCGTTAAATATAACCTTAAAGGTTGAGCCCAAGCCCGGCGTGCTGTCTACCTCCACACTTCCGCCTTGCGATTCGATCTGTATTTTGATCAGGAACAAGCCTACCCCATTGGCATCTGCATGCTGGTGGAAGGTTTTATATAGTCCGAAAACTTTGGCACCGTGCTGCTCCAAATCAATACCCATGCCGTTATCCTTACACTCTAAAATTACATGGTGCTTTTTATTGATATAGGTTTTTAAAGTGATATGCGGGTCAACATCCGGCTTCCGGTACTTGATGGCATTGGTCAATAAGTTCAAAATAATACTATCCAGGTAAGCCCTCGGGAAATCAATATTCTCTACCGCGAAATCCAGATCAATTTGTGCTTTGCTGGCTTTAACATCCGATTCTATTACTTCCAGTACCTTATGGGTTACCTCATTAAAATTCAGATGCTCTGCCATCGGCACATTCTCACGGATCTTTATCGCGTCAGTAAGGTCATTTAAAGTAGTATTCAATCCTGCAGATACCCTTTTGATCTTTTCAAACAGGTCCTTGTTATGTTCATCCAATGTTGATGTCTCTACCAGCGCAGATACAGCAGCTATGTTATTAGCATGGTTACGGATGTTATGCGATAAAATATGCGTAAAACTTTTGAGGTGCATATTATTTTGCGACACCAGCTCCATTGATTTATTTAATGATATCTCGGTATTTTTAAACCTTTCAATATCCATAAATACACCGCGCAGTTTAACCACTATTCCATTGCGGTCATAAACCGGTTCACCGTAGGAACGTACCCAGCGCAGGTTCTTTTTTGCAGTGAGTATCTGCACATCAATATCCCATTTTTTGCCCTTGTGGATGGCATCGTCAATAACCGTTTTTAAGGTTGTATTATATGGTTCTAAAAAATAGGTATCAATATCATGCTTACTGGTATCATAATCGTAGGGTAACTCATAAACATCATATATCACCCTTGACCATACAGATTCGAAGGTAAGCAGATCTGTTTCCCAGCCCCCCATTTTACCCATGCGGCCGGCTTCTGATAATAAAAACTCGCTTTGCGAAAGTTTATCTTCCAGTTCCTTACGTTCGTCAATTTCCTGCTTCAGGTCTTCTACCGTACGTAGCGAATGTATTTTAGGCAATACTCTATAAAGGGCAATTACGGTAATGGCCGAAACAACACCTGTAGCGAATCTTAAAATAGCGCTTATCCTGTAAGCCGGCCACCAAAACAGCAGGGCGTCAAGCAAATGGGTTAATCCGCATAAAATAATAAAAGCGATAAACAAATGAATAACCCCAAGGAAAGGCAGATCCTTGCGTCGTTTTACCAGTAATATTAATAAAACAGGAATGGCAAAGTAAGATGCCCATATCAGCAGATCGGAGAAAATGTATAACCAGCCATGAAACTCGCTCCAGGTACCGCATACCCAACGGGCGGGCCAGTCGGCAGTACTAAAAATACCCGCTATAAATTCTTTTGCCTGGTCGGCAACACTTAAATGCTGCTGATGAGCCGAAGTTTTGGCCAAACATTCCGGTCCGCAAATTAGTGATGGTTTTACAGGCAGTGTACTCAAGTGTTAATTAATTAAAGAGTATTAAAAATGCAATTTTTTTTAATTTATAGTATATGCCACTTGCATTTATTATACCAATAATAAACATACGTAATTGGACGCTAAAAAACACTATCGCTAACTTAAATGAGTATATATTTCCCCAATAAGTAGCATTGTTACTATACCTTAGTAACTTTACAGCATGCCTCCACAAAAAGCATTTATTATAGGCGCCGGTATAGCCGGGATTGCTACCGCTATCCGTTTAGCGGTTAAAGGATACACGGTGGAGGTTTTTGAAGCCAATAATTATCCCGGAGGTAAGCTAACAGAATTTACACAGAACGGCTACCGTTTTGATGCCGGGCCAAGCTTGTTTACTATGCCGCAATATGTGGACGACCTTTTTAAACTGGCTGGCAAAAACCCGTCCGAGTATTTTAACTACCAAAAGCTGGATGTGGTTTGCCAATATTTTTATGAGGATGGCACGCAATTGACTGCGTTTGCAGATTCAGAAAAGTTTGCCAAAGAGGTTACTGATAAAATGGGCGAACCTTCTGCATCGGTAGAGAACCACATCGCCAATAGCCGCAATATTTATAACATTACCAATCATGTTTTTTTAGAGCGATCTCTGCATCAGCTTAAAACCTTTTTAAGGTGGGATACGGTCAAATCTATTTTGCGCTTGCCGCAGATAGATGCCATGCGCACCATGCACAAGGCCAATAAAGGCTTTTTTAAGGATAAAAGGATGGTGCAGCTTTTCGACAGGTATGCTACCTATAATGGCTCAAACCCCTATACTGCACCTGCAACCTTAAATGTTATTCCGCATTTGGAGCAGCATTTTGGGGCTTATTTTCCCGAAGGCGGTATGCATAGTATAACAATCGCATTGGTTGATTTGGCAGCCTCATTAGGAGTGAAGTTTAATTATAATTCACGGGTGGATGAAGTGGTGGTAGATGGCGAAAAAGTATCAGGAATTAAAGTAGATAGGGAGTTAATTGAAAGCGATTTGATTATATCTAACATGGATGTTTGGTACACTTACAAAAAGCTATTGAAGGTTCACCCGAATTTACATCCGCAAAAAATACTGCAGCAGGAGCGTAGCAGTTCGGCATTGATATTTTATTGGGGGATAAAAAAGCAGTTCCCCAAACTCGACCTGCATAACATTTTTTTTAGTGCCGATTATAAAGCGGAGTTTGACCACATTTGGAAAGAACAGGTTATATACTACGACCCAACCATTTACCTCAACATCAGCTCCAAATTAAAACCTGATGATGCCCCCGAAGGTTGCGAGAATTGGTTCACGATGATCAATGTGCCAGCCAACACCGGGCAGGATTGGGATAAGCTGATTGCTGATGCCCGCAAAAACATCATCACCAAGTTATCACGATTGCTGGGTGAAGATATGGGCCCATTAATTACTACCGAAAGTATATTAGATCCGCGGAGTATTGAAAGCAAAACATCATCCTACCAGGGCTCGCTTTATGGCACCAGCAGCAATAGCCAATTCGCGGCGTTTTTGCGCCATGCTAATAAGTCGTCAAAAATTAAAGGCTTATACTTTTGCGGCGGTAGTGTACACCCGGGCGGGGGTATCCCGCTTTGCTTACTATCCGCAAAAATTGTGAGTGAGTGGATCGCAGACTAAACTATTTTGATGCCATAACTGGTTAATAACCCCGGCAATCCCTGTGCTGAAAAAATGGCTTTTTTAATGATATTCAATTCCGGCTCGATGATGTAATTATAGGCAGTTGAAAAATCAACTGAGGTTAAATCTGTTTGATTAAAGATGGCGCTGTTCAAATCGCATTCGTCAAAAACAGAACCGGTCAATACCGCACGGCTAAAAGTTACTTCTTTGAGTGATGATTTTTTAAAAATTGTCTTCACCATTTTTTTATCCATAAATGATGAATAATCCAACACGCAATCATCAAAACTTATACTGAATAGAAAATCCTGTGTAGGACTAAAGTTAATACCCATTACTTTGCAACCTTTAAAAACCACATCGGTTAAAGTGGTTCGTTCAAACTTCACCATGGATAGGTTGCAGCTTTCAAAAGTGCATTCTATAAACTTGGTGGTGGAAAAATCGGCTTCGCTAAAATCACAGTTCTTGAACACACAGCTTTGAAATTCTTTGCCCGTTAGTTTTTGCCTGGAATAAACCAGCTTATCAAACGTTTTATCATCGTACATTAACTCATCCATCAGAATATTTTTGGCTCATCAAAGATAACTTTTTGGCTATCTTTATATCAATTATGCAATCACAATTCAATAAATACAACGCCAAATTCCAGGAAGCATTAGCCGGCTTAAACCCCGAGCAATTAGCCGCCGTAAATAAAATGGATGGCCCGGTTTTGGTAGTGGCTGGCCCCGGTACCGGCAAAACGCAGATACTGGCGGCACGTATTGGTAAAATTTTAACCGATACTGATGCCCGACCCAACGAGATATTGTGCCTAACCTATACTGATGCCGGCGCGGTTGCCATGCGCAAGCGTTTATTTGAATTTATCGGACCCGATGCATACCGCATTAACATCTATACCTTCCATGCTTTTTGTAATGAGATCATCCAGGAGAACCTGGAGTATTTTGGCAAACTGAATTTGGAGCCATTGTCTGATCTGGAATCGGCTATGTTGTTTAGGGAGTTGGTGGATGAGTTCCCGAACGATCATTTATTGAAGCGATTTACCGGCGAACGTTACTACGATATACCAAGGTTAAAGAACCTATTCTCTGATATGAAGCGTGAGAACTGGAACCAAGCCATGATAGAAAAAGCGGTAGAAGAATATCTGCAGGACTTACCGAACCGTGAAGCTTATATATATAAGAGGGCCAATCCCGCAAAAGGCATCAGCATAGGCGATCCTAAGCAAAGGGATATTGATGCCGTACGCGATCTGATGAAAAAGCTATTAGTAGCAGCGGGTGAATACCAGCGCTATGCTGCTAAAATGGAAGAAAATAAACGCTATGATTATGACGATATGATCCAATGGGTGCTTAAAGCCTTCCGCGAAAACGAGGATATACTGCGCTTTTACCAGGAGCGTTACCAATATATTTTGGTAGATGAGTTTCAGGATACCAGCGGGTCGCAAAACGAGTTGCTCAAGTTTTTATTAAGCTACTGGGATAACCCTAACGTTTTTGTAGTAGGTGATGATGATCAATCTATCTTCAAGTTTCAGGGTGCTAATATGAAAAACATATTGGACTTTTATAGTGATTATGCACGCTGGCTATCAATTGTAATATTAAAACATAATTACCGCTCCAATCAGCATATTTTAGATATATCCCGTGCGTTAATTGACAATAATAGTGAGCGATTGACCAAGCAATTAAAGCTTGATAAAAATTTAAAAGCATCACATCCCCGATTTGAGGAAGAAGTAGTTGTACCATCTATCCGCGAGTATGATAATCCCGGGCAGGAAGTGGTGGATGTGGCTATGCAGATCAAAAGGCTAATAGCAAAGGGAACACCGCCAAACGAGATAGCCGTAATTTACCGCAACCACAGTCAGGTTGAAGAACTTTTGCACTTTTTAGAAGTACAGAAAATAGCGGTAAACACCCGCCGTAAAATTGATATCCTGACCATGCCCTTTGGCGAAAAGATCATTAATATACTGCGTTACCTGGCTTTGGAACTGGAAACCCCTTATAGTGGCGACGACCTGCTGTTTGAAATATTACATTACGATTTCTTTAACATTCCGCCCATTGAAGCCGCCAAGGCGAGTGTGGCAGTAGCTAAAGAAAACTTTAGCGCATTCAGTAATAATCAGCCTAAAACATCTTTGCGCCGGTACATCAGCGAGATGCGTACCCCTGCTGCACAGCCCGGTTTATTTGATGCGCAGCAAAATGTAGAGATGAAATACCTGATCAATAATATTGAACTGTTATTGACCGAGGCGGCAAGCGTTACTTTACAGCAGTTATTTCAACAGGTTATTGCCAAAATGGGCATACTACGGTACATTATGCAGCAGCCGGATAAAGGCGCGCATATGCAGGTGCTCACCAACTTTTTTGACTTTTTAAAAGACGAAAGCCGCAAAAACCCCGGCATTAAAATAGCTGACCTGCTGGCTATTATTGAAACTATGAAGAGCCATAACATCCGGCTGGATCTGAACCAGGTCATATTTTCAGACAACGGGGTTAACTTCTTTACTGCGCATGGTTCAAAAGGGCAGGAATTTGAGCACGTATTTTTTATTGGCTGTGATAAAAAAATATGGGATAGCAAGGGCCGTAATACCAGCTTTAGTTACCCGGATACTTTAACACAAGCCTCGTCAGATGATATAGCGCAAAAAGAAGAAGCCCGTCGTTTATTTTATGTGGCGCTAACCCGTGCCAAACAATGTTTAATGATATCCTACGCTAATAAAGATAAAAAAGGAAAGGACCAGGAAGCATCGCAATTTATTGGGGAGATATTAGCCGATACCGAATTGGTTGTCCAGCATCCAAAAGTTGAAGAAGATGCCATGCTGGAGTTTTATGCCACCCAGTTTAGCGAAGAAGATAAACCCAAAGTTGAACTGCTGGATCATAACTACATTAACCAGTTGCTGCAAAATTACACCCTGTCGGTAACTCACTTGAATAACTTTTTAGATTGCCCGCTGCGGTTTTATTTTCAGTGTTTGATAAGAGTGCCGTCGGGCAAAAGTCCGTCTGCTACGTTTGGCCAGGCTGTACACTGGGCGCTAAACAAAGCCTTCCGTTGGTTAAAGGACGATGATAATAATTTCCCGAGTACCGAGCAATTTATGAAGGAGTTTAAATGGTACATGTACCGTAACCGCGACTCGTTCACCAAGGAGGAATTTAAACTGCGCATGGATTATGGTGATAAAATATTACCGCCATACTATGAGCAAAGTGTGCTTACCTGGAACAAAATTGCCGTTACCGAGCGCGCCATTAAAAACATTGAACTGGAGGGCGTACCCATTAAAGGTAACCTGGATAAAATAGAGTTTGACGGTAAAAACGTAACCATAATAGATTATAAGACGGGTAAACCTAAAAACTCGTTAGAGGGTCAAAAAAACAAGTTCATCCGCCCTACCAATGACCAACCTAATGGTGGCGATTACTGGCGCCAGGCTGTATTTTATAAACTGTTGATAGATAACGACCCTACCAATGACTGGGAGGTAGTTGGCGCCCAGTTTGATTTTGTGGAACCCATCAGCGAAGGTGAATACCATAAAGAGAAGGTATTTATCACACCCGATGACGTTGCCACGGTCACCGGGCAAGTAAAAACTGTTTATCAAAAAATACAAAACCACGATTTTAATACCGGCTGCGGTAAAAAAGAATGCGATTGGTGCCATTTTGTGCGCAGTAACTTTAAACAGGCCGATACCATTTTAGAGTTGTCTGGTGAGGAAGAAGAGGAATAAAAGAGCGTTGTCATGGTGAGCCCGTCGAACCATATCGGGCTGGCCTACACCGCATCCTTCGACAAGCTCAGGATGACATCCGAATTGGTTGGTTTTATGTAACCCCAATGCCATAATACGGCATTAGCTTCGCCAACTACAACCTTGCCTGTATTTTTGCGTTCTATACAAACAATATGGACACAAAAAATATCCGCTTAAGCGTATTGGATCAATCGCCGGTGAGGAAAGGCGTAACTGCCGAGCAGGCCGTACAGGAAACCATCGCGTTAGCAAAATATACAGATGAATTAGGCTTTTACCGTTTTTGGGTATCAGAGCATCATAATACCGGTAGCCTGGCAGGTTCAACGCCCGAGGTACTAATAGCATACCTGGCATCGCAAACTAAAAATATACGTGTTGGATCGGGTGGCGTAATGATGCCCAACCACAGCGCGCTAAAAGTTGCCGAAAACTTCAGGATGCTGGAAGCGTTAGCACCGGGCCGTATTGATCTGGGCATGGGCCGCGCACCGGGTACGGATCGTATAACTGCTTCCATGCTCAACCCATCCAACCAATTCAGGGAGCAGGATTTTGTAGAACAGTTGGCAGACCTGGTTAACTATTTTCATGACCGTGCCGTTCCGGGAACTATTCAGCAAAAAATAAGGGCCATACCGCAGGTAAAAACAGTACCGGCCATGTGGCTGCTAAGTTCAAGCGGACAAAGCGGTTTATTTGCCGGGCATTTTGGTATGGGCTTTTCGTTCGCGCATTTTATAAATCCCGTGGGTGGCGCGCAGGCGGTAAAGATGTATAAAGAGCGCTTTCAACCATCTGATGATCTGAAAGAGCCACAAGCCAACATGGCCATATTTGTTTTTTGCTCAGAAGATGAAGAAAAGATAGCGCAACATAAAGCTATAATGGATTACCGTTTTATACAATTTGAAAAAGGCGCGGGTATATTACCATTAGGCTATGATGATGTAAAAGATGCAGAATATACCTTGCCCGAACAGGACCGCATACGTTACAATCGCCAGCGCGTGGTTGCCGGCACACCCGCTATGGTAAAAGAGCGTTTAAGCAACCTGGCCGAAAGCTATGGTGTGGACGAAATTATTGCCGTAACCATTGCCGAAGATTTTAATGACAGGCTGCAATCGTATAAATTATTAGCCGAACTATTTAAGTTACAAAACATACCGATTAATAATTCGTTTACTATTTAGCGGTCAAAGCATTAATTGTATCTTTGCCGATTATAATATTATAACAACACCCAATTAATAATACCCAATACGTGATCATATTAGCCTTCTTTTTAGCGCACTGGTTTCTGTCGCTGTTCTTTCAAACATTCTATTTACACCGGTATGCTTCACATAAAATGTACGTTACCAGCAAATTTATGGAGCGTGTATTTCATTTCCTGACTTTCTTTTTCCAGGGGTCGTCTTTTTTAAACCCGCGTGCTTATGCTATAATGCACCGCGAGCATCATGCTTACAGCGATACCGAGAAAGACCCTCATTCACCTCATTTTTTCACAGATGTTTTCCAGATGATGTGGCGTACGGCACAAAGCTATAAGTTATATGAAAAACGCTTAAAGGAACCTGATGCGCAGTTTGCCGGCAATATTCCCGAGTGGAGATTGATAGATTATTGGGGATCAACTTACGCTTCACGCCTGTTGTTTATGGCAGGATACACTGCTTTTTACATCGCTTTTGCAGAATATTGGTGGATGTACTTATTATTACCTATCCATTTTATAATGGGTCCCATACATGGCGCTATTGTAAACTGGTGCGGACATAAATACGGCTATTCAAATTTCGACAATGGCGATAAATCAAAAAACACCACACCGTTTGACTTTTTTATGTTGGGCGAATTATTTCAAAACAATCACCATAAGCGCCCTAACAGCGCCAATTTTGGTGCAAAATGGTTTGAGATAGACCCCGTATACCCGGTAATGAAGGTATTGCATTGGATAAGGATAATCAAATTACGTAAAGCCTATTTATAACGAAAAGGTAAAAGCAGAAAGCTAAAAGCTATCTGCATATTATAAAATTAAAGCTTTAAGCTTTGGTCTTTTAGCTTTCACCTCTACAAAAAAATGAAAGTATCTGCATTAGCCCAAAACCTGCGCGGCTCTGAAATTATAAAAATTGCCGGCGAGATCAACGAATTAAAACGCCAGGGGCAAAATATTGCCAACCTAACCATTGGCGATTATGACTCGAACATCTACCCTATTCCTGATGAATTAAAACAAGGGATTGTGGCTGCCTATGCCGAAAATCAAACCAACTATCCACCTGCAGATGGTGTATTAGCCCTGCGTGAAAGTGTATCCGTGTTTTTAAAGAATCGTTTAGGCTTAAACTATGGCGCTCATGAGATATTAATTTCCGGCGGTTCTCGTCCGCTCATATATTCAACCTTTTTAGCCGTGGTTGATCCCGGTGATAAAGTAGTTTTCCCGGCACCCTCATGGAACAATAACCACTATTGCGATTTGCTGAAAGCCGAAGGGATTATGGTGCAAACCACTGCCGAGAATAATTTTATGCCTACGGCAGATGAGCTGCGCCCGCATATAAAAGGCGCGGCTTTGTTGGCATTATGTTCGCCTTTGAACCCTACGGGCACCATGTTTGACAAAAAGGATCTGGAAGAAATTTGCGACCTGGTAATTGCCGAAAACAAAACCCGCGCTGCAGATGAAAAACCTTTATACTTTTTATACGACCAAATATACTCTCAACTAACTTTTGGCGATAACCAACATTTTGACCCGGTTACTTTACGCCCCGAGTTAAAGGACTATGTGATATTTATCGACGGTGCATCTAAATGTTTTGCGGCTACCGGTGTACGTGTAGGCTGGGGTTTTGGACCGGAAAAGGTTATCAATAACATGAAAGCTATTGTTGGCCACATGGGTGCTTGGTCGCCTAAGGCCGAGCAGGTGGCTATGGCCAAATACCTTTTGGATGATACTGCCGTAACCCAATATTTAGATACCTTAAAATCGCGCGTACAAGCCAGCTTGAATGCATTGCACAAAGGTTTTCAGCAATTAAAAACTGATGGCTTCGCGGTAGATTCTATAGCACCAATGGGAGCTATTTATTTAACTATTAAAATTGATGTTGCCGGCAAAAGTACACCTGATGGCACTATATTGAAAAACTCTGCTGATATCAACTTCTATCTCATCAAAGAAGCCAGGATAGCTTTTGTGCCATTCTCGGCTTTTGGTACGTGCGATGATGTAAACTGGTTTAGGGCATCTGTAGGGGCTTGTACTTTACAGGATATTGAGCAAGCAATTCCGCGTATTAAAGAAGCCTTGGCTAAGTTAGTTTAGTTGGGTTTTACCTGATACGTTTAACGTTATACGTATGGTGTTCCATTTTGCGAAAGTGGAACACTTTGGAACATTATGGCATGAAACAATAATTTAACAATTACTTAACCCTGATATAGTTAATATTGCCGATATTTATATAAACCTAATATACCATTATTATGGAGATAAATTATTGGTGGATAGCACCGATTGCAATAGCTGTTATTGTAATGATCGTCTGGGTACTTAAGCGCGACCAAAAAGACAAAGATGATTTTGTTCAGGATATCATCGAATCAGAATTACATGCTGAAAAACATGACGGTGAGCGGGATAAAGAAGTGAAGCCGTAAATCCCAAGTTCTCCATGCGTCATTACGATCCGCCTAAAGCAGGAGGAATGGTAATCTCTCTACATAAATTAGTTAACTAATTTTTTAAGCAAATATTTGCACATATAAATATTTATCCATTACTTTGAACAACAAAGTACTTTTAAGTGAAAAAAGAAGAAATACAGGACGATCTGGCTTCCATCCGCAGTTTGATGGAGCGTTCATCAAAGTTTGTTTCCCTTAGCGGATTATCGGGCATATTAGCCGGTGTTTATGCTTTAATAGGTGCTGCAGCTGCCTACTGCATCATGGATCATCCCTCTTTAAACTATAGTGATGTTACTTTTTTGCAATTTCTTCATGCATTACCCTATTTGATATGGATAGCTATAGTTGTTTTAATAACATCGGTAGCTACAAGCGTTATATTAAGTTACCAAAAAGCCAAACGTAATGGACAGCCTATTTGGGGCAATACCAGCAAAGCCTTATTATTTCATATGGCGGTACCCCTGTTAACGGGCGGGTTGCTCATACTTATATTTTTATATAACGGATATTTTGGTACAGCCGCACCTGCAATGCTGGTATTTTATGGCCTGGCACTTATTGGGGCAAGCAATTTTACTTTTACTGATATAAAGTACTTAGGTTTATGCGAAATTATACTCGGCCTGATAGCCGCCTGCCTGCCGGGATATGGCCTGGTATTTTGGGCCATTGGGTTTGGCGTTTTGCATATAGTGTATGGTAGTGTGATGTATTTAAAATACGATAAGTGAAAATTCCTTTTGAAAAATTAGATAAAGCTTTTGAGAACCGTATACGTTTACAAATTATGAGTGTACTGGTTGCCAATCAACGTTATGATTTCAACTCATTGAAAGAGTTGCTGGATATTACTGACGGTAACCTGGCATCGCATTTAAAGGGGTTGGAGAAAGAGGAATATATTTTGGTAAACAAATCATTTTTGGGCCGTAAGCCTAATACCAATTACGAAGCAACTAACAAGGGCAAAAAAGCTTTTAAAGATCATTTGGATGCTTTGGAACAATTAATAAATTCAGCTAAAAATTAAACCTATATTTTTTTATCCAATTACTTTGAAATACAAAGTACTTTTAAATAATAATTATGATACAACAACCTCAAAAACCACAAGGATTATTAAACTGGCTCCAGGAGTCGGTTACGGTTAAATTAATGTTTATTGGCTTGCTAACCATACTGTTGCTTATACCATCATTACTGGTAACTAATTTAATTGATGAGCGAAGCCACCGACAGGAAGAGATGGAGCAGGACATTTCAGATAAATGGTCGGGCAGCCAGCTAATACAGGGGCCAGTGTTGGTAATACCCTATAAAAAATTTGTTAAAGAAAAGGATGCCAATAATAAAGATGTTACCAAAGAGACTATTGAGAATGCCTATATATTACCGGGTGCATTAAATTTTAATTCGACCGTTAAATCAAAAATATTAAACCGGGGCATTTTTGAAACGGTGGTATATAACACCGTAGTTAAGGTTGATGGGGATTTCAAAGCCGAATTAGCCAAGCTTTCTATAATCCCCGAACAGTTATTGCTGAATAAAGCTAAAATAACGTTCAGTATATCTGACCTGAAGGGATTAAAAACCAACCCTAACATTAAAGCAAATAACCAAAACATACAGGCCGAACCTGTTTTTAATGAAAAAGGACTATTTAGTAACGGTTTGCAGGCTAACGTTGACCTTAGCGGAACTATTGATAAAACAATCCCTTTTGATTTTATCCTGGACCTTAAAGGCAGCCAGGAACTTCGCTTTTTGCATAGCGGTAAAACCACTACGGTAGATGTATCCGGCGACTGGAAAACCCCAAGTTTTGACGGGCGCTATTTACCCGATGACAGAAAAGTAGATGACAAAGGGTTTACCGCCAAATGGCGCATGTTATACTTTAACCGCCCGTTTGCACAGCAATGGGCCAATAATGATACCCTGCTTAATGATATGCATAACCACGAGGACGCCCTGTTTGGTGTAAAGTTAAAATTACCGGTTGATCAATATCAAAAAACTATGCGTACCAGCAAGTATGGCATTTTGATCATCCTGCTCACTTTCATCTCATTGTTTTTAACAGAGATGATCAGTAAACAAAAAATACATGTGTTTAATTATATTCTGATAGGCGCCGCGCTGGTTATTTACTACACCCTGCTACTGTCATTTGCCGAACAGGTAGGCTATAATTGGGCATACCTTATTGCCTCCGCAGCTACTATAACATTGGTAGCAGGCTTTATTGCATCTTTGCTCAAAAACAAAAAGTCGGCTATATTATTTACCATTATCCTAACCATATTTTACATATTTATTTATGTGATTATACAATTAGAGGATTTGGCTTTGCTGATAGGAAGCGTCGCGCTATTTATTGTAGTATCCATATTAATGTACTTCTCCAGAAAGATAAATTGGGATAAGCATTAGTTTTTTAAAAAGCTCCCGATATGGGCAGCTTTTTAAAATTAGATTGTAACATTAATAGCTTAAATTTGTCATATTATAATAATAATAAACCTATTTAAAGCGTTAAGTGGCATGAAATCTTTGCAAACAATCAACAAAATATCTTTAGTAATACTGGCTACAGCGGCAGGTTTATCTGCGCAAGCACAAAAATTACCTAATGTACAGGAAGCCAGCGTTTGGGCACCGGCCAATGTTAAAGTTGATGCCCGTTTAACCGACTGGGGCGATAATTTACAAGCCTATAATAAAACCATTGGTGTAAACTATACACTGGCTAATGATGATAAAAACCTTTACCTGGCTATTAAAGCGACAGACCAGGCCATAACCAGTAAGATCACCGCGGGTGGTATTAACCTGGCTATTAATACCGACGGTAAAAAAAGTGAAGAAAATGCTTACATCATTAGTTTCCCGCTGGTAGATGTCAATAGCTTTCGTAACCAAATGTCTTCTTTCCGCGGATCGCGCGGTGGTGGTGCACCTACAGAACTGGATTCGGCAGCTATAGATAAAATGCGCAAAGACGCGGTTAAAACATTTAAAGAAATTAAACTGGTTGGCTTTAAAGATATTGCGGATAGTGTAGTATCTATATATAATGTATATGGTATTAAGGCTGCTGTTGACTATGATGATAAAGGTGCCATGATATGCGAAATGTCTATCCCGCTTAAATATTTTAACACCTCTACATCAAAACCCGAATTTGCTTACAACCTTAAACTAAATGGCCTTGACATTAGCGCTATGATAAACAGCATGATGGCCGGAGGCGGTATGCCGGGTGGTGGCGGCGGCTTCGGTGGTGGAGGCGGCGGCTTTGGCGGCGGCGGCGGCTTCGGTGGCGGAGGCGGCGGCTTCGGTGGTGGTGGCGGCGGCTTTGGTGGCGGCGGAGGCGGTATGCGTGTGCGCGGTATGGGTGGCATGGGCGATATGCAGGGCATGACAGCACCAACCGATTTTTGGGGTAAATATACCCTGGCAAAAAAATAAATATAATAGGAAATATAGAAAAGGCCTTGCTTTTAAAAGCGAGGCCTTTTGCGTTTCATCTGCACATCTGCATATCCTCACATTTGCACATCTACGCAGCCGCGTCTGATATAAATTTTACTAAACTACGTTTGGCTATCGGCAATAAAGTTTGCTCCAGCGGGAAAGTAATATCTGTATACACATAATATACCGCCGGGTTGGGCAGGTGCTTTCGGCTTTTAATCAGGTTCAGTTTGATAGTTTCGGGGGTGTTAGCCAAGCTATGCTGGTAGGTATCCACCAGGCTTATGTTAATGCCGCGGTATTTATCGTCTTTGCCCTCAAAAATGGTCAAATGGTACTCATATACCCAATTAGTATTTTCGTTGCCGTTACGCAGCGAAAAATAGCCACTAAAGGGCACTAGCGGTACAATGCCTACAGGGTCAATACTCAAACGGCTCTCTACAAAATCATATATCTCTTTACCGGTTTGTATAGCAGGGTCCATTTTGTCGATCGCGTAAGTGATGATGCGCTCGATCTCCAGCATGGTGCTGTCATCCTCCACTATTTTTTGATAGGTCAATTTTACCGCATCAATATCTGCCTGCGTTAACCGTTGCGGAAATGCCTGCTGCAGCATGGTTTTATTTTGCTTAAAGTAGCGCAGGTTATTGTAATGATACACCAGGTCGCTTAGGTTGGGATATAATTTACTCTTATCAAAATGGCGGTTTATCTCCTGCAAATAATCCAACAGGATATATTTTTTATACTCAAAATCTATTGAACCTTCAATAAACCAATTAATACCTAATGATTTCATAAAGACATTATCCTTTCATGCCCATTAAATTAAACAAAAATGAGCAATTTTGCAATATGCCCACCGGAACCCTTTTTTTAATACCCGTACCGCTTGCCGAAGACGCGGCAGCAAAATCATTTACGCCATTTTTAACTGATACCATTAATAGCTTAAAGGAGTATATTGTGGAGAATGAAAAAACCGCGCGCCGCTTTTTAAAACTGGCCGGGCTTAAAACTCCGCAAAGCGAACTGGTGATACATGATTACGGCAAGTACAGCCGCGATAGCATTAAATCATTTTTTGTAGGATTAAACAGCGGTAAGGATGTAGGTTTAATGAGCGAGGCTGGCTGCCCGGGCGTAGCAGATCCCGGCGCAGAGATAGTAGCCGAAGCACATAAACGAGGTATTAAGGTAGTGCCCTTAGTTGGCCCAAGTTCCATTTTATTGGCGCTGATGGCATCCGGTTTTAACGGGCAAAGCTTTACCTTTCATGGTTATTTGCCTATTGATAAGGTGCTGCGCAGCAAACGTATTAAAGAACTGGAAGGTTTATCGGACCGATTGAGCCAGACACAGATATTTATTGAGACCCCTTTCCGTAATAACCCCATGCTGGAGGAGATATTAAAAAGCGGGCATCCTAAAACGAAGCTATGTATTGCCTGCAACTTAACCGCTTTGGACGAAATGGTGCAAACTAAAACCATAGCCGAGTGGCAGGCCAACGTGCCCGATCTGCATAAAAAGCCAACTATTTTCCTGTTATCGCGTATTTAATAAATGGCATTAACGGGGCAACATACCAAAGTTTTAATAGTAGGCGCGGGCCCTTCGGGTTTAATGATGGCTGCGCAGCTATTGCGCAATGGTGTGCAACCTATAATTATCGATAGCAAGCAAGGGCCAACCAACCAATCAAAAGCATTGGCGGTGCAGGCACGGTCGTTAGAGATATATAGGCAGATGGGTGTCGTTGCCCGTGTATTACACGGTGGCAAACAGGCAGGCGGCGTAGTTTTTAATGCTGATGAAAAAAAAATGGCCGAACTATCGTTAGCCAATGTTGGCGAAGGTGAAACAATGTTCCCGTTTGTGTTTCTTTATCAACAAAGTAAAAACGAGCGCCTTTTATTAGAGTATTTAACACAAAATTGCTGCCCGGTTTATTGGGATACCAGCCTAGTTAGCCTGACTCAAAATGGTAAACAAGCTGAGGTACAACTACAGTCAGTTGCCGAAACCATGATGCTTACCTGCGATTGGGTAGTAGGTGCCGATGGATCGCATAGTGCGGTACGTAAAAAATTAAGCATTCCATTTACAGGCGACTCCTACCAGCATACCTTTTTTCTGGCGGATTTGGAACTGGACAATCCCAAGATCAATGGCGACAAAGTACAATTATACTTAGCTAATAATGGCTTCGCCGGATTTTTCCCAATGCCCGAAGCTAACTGTTTCCGTATTATCGGAAATCTTACGCCGGATATAGAAAACAAGAACGAGCTTGCACTTGAAGATGTATTGCCGCATTTAAACAGCATTACATCGACATCTATAAATGTGGTTAATAATAATTGGTTCACCACCTATAAATTGCACCACCGCATGGCAGATGATTTTAGACGACAGCGTTGTTTTTTAATAGGCGATGCGGCGCATATCCATTCGCCGGTTGGCGGGCAAGGGATGAATACCGGCTTGCAGGACGCTTATAATTTAGGCTGGAAACTGGCAGGGGTAATAAACGGACAAATTAAAGAAACTGTTTTAGAAAGCTACGCTATCGAGCGTATGCCGGTAGCTAAAGAGTTATTAAATACTACTGATAAAATATTTAAGGTGATAGCCTCTCAGGGCTGGTTGTCGCTATTATTCAAAAGATGGTTGATGCCACCCATACTCAAATTTGTATGGAACAGTAAAAATTTGCGCGAATTATTTTTTAAACGATTGGCACAGATAAATATCAGCTACCGTGATAGCAATATAAATTTACACCTAAGCAATGCTACCCAAATAAAAGCCGGCGACCGACTGCCCTATTTTAAAGTATTTGACGAAAAGAAGCAAGAAGAAACCGACCTGCATGAATGGTGCAGCAAACCGGGCTTTACGTTTATTGCATTAGGTACATTGAAAGAGATAGACTTATTTACCCTGGCTAAATGGCTAACGCAAAATTACCCCGGGCTCATCAACTTTTTTTACCTGCCGCCATCAGCCAAAAACCAGGAAATATTTGATGCCTTTGAAATTGCAGCCGGCAAGAAAAAGGCCCTTATAGTCAGACCGGATATGCACATAGGTTTAATAAACGATGTGGTGGATATTGATATGATGGATAATTACCTAAAAAACGTAATTGGAATAAAATAAAAAAAGCGTCCCGGTTGTTCCGGAACGCTAACCAAGTAACAGGTTGTAATAGTGCACCAATTAGCACGTATTACCAGAGGGGTATTACATTATGTACTGTTATGAATAATGTACAAATAATAGGGGTATCTTTTTTTCAATATAAATATCGGGCTAATTGAAAGCTGCCGCTAAGAAGTGTCGGTGAATAGCCTTTTTGTGTCGACAAATGGGATAGGAGAATTTAAAAAATTACTTTTTTCCCCAATTTTTAATAAAATCAGTGTAGCTGTCGCTAATAGGCAACTGTACAGTACCTATGTAGGCCTTACGGTTTTGAATAGCTCTTACCTTGTTTACTGCCACTGCATAGCTACGATGAATGCGCTGAAACTGATCGGCGGGCAGTTTTTCAAGTATCTTTTTTAATGGCATAAGGGTAAGTATGGTAGGCTGGTTATGCTGATGTATTTTTACATAATCTTCCATACTCTCAATATATTCAATATCCTTCAGGTCAATTTTTACCATGCGGTACTCTGAGTACACATATAAGCTTTCGGTATTATCTTCGGCCGGGACGGTATTTTTATATTTATGGTATTCCAGGGCTTTGTCAACTGCTTTTGAAAAACGGTTAAAATCAATTGGCTTCAACAAATAATCCATGGCCTCCAGTTCAAACCCTTCGTAAGCGTAATTTTTATACGCCGTAGTAAATATAACCATGGGTCTATTCTCCAATGACCGCACCAGTTCAACACCGGTTATATCGGGCATATTAATATCAACAAATAATAGGTCAACTGTACCCTTTTTTAAAAATTCGGCACCTGATAAGGCATCATCAAATGTATGCAGTAATTGTAGCTCGGGGATACGGGCTACATAATTCTTTATCAGTTCTAACGCCAAAGGCTCATCATCAATAGCTATACATTTTAGCGGCATATAAATTTATGATTGAAGCGTTAAACTAACCTTATACTCTTTACTGTCGTTTACAATATCTAAAATGTATTTGTCGGGGTACAAATGTTTAAGGCGCTGCACGGTATTTTTTATACCGATACCGGTACTTGGATTTTCTGTTTCGCCTTTATTAATAAACACCAGGTTCTCACAAAAAAATGAGATACTTATATCCGACACTTCAATTTTTATAAATATAGGCGAATGCTCTCTTTTACTTATCCCATATTTAAATACATTTTCAACAAAGGTCATCAATACCAAAGGGGCTATAACTTTACGTTTGGGGTCGCCAGATACTGTAAACTCAATCGGCGAGTTTTTGCCAATACGTAACCGTTGTAACTCAATGTAATCATTTATACAATCTATCTCGCTTTGCAATGGTACAAAATCGTGGGTTACATCATCTGTAACATAGCGCATAATGTTTGATAGCTTCATTACACTATCGGCCGCATTCTCGCTCCCGGTTAATATCAACGAGTAAATATTGTTTAGCGTATTAAACAAAAAATGAGGATTTATCTGCGCTTTTAAAAACGACAGTTCGGCGCTTGCCTTATCAGCTTCGGCCTGCGCTATCCGGCGCTCGGTAAGCTTCCATTGCTGTACGGTTTTTGATGCCGTGCTTAATGCCATTATTAATATAAAAATAAATGTACTGGTATAACCCATAGGGTACCAGCGCGGCCCTGCACCAAATTCGCCGCGGCCACGGCCACCCAGACCTCGTTCAAAGCCACGGCCACCACCTGGTCCGCGTTCGCCCGTACGAGGTGCTCCTCTCCATTGTCTTCCTTCGCCAATATTAGCTCTTTCACTGCTGTCGCTTCTTCCGCCTCTCCATTGCGTTTCTTCGCCAATGTTTGCTCTTTCACTGCTGTCGCTTCTTCCGCCTCTCTCTTCCCATCGCTCAAATCCTTGCTCAGTTGGCCTACCGTTACCTGGTTGCGCTCCAAATTGTTCTGTTATCCAATGAGTAAAACTGGCCCGCATTAATTGGTCAAATGGCCGCAAAAAGTAAACACAGATAAATAGCAATAAGGTGATAAAGCTATATTGAAGGTATTTTCTTTTTAATAGTAAACGTGGTATTAAAAAATAAACGTTTATATAAAAAAGCGAGATATAGGTAAGACAAAAAATCCAATAAGAAGAGTCTTTTAAAACCCATAATGAATTACTCGCGCTGCCATAGGGGCCGCCATTTAAAAACAATAGCGGCAAAGCCATAAATAATAGCCAGGCCGCAACATGTATTATAATTTTATATACTTTAAATCCAGACATATTACAAAGCAACGTTATTACAACTAGCTAACAATCAATGTATCGGTAAGTGGGCTAAGTGTATAGATGAATCAGCCGTGTATGGTTTCCTGCTTACCGTAATTTTGTATTACCTGCGCTTCAAAAGCTAAAAACTCTTTCCAGCGTTTATCTACATCAATAGTTTCGGCATGCTTTTTAGCCAGGCCAATAAACATCGTGTAATGGGTAGCCTCGCTTATCATCAGTTCATGATAAAAAACGGATAACTCCTCATCGTTAATATTTTCAGACAATACTTTAAAACGCTCGCAACTGCGTGCCTCAATCATTGCAGAAAATAGCAGTCTATCAATCAATTGCGCTTCCCTGCCGCCGCCAACTATAATAAACTTACGCAGTTCATTTACATAATCGTCCTTACGCTCGCGGCCCAGGGTAAAACCTCGTTGTAATATAATTTCATGCACCCGTTTAAAATGGTCTATTTCCTCTTGCGCCAAATCTATCATTTGCTGTACCATGTCTGATAGGTTTGGATTTTGAACAATTAAAGTAATGGCATTAGTAGCTGCCTTTTGCTCGCAATAGGCATGGTCGGTTAGTAACTCTTCAATATTGCTTTCTACCACATTTTTAACCCAGATAGGGTCGGTTGGTAATTGTAGCTTAAGGATTGTTTTTTCGCTCACGGCAACAAAATTAAATTAAATAATTAAAACATTATTTACCTGCGATCATTGATTTATAAGGGACTTAAATTTAATTATTATGGAAAATCATGATCATACAGCATTAATTCAAAAATTATTGGATTGTGTATTGGCTTGCGAAAACTGTGCTACCTCATGCTTAGACGAAGACAACGTTAAAGATATGGCGGCCTGTATAAAGCTGGATAGGGATTGTGCCGATATTTGTGCGCAGGCCGCAAGGTTGTTAAAGCGTAATTCGGTAATAGCGCATCAGTATTTAGTTTTATGCGAAGAGATATGCCGTCTTTGCAGCAATGAGTGTGGCAAGCACCAACATGACCATTGTCAGCAATGCGCCGAGGCTTGCCTTGCATGTGCCGAAGCATGCCATGAGCATCATCAGCCAATCACCCAGAATTAATTGCTATAAAGGCTTTTGCTTTCGATAAATTTCAAAACAGGGTCGGGCACAAAGTATTGCACATTCTTTTTTTCGGCGATGGATTTGCGGATAAAGGTTGCAGATAGCTCCATCTGTGGCGTCATAGTAATGGTCACAGATGGGTGCGATGCCAGTTCGGCATTTTCATAGCCAGGGCGAGGGTAAACATATATTCGGTAATCGCGCAATATCAGTTTATAGTTTTTCCATTTAGGTAACGATACCAGGTTGTCTGATCCCATGATCAGGGCAAATTCATGCTCCGGGTATTTTTCTTTTAAATGGGTAAGGGTATCAATGGTGTAGGATGGTTGTGGCAGTTTTAGCTCAACATCGCTTACCGCTATGTTATGGGCATTATCTGTGGCCAGGCGCGCCATTTCTAACCTATCATAAGTATTAATCAGGTCGCCGTATTTTTTTAGGGGGTTTTGAGGCGATACCACCAACCAAACTTTGTCTAAATTGGTATGGTTGGCCAGGTAGTTGGCTATTATTAAATGGCCAATATGAATGGGGTTAAATGAACCGAATAGCAAGCCTATTTTCATTCAATTATTGTTTTCAGTTAATAGCCTGGCTGTATTATTTAGCAATAAAATGTTTAACCAAAATTTCTGCCTCTAAACACGCCGTTTGAAGATCGTAATTTTTCAAGATAATATCAAATTTGGGCGCATAATTTAATTCCTTTTCCGCTTTGGCAAAACGTTCCTTTAACTTCTCCGGGCTATCAGTACCACGGCCAATTAAACGTTCTTTTAATACCTCTAACGATGGGGGTTGTACAAATATGGCCAAAGCGTTGCCATCATATTTGCGCTTAAGGTGCAGGCCGCCTTCCACATCAATATCAAAGATTACAGTCTTACCCTTTTTCCATATGCGTTCAATTTCGGTACGCAGGGTGCCGTAAAAGGTGCCGCTGTAAACTTCCTCAAACTCCACAAATTGCTTTTTGGCTATCAGGTGTAAAAACTCTTCCTTAGTTATAAAATGGTAGGCTTTATCATTTTCTTCGCTACCGCGAGGCTCCCTGGTGGTAGCCGATACAGAAAACTCCAGCTCGGGAAACTTAGTGAGCAAGTGCTGCACTATGGTAGTTTTACCGGCTCCTGACGGGGCTGAAAATATGATGAGTTTACCTTCTGTCTCTTGTGTCATTGGTCATTGGTCATTGGTCATTGGCATTTGTACTAGTTCTAATGACTAATGACAAATGATAAATGACTACAATACATTCAATAATTGTTCTTTTATTTTCTCCAACTCTTCCTTCATCCCCACTACCAGTTTTTGCATATTGGCATCATTGGCTTTTGAGCCCAGGGTATTTATTTCGCGGCCTATCTCCTGCGATATGAAGCCCAATTTTTTCCCGTTGGCATCCGCGTTTTTCAAGGTCTCAATAAAATAATCGCAATGCGCTTTTAAACGTATTTTTTCCTCGGTGATATCTAATTTATCGATATAATATATCAACTCCTGCTCAAAACGATTCTGGTCAATAGCCTCACGTGCGGTGGCCTCGCTTAAAAATTGGTTCAATCGCTCGCGTATTACAGGTACACGCTTAGGTTCCTCAACCTCAACCAGCTTTAAATTATCTAAAATAATGCCTATGCGCTGCTTAACGTCCTGCTCTAAAATAGCACCTTCATCCACCCTGAATTGTTGAAAAGCAGCCATAGCTTGCTGAAAAGTTTTTTCAACTACTTTCCATTCATCTTCTGATGCAGTTTCTTCGCCGTATTTCACCACTTCGGGCAAACCTAAAGCCAATTGCAGCAAATTGCTGGTGGGTTCATTTAAGTCATTACTAACGGTTTTTAATTGCGCATAATAATGTTTTAATAGTTCGGTGTCAATACCGGCTGCTTTTACGGTTGAGCCCGCCTGTTCAACGTTAATAGACAGGTTTACCTTGCCGCGTTCAATTTGCTTACTGCAATCGTTACGCAACTGAAACTCCTTTTCCGAAAAAATTTTAGGCAGCCTTAAGGATAGTTCAAGAAACTTGCTATTAAGCGATTTGATCTCAACGGTGTATTTTGAGTTACCCGAATCAAAACTGGCAATTCCATACCCTGTCATGGATTTTATCATGTGCAAAGATAGTTTTTTAGTCCGAAAGTTAGGAAAGTCCGTTAGTCAGAAAGTAAATTGACGCTACTTTTACTTCCGGACTTTACTGTCTTTCAAACTTTCCGACTCCCCTTTTAACACTTTTTTACATTTGCTATAAAAAACAATGTGTAAATTTGATGTTTCGATTATACCTTTAAATGCATTTCCGCTTTAGTTTTTTAATAATACTTAGTTGTTGCTTTACCTTATGTGTACATGCACAGCAGTTATTTACTATAGGCGGAACTGTTTATAAAAAAAACTATACCGACAGGATAGCGCAAGTACAGGTCACAAACTCCAGCAAAAAAACCAATACACTTACTGATGACTTTGGCGTTTTTCATATCCAGGCGGCAAAGGGTGACACCTTGCTTTTTAGAAAGCTTGATTTTACGCCTGAATACTTCGTTATTTCCGGCGCTTATGATATCAATGTATATATGCAGCCTGTATATGTACTTAATGAGGTTACCGTAAAAGAGCAAAGTAAAAAGCAGGAATTAAATGATGTGCTTAACCAATATCGTAAGCAAGGAGTTTATGCTGATGGGAAACCCAAGGCACTTTCTTTTTTGGCATCACCTTTAACGGGCATGTACGAACTTTTTGGCAAAGACCCGGGCAGGGCACGCCGTTTTAAAGAATATTCAAAAATTGAACTGGAGCGACTGGAAGTTAGTAAAAAATATAATAAGGCTGTTGTAAAAAAACTTACCAACCTGCCGGATAATGAGATAGAAGATTTCATGAATGCTTTTTCGCCATCATACGAAATTGTAAAGGATTGGAACGAATATGATGTTATTACTTATATCAACAAATCGTTTAAATATTTCCAGGAGAATAAGGGAAATTTGAAATTGCAAAAGTTGTATTAACCTATATGCCCAGTGCTTCGCAGGCTTTTTCTGCTGCTAATTTCTCGGCGGTTTTCTTGTTAAATTCTTTTCCCAAACCCATTATTTCGCCATCGACGCTGGCTTGCACGGTAAACAGCTTAACACTTTCGCCATCACTATTGGCAATCAGGTCAAAAGAAATATCCTTACTGTGGCGTTGGCACCACTCAATCAATTTACTTTTAAAATTAGTTTCAGTTTGCTCAAGCGTATGTATATCAATGTGCGATTTGATAATATGATTTATCAAAAAATTGCGGGTAAAGTTATAGCCTTTATCCAGGTAAACAGCACCAATAAGCGCTTCAAAAGCATCGCCCAATAATGACCCTTGCCTTGACGAGCCCAGCACACGGCTATCGTACTCAATTAAGCCTTCAAAACCCAGCTTACGTGCCAGCTGATTAAGGTTAACCCGGCTCACAATTTTCGATCGTAGTTCGGTTAAAAACCCTTCATCTTCATAAGGGTATAGTTTAAAAAGCACTTCGGCAACTACGCTGCCCAGTACGGCATCGCCTAAAAACTCCAACCTCTCGTTACTGTTTTTTACGCCCTTTTTTACGTTTTGTGCTACTGATTTATGGCGAAATGCCAAACGGTATAAAGACAAATTACCGGGCACAAAACCCAATAAATTTTTTAAAACTTTAACGTATTTTCTGTGGGGGGATAGGTAAAGTTTATATAACCGGCTTACTGGCATCCAACTTTATTCTTCGAATTTTTTGAAAATTACAGAAGCATTATGGCCGCCAAAACCAAAACCATTGCTTTGCACTATATTTACTTTACGCTGTTGAGCCTTGTTAAATGTAAAATTTATCCTTGGGTCAAAAGTCGGATCATCAGTAAAGTGATTGATAGTTGGGGGAACCATATCATTGTTTAGTGCTAATATAGCGGCAATGGCCTCAACAGCACCTGCAGCACCCAGTAAATGGCCCGTCATTGATTTGGTTGAACTAATATTTATATCATAAATACTATCGCCATACACATTTTGTATCGCTTTAATTTCCTGCGGGTCGCCAATGGGTGTTGAAGTTCCATGAACGTTAACATAATCAACATCTGATGCCTGTATACCTGCGTCGTCTAAAGCAGCACGCATAACCAGCGCGGCACCTAAACCTTCGGGATGCGGAGCCGTCATGTGGTAAGCATCGGCACTCATGCCGCCGCCAATCATTTCGGCATATATTTTAGCTCCCCTGGCTTTTGCATGTTCCAGTTCTTCTAAAATAATGGTACCTGCACCTTCACCTGCAACAAATCCATCACGATCAAGGTCAAAAGGCCTTGAAGCAGTTGCCGGATCATCATTACGTGTTGATATAGCATGCATGGCATTAAACCCGCCTATACCTGCCTCATTAATAATAGCTTCTGAACCACCTGTTATAAACATATTGGCTTTGCCCAAACGTATATAATTAAATGAGTCAATAAGCGAGTTATTGGATGAAGCACAGGCAGAAACTGTAGTGTAATTTGGCCCACGCAGGCCGTACTTGATAGAAATATGGCCAGGGGCAATATCAGCTATCATTTTAGGAATAAAAAACGGGTTAAAACGTGGTGTTCCGTCACCTTTGGCAAAAGCAATAACCTCATCCAAAAATGTTTTCAAACCACCTATACCCGAACCCCAGATACAACCAATACGGCTGGTATCCAGTTTTTCAAAGTTTAATCCCGCATCTTTAACCGCTTCTTCGGTAGCATATAACGCGTATTGAACAAATTGGTCCAGCTTACGCGCTTCTTTTCTTCCTAAAAAGCCTTCTGCATCAAAGTTTTTTACTTCACATGCAAATTTTGTTTTGAACAGCGTGGTATCAAAACTTTTAATTAAGGCAGCACCACTTACTCCATTGATCAATCCGTTCCAATATGCTGAAACGCTATTGCCAATTGGAGTAAGTGCTCCAAGCCCGGTTACTACAACTCTTTTAAACTCCATTTAATAGGTTTAAGGGGAGTCTTACTTAACGTTTTTTTCAAGGTAAGCAATAGCTTGGCCTACAGTACCGATAGTTTCAGCCTGATCGTCAGGAATAGCCACGTTAAATTCTTTTTCAAACTCCATGATTAATTCCACGGTGTCTAAAGAGTCAGCACCAAGATCATTGGTGAAGCTAGCTTCTGGGGTTACTTCACTTTCGTCAACACCCAATTTTTCTACGATAATAGCTTTTACTCTTGAAGCGATATCAGACATAGTATTATAGTTTAATGATTAATAATTTCAGTGCAAAGAAAAATAAAATCTATCAAATATCAAATCTAAAACTTTTTAGTTTAGAGGGGTAACAAAATTTTAGATCAAAAGGTTTCAAATTGTATTTTTACCGGTGTAAATGTAATGATTTTGAATAGGAAATTTTTAAAGTTTGAAATTGATCTTGATTTTGTGCTTATCGCAGTAACAACTTCGCTTAAGGATTATCGTATTTGCTACCTCATTAACAAACATTTAAACTTTAATTTCATTAAAAATACCGATCTTGCGGTTGATATTAATCCCGGTGCACCGGCTGTTTATTTTTCGATATATAGTTATAATTGGGAGGATAGCGAGACAGATTTTTATTTCATAAGTAATAAAGGCTCAGATGGGTACTTGATACCTGAAATGAAAAAAGCAGATTATTTTTTAATGATTAAAAATTATATAGATGATAATGAGCTTGATAACTTAATTAATCGCCTAAATAAGATATCTGAAATTGTTGCCGCCGTAAAGATTGACCCTAAAAAAATAAAATCACGCGAAAATCTGTTATTTTAGCAGAAATTTTAAATGTGTATTTTGCACACTATGTGTTGATGCAGTAATTGACCTAATAATTATGAATTTATCCTATAACAGAACTAAAATTGTTGCTACCATGGGGCCAGCCTCGGCTCCAAAAGAAACATTATTAGCCATGATAAAGGCAGGCGTAAATGTTTGCCGCCTTAATTTTTCGCACGGACGAACCGAAGATCATAAAAAAGTAATTGATACTATACGTGAGATCAATGAACAACATAAAACCAATGTAGCTATCCTTGCCGATTTACAGGGACCAAAGATCCGTATAGGTTTGGTAAAGGATGGCGGCATACACCTGGTAAATGGCACACATATTAATATTACTACCCATGAGTGTATTGGTGATGACAATCAGATATATATAACTTATGACACTTTTCCGCAGGATGTACAGGCCAATGAAATTATTTTATTAGACGACGGCAAAATACAAATGCGTGTTTTAGAAACTAATAAAATTGATAAAGTAGTTTGCGAGGTTGTACATGGTGGTATTTTAACCTCGCGTAAAGGTGTTAATTTACCTAATACCAAAGTATCTATACCCAGCTTAACCGAAGAGGACCTGGAGCATCTGCATTTTGCTTTAGATTGCGATGTTGATTGGATAGGCTTATCGTTTGTACGTAATGCTGATGATATTACCGAGTTAAAACAAGTTATCAACGCGCGTGGAAAAGCAGCTAAGGTAATAGCTAAAATTGAAAAACCAGAAGCTATTGAGAATATTGATGCCATTATTGCCGCAACAGATGGTGTAATGGTTGCCCGTGGCGACCTTGGTGTTGAAATGCCGTTAGAAGAAGTGCCGTTACTACAAAAAATGATTGCCCGCAAATGCCGCGCGGCATCAAAGCCGGTAATTGTTGCCACGCAGATGCTGGAATCAATGATAACTACCCCACGCCCTACGCGTGCCGAAGTTAATGATGTGGCAAACTCTGTACTGGATGGCGCAGATGCCGTTATGCTTAGTGGTGAAACATCTGTAGGCGAGTTCCCGCTTATCGTTATTGAAACAATGGCAAAAATTGTGCGTAATGTGGAGGAATTAGGATATCCTTTTAACGTAAAAGACCCTATTGAAACCACGGATACTACAACACCGAGCTATTTAAGTAACGCGGTATGCGAATCGGCTGTTTACCTGGCCGAGCATACTAATGCGGTGGGCATTGTAGCTATGACCACATCCGGATATACCGCTTTCGAAATATCAAGCTACAGGCCAAAAGCACGTACTTTTATATTTACATCAAACAAGCACCTGTTAAACGCGTTAAGCTTACTTTGGGGAGTACGTACCTTTTATTATGATAAACTGGAAAGTACCGATCAAACCATAGCTGATGTAAACGCTATGCTGAAAGCAGCAAACCTGATTGGCGTTGGCGAAGTGGTAATTAATACGGCTTCTGTACCAATTACTAACCATGGTAAAACCAATATGCTTAAAGTATCGGTTGTTGAATAATTGCTAATAAAATTTAATAAAAAGGGTTATGTATAGTAGCACATAACCCTTTTTATTTACATCAGCTTTAATAAATTTCTGCAGCGCAAACTTTTAAAAATATTTTATCCCTGCTGCTAAAGTAAAAATCCCAATAAACACGTAATATTTCCATAATCACCTTTTTGGTTTTTTTGACGATTAGTTTTACTTAAGGTTTAAATCAATTTAACAATACATTATTACTGATTGCACTTGGCAATTTCAAATCTTTACAATTATATTGCAATAGTTAAACCTTTATAAACTTATAAAATTGTTTAAAAGTGTAGTTGAAAGATTTGCCCTGGCAGTATCTGTTATATTTTTGAGTTTTGGAGTATGCTTTTCGCAGGAAAAAAATGACTCAAAGGAAGTGTTGGACAAGCAAACAGATGCAATTGATGTAATAAAAGACATTTTTAGTAAAAAAAAAGATGTTGGTGCCGATACTGTCAAAAAAACACACTCGGCTTTTTCTATTCTTCCGTCAGCAGGTTATAATCCAAGCGTGGGTTTTTCAATAGGTGTTACGTCAACAACAGGTAAAACCTTTGGCGATCCTAAAACAACCTCATTCTCTGTATTTAATGCTAATGCTTATACTTCAACGGCTGGTCTATCCTCTTTTGAATTTAAAAACAATGCATTTACCAACCACGATAAATTTAACATACAGGGCAGCGTCCAGGTTGGAAAAACCGTTGCACTTGATTATGGTGTAGGTACGGGCCGTCACGCTATAGGTGAAGGAAGTTTTTCAATTAATGGGTTCCCTTTGGCCAATAACGCTGATGTTTTTCCGATAGAGTTTACCTATATTAAATTTAACGAACGTGTATACATGCAATTAATGGATCATGTATATGCCGGGGCCGGTGTTGTTATTAATTATTACAATAACATTGATGATGAACGAAGGATAGGGCCTAACATTGGCACTCATAATTATAGGTATAGTGTAATTAATGGGTATCCAACAGATGGATACTCGGCTAATGGCCTTTTGTTTAACGTTGCCTACAATACACGCGACCATGTTAACCGACCATATTATGGTATGTATATTGATTTAGTTTTACGCGTAAACCAAAAATGGATGGGCAGCCATGCATACGCCTCGCAATTAAAAACCGAATTAAGAAAATATTGGAGCCTATCAAAAAAAAATCCGGAACATATATTAGCTTATTGGTTTTGGGGCAGTTATTTATTGGATGGATCGTTACCTTATTTAGAACTTACAGGCACCGGCAGCGATGCTTTGAACCGGTTAGGAAGGGGTTATACTATAGGGCGGTTTAAAGGGGCAAATTTTATGTATAGCGAATTAGAATATCGTTTCCCTATTACTAAAAACAAATTACTATCAGGCGTTACCTTTGTTAACGGGCAAACAGCCAGCAACCGGAGGCGCGATATTAAATTAATGGAATATATTGAACCCGGTGCAGGGGTAGGGTTAAGATTACTTTTTAATAAAAATAGCCGCTCCAACCTTTGTATTGATTATGCCCGTGGTGCTTATGGGTCAAGCGGCATATTTTTAGGGCTTAACGAGGTGTTTTAGCCAGGCAACAAAACACGGCTTGAAAATTTTATTTTCCAAGCCGTGTTAAAAAATATTTCTTTATTCTTAGTGATTCAATCTTCCTTCGTGCGCATCAACAGATGTAATACCGGCTTCGGGCAAACTTGGCGTGGCCCTGGTTAAAAACGGCGAATTGGTTACAAAAATACCATTTAAACAAAGCACCAATCCTAATGCAAAGTGCGGTAACCAAACCGACCCTGAGAAATGATATATCCATGGTAATGATAATAAAAATGAACCCGGCAAAACATTTAAGCAGGTATGCATCTGTAACGGGAATACCCTGATAAAACCTAACGGAGTAATGCTAAAAATGGCCATAATTAACTGTATCCAGCCTATTAATAACGGCATAAAAAAGGCAGCACCTCCCATGTCGTCAAATCCAAATAACCATGGTGATGTTAATAATAAAATTGCGCAAGCGTAATTTATAAATCCGTAAAGTTTTGTTGATATAAAAGGTTTCATTTTTTATTGCTGATTAATGCATTAATGGCCCAAAATTAATAATTTAAATGCAAGATTAGGCTTCGGTTATGCCTTTTTTACAAATTTTGATGCTATAACCGAAAACAGCCCCAATACTACACCCGAAATAACACCAATTAACGCGCCAAATATGGCCTGTACCAGCCTTGGATGGGTAGCCACGCCCACAGGAGCATCATTATTCATTAATGCAACACTTGGATGATTAGCTATATAGGTGTTATAAAATATAGTATGCACGGCAATTATCCACACACAGTTAACCAGCGATACTAAAAAGCCATGTAAAAAATATTTACCCGGCGCCGCTTTTGCAATAACCCACGCGCAAATAATAAATATAACTATCCAAAAAACAGGTTCAATTTGCTGGGGTATCAATGATACTGTACCCAGGGACATGATCAACCCAAAGGCCGATAGTTGTAAAATAAGTTTTAGGTTCATGATGATTTGTTTTAATTAAATATATCAAAAAAATCATAACCAAAACTCAAAAAAAAGCCCTGCAAAGTATCACTCTGAAAGGCCAAATTTACTAATTGAAAAAGATATGGTTTAGGCTATTTAATTTATTGTTTTACAGCATCTGTTACCCCTTTTGATGTAGTATTATCATTGTTAAGGGTGAAATTAATAGGTACGGTAAATTGTGATCTTACAAAACTTCCGCCTTGCATACCGGGGATCCATTTTGGTGAGCTGCTCACCACCCTTACAGCTTCTTCGCTCATAGTATTGCTTGGGCTGCGTATTGCTTTAATATCGGTCAAACTACCGTTGGTTTCTATAACAAACTGAACTATAACCTTTCCCTGTAAATTATTTTTCCTGTCTTCTGCCGGGTATTTTACGTTATTGGCTATATATTGCAGAAAATTTTTTATTCCACCCGGAAATGTGGGCTGGGTTTCAAGCACAGTAAAAACCTGGTTATCTACACTATTATCAACCACTTTAAAAATTTTGGCCCCATTTGAGTTATCGTAACTTAAAGTAAAATTTACCTCATAGCTATAAGGCATTTTTATCAATTTTCCATTTTTGTAACCCGGTATCCACTTTGGCGAATTTTTCATAGCCACTATGGCAGCATCTTTCAGGCTTTGACTGGGGCCCGAAATGGCTATTACATCAGTAACTGATCCGTCGGTTTCAATAGCAAACTGCAGGTTAACTTTTCCCTGTATATTATGTTCCCTATCCCTTATCGGATATCTTACATTTCTTCCCATGTATGCATCCAATGCAGATTTTCCTCCCGGGAAAGATGGCTGCTGTGTATTCTCACTGGTATCGGCTAGCAATACAGGGGGCGCCACCGCAACATTGTTATCATCGGTCAACATAGCTACAGATGACGAGGCCGGGACCAATAATACATCTTTGGCTTTTGTGCTAATATTTTTTACTGCCTTGCTGTTGTCTATTGTAGCTGATGATAAAATCAGCATTAAAACAAATAGCGGTACCGAAAGGCCGTATTTACCCAGGGCTATGCGTTTCGATCTATTTTTTTGTAACATGATAATGCGTTGTTTAATAAATTTACCAAAAATCATAACTCTATAAACTCACAAAAAACCTTGCAAAGTATCACTTTGCAAGGCCAAATTAACTAATTGAAAAAGATATGGTTTAGGATATTTTTAGTTATTGCTTTTAATTGGTGGGGGGGGTCTCTCCCTTAGGACCCGTACCATTTTTTGTAGTTATTATTATCACCCCATTTTTTGCTTTTTCGCCGTATTTTGAAACAGCTGTAGCATCCCTTAATATACTAAATGATTGGACACTACTTGCATCTACCCGGTTTAAATCGCTTGTTACTTCTATGCCATCAACAATAATTAGCGGGGAGTTAGCGTCTACTCTCAATCCTCTTATAAAATTTGAAGGGTCATCGTTACTTAAACTAAAATTTATCGGCACGGTATATTGCAATCTTATTTTACGCCCCTTTTGAATTGCGGGATTCCATTTTGGAGCATTTTTTAACACCCTAACAGCCTCATTAGCCATGCTGGTAGTTGGACTTTTTAAAACCTTTATATTAGTTAAACGTCCATCGGCTTCAACAACAAGTTGCGTAGTAACCCTACCTTCCACTTTGTTATTTTTATCAGCTTCGGGGTATTTTAAATTTTGTTTTAAATACTCCAAAAAAGTTTTTGTACCGCCCTTAGGATATGGCATGATATCTACCGCATCATATATCTTGTTATATTGTACCTTGCTATAATCATCATCAATTTTTTTATCCAGGGTAAAATTAACAGGTATAGTAAATTGGGCCCTTACAGCGCTTCCGCCCTGTTTACCGGGTTCCCATTTTGGTGAGTTGCTTAACACTCTTACGGCCTCCTGTCCCATTGCGGCGCTGGGGCTGCGTACCACCTTAATATTAGTTAAACTTCCGTCTTTTTCAACGACAAACTGAAGTACAACACGCCCTGTTACATTGTTTTTCCTGTCATCTGCCGGGTATCTGATATTAGCGGCCATATACTGTAGAAAATTCTGTGTTCCGCCTGGGAATTTTGGCTGAATTTCAAGCACGGTAAAAATACGGTCATCCTTGCTGGTGTCTCTAAAAGTGCTTTGTACTTCATAAATAGGCAATACATCACTTTCGTCAGCAAACAAGTGTTGCTGCGTAGGTTTAATTTTATCTGCCGAATTTACAAGATCACTTTTTTCATCATTGGTTAACATGGCAACCGACGACGAGGCCGGAACCAATAATACATCTTCGGCCTTTGTGGTAATATTTTCTAACGCCTTGCTATTGTTTACTGTTGCTGATGATAATATCAGCATTAAAACAAATAGTGGTGCCGAAAGGCCATATTTAGCCAGGGCTATGCGTTTTGATTTATTTTTTTGTAACATGATAATACGTTGCTTTAATAAACTGTGGTTATAAAAATTGCTTACTAAATGATTTGATGGGACATCAAATGTTTGGGTTAACAGCAGCATGGCATAGTCGGCTTTATCTGTTGTACCCGTTTGCAGCACCTGGTTATCAGCAATAAACTCATGAACATATTTAATGGCAAACCTATACAGGTATACCACCGGATTAAACCAATTAATAATAACTATACTTTCAATGATCAATACATCAATAGTATGCCATTGGCTGGCATGAACATGCTCGTGCCGGGCGATTACATCGTGGTTATCCGTATTATTACCCAAGCTTATTTTTTTAAAAAACGAATAGGCTACTGATGGATCTGGCTTTTCTATTTCCTTTTTCAAAACTATAAGCTCCCACATCAGCTTTAAAACTAAAATTAAGGCTACAACTATATATAATATGCCCAACGCCTCGCCAATGGTAAGCAAATCATCGGCCGGTGTGATATTATAGGTAAAATTGTAGGTGTAGGTACTTATAGGCGTATTATAAATGGTTTGCTGTACTTGTTGCGTAATGAATAAGTTTTTTACCCAATCGGCTTGAATAAGTGGAATAGCAAATGACAATACCGCCGCCACTACCAGGTAAATGCGATTAAGCTGAAAAAACGTTTCTTTACGTAGCAGTAAAGTGTAAAACCCGAAAAACAATACCAGGTAAAAATTTACCAGTAATAAATAATGCCACCAGTTCATATTACTTCTTCTTTAATTTTTCAATCAGTTCAATAATTTCATCAGCCTCGTTCAGGTCAATTTTTTCCTTTTTCACAAAATAGGATAACATGCGCTTTACCGAGTTATCAAAATAACCGCTCATTAATTTATCGGCGGCAAAGCTTTTATACTGCTCTTTACTTATCAACGGATAATACTCATGACTTTTACCATGTGCTACGTAACTAACAAAACCTTTAGCCTCCAATATTCTAATAAAAGTTGATACGGTGTTATATGCAGGCTTTGGCTCGGGTAAGTGTTCAATTACATCCTTAACAAAACCCTTTTTTAAATCCCAAAGTATTTGCATCAACTGCTCTTCGGCACGCGTTAGTTCCTTTATTTCCATTTTTTTAATTTATGCTTCCAGGGTAAAAGTTACCGGCACAGTATACATTGCTCTTACAGCTTTACCCTTTACTTTACCCGGTTTCCATTTAGGCGATTTCTTTAAAACTCTTATAGCCTCATCAGCCATTGCCTTACTTGGTGAACGGACAGTTTTAATTTCGGTCAAACTACCATCGTTTTCTACAACAAATTGAGCAATTACTCTGCCTTGTACATTGTTTTCCAAATCTGTAGTAGGATATTTAACGTTTTGGGCCAGGTAATTCATAAACGCATTAGCTCCCCCCGGAAAAGCAGGCGCATCCTCTACCATACTATAAACCCCATTTTTTTGCTGAGTCAGTAATTTGGGATTAGGCGCATTTGGCTTTTTAGAATTTTGGGCCATTGCCGGTAATACCAGCGTTAATGCAAACACTATGGCCATTAGGTGTTGCAATAGTTTCTTAAGTTTCATAATCATTGGTTTTAAATTATAAAACTAAGATATTAGTTATATTTTACTTTTGCAACTAATTTTTTAGTTTTATAATTTCTTCCCTAATAATCCGAGTCTGAATCCTGCTTTATACCGCTTAAGCCACCCATTATTCGCCTGGCCATTGTAGCCACCATGGTGGTTAAACTACTTTCGGGTTGAATAATTACCGGGGTTAATACTTTTGTTTTAACCACATCCAAAGCGGTAACTGATTTTGTTGCTGCAATAAGCGAGGTTGCTTTCTTCTTATAATTACGTGCAGACGTAGTATCCTTTAAGTTAGGTTCAGCCTCTAATTTAAATGTAATAGGTATTTGGTACCTAACACTAACCGGGTGCCCGTTTTGATAGCCCGGCTTCCATTTAGGTAATAATGCCATTACCCTTTGTGTTTCTTCCTCTGATCCATATCCCGGGTCGCGAATGGTTTTAAAATCGGTAACAGAACCATCTTTTTCAACCACAAACTGAACAAAGGCTTTACCCTCAATACTGCTTTCACGCATTTGCTCAGGATATTTTATGTGGCTTTTTATTATCTCATAAAATTTTTCTATCCCTCCGGGAAACTCGGGTTGCTTTTCAATAGGTACAAAAACAACCTGGCCTTTTACATTGTCGGTGTTTATACCATCAACATTTTTCCTAACCGCAAATAAGTCGGAAAATTCTTCCCTTGGCAATGTCATATCTTCTGTATCGGGTACTGGTGTATCATGGGCAACATATTGCAAATCGTTAACTACTTTCTCCTTACTTGTGATATTAGAATTAACATCCTTTAATAACTGTGTTGAAGCAGCGGGCAGCATAGCTATTTTTGCCGCCTTATTATTAATAACTTTTACCGCCTTGCTATTATTTACTGTAGCTGATGAAAATATTAACATCAATATAAATAATGGAGCCGATAAGCCATATTTTGCCAGGGCTATTCGTTTTGATTTATCTTTTTGCAACATCAAAATTCGCTGCCTTAATAAACTGCTGCTATAAAAATTGCTTACAAGGCCGCTTGTTGGTGTATCAAAAGTTTGGCTTAATAATAATAAAGCATAATCAGCTTTATCTGTACCTGCTTGTAATACCTGCCTGTCGGCAATAAATTCATGTATGTATTTAATAGAAAAACGATACAAATAAACCACCGGATTAAACCAGTTGATGATCATCACTATTTCAATGATCATTACATCAACTGAATGCCATTGACTGGCATGTACTTGTTCATGCTCGGCAATAACACCCTGGTTTAACAAATTGTTGCCCAAACTTATTTTTTTAAAAAAGGAGTATGCTGCTGATGGCTGTGGCTTTTCAATAGCCTTTTTTATCGTCATGAGCTGCCATAAAAGCCTTACCAATAAAAACAGGCTAACTGTTATATATAGGGTGGTAAGTATATTGCCAAGTGTGAGGGCGTGTTCTGCAGGCTTAAAGCGGTATAAAATAACCTGCTGACTATAAATAGTGCTTTGTACCTGCTGGGTTATAAATAATCCCTTTACCCAATTGGATTGAATAAGGGGAATAAAAAATGATAATAAGGAGGCCGCAACCAGATAAACTCGGTTAAGATGAAAAAATGTCTCCTTACTAAGCAGTAAGGCATAAAAGACAAAAAATAAAACCAGGTAAAAATTAACCAGTAATAAATAATGCCACCAGCCCATACTTATTTATTTTTCAATTTTTCAATAAGTTTCATGATCTCATCTGCCTCCTTCAAGTCAATCTTCTCCTTTTTTACAAAGTATGAAAACATGTGCTTTACAGAATTATCAAAATAACCATTCATTAATTTATCAGTAGCAAAGTTTTGATATTCTTCTTTACTAACAACCGGATGATACTCATGACTTTTACCATAAGCCGTATGGCCTACAAATCCTTTGGTTTCTAATATTCTGATAATAGTTGATACGGTATTATATGCAGGCTTGGGCTCGGGTAATTGTTCCATTACATCTTTCACAAAGCCTTTTTTTAATTGCCACAATATTTGCATCAATTGTTCTTCGGCACGAGTAAGTTCTTTAATTTTCATTTCTTTAGTTTTTAGGGGGGGTATTCAAATCAATCTAACGAATTTATTAGTTTAAAACGATAAATGCTAATTTTTTTTCAAAAAAATTAAAACTTCTTTTCAAATATTGTCTTTATTTGGGCACAAACCTATATATGAATATAACTTTTCATGGTGCTGCCCGCAATGTTACCGGCAGTAAGCATTTAATACATTTACAGGACGGAACCAGCATTTTGCTGGATTGCGGCATGTTTCAGGGTATGGGCGAACATACAGATGACCTGAATGACCACTTTGGCTTTAACCCTAAAAAGCTGGATTACCTGATACTATCGCATGCACATATTGATCATTGCGGCTTAATACCTCGCCTGGTTGCACAGGGATTTAACGGGCAAATTTTTTGTACGTCGGCCACGATGGATCTTGCCCGTATATTGCTGATGGATTCGGCTAAAATTCAGATGCAGGATATAGCTTATAGCAATAAACACCGTATAAGAAAGGGCTTACCTCTTTTAACACCTTTATATACCGAAGATGATGCCATAGAAGCTTTACGCTTATTTAAAATTGTTGAATATCATGAAGAGTACGCCATTACCCCGCGCATAAAATTTCATTTTACAGATGCCGGACATGTATTAGGAAGTGCAGCGGCACACCTGGTTATTTTGGAGGATGGCAAAGAAACCCGTATTACTTTTAGTGGCGATGTTGGCCGTTATGACGATATGGTGTTAAAAAGCCCGCAACCGTTTCCGCAGGCTGATTATATTTTATTAGAATCAACTTATGGCGATTCACTGCATAAAGAGTTAGCACCTATTGCCGATGCTTTACTGGAGATTATTAATCAAACTTGCCTGATAAAAAAAGGAAAGGTTATTATACCCGCTTTTAGCGTTGGCCGTACACAGGAATTACTATATGCTTTAAACGCATTAGAATTAAAAGGTATATTGCCTGATTTGCCTTATTATGTAGATAGCCCCTTGTCTGAAAAAGCCACTAAAGTGTTAAAGGAACATCCTGAGGTATATAACAAAGCGGTTAACGAGGTATTAAAGGTTGACTATGACCCATTTGGCTTTAAGGGACTTCGTTTTGTGCAATCAACAGAAGAATCTATCGCGTTAAATAATGACCCAAGACCATGTGTGATTATTTCGTCATCAGGAATGGCCGAGGCGGGGCGAGTTAAGCATCATATTAAAAACAATATTAATACCGAAAAGACAACCATTTTAATGGTAGGTTATTGTGAACCAGATTCGTTAGGCGGAAGCCTGATGAGAGGGGATAAAGAAGTGTTTATTTTTGACGAAAGGTATGATGTTAAAGCCGAGGTGAGGTCCATCAAATCTATGAGCGCGCACGGCGATTATGAAGACCTGTTACGCTTCCTATCTTGCCAGGATCCTGAAAAAATTAAAAAGATATTCCTGGTACACGGCGAATACGATGTACAGCTACATTTTAGCAAAATGTTAAAAGAGAAGGGCTTTTTAAATGTGGAGATACCATCTCAGCATGAAAAGATAATGTTGAATTAATTGATCAGCAATTTATACCCCCTGCCATGCACGTTAACTATCTCCACATTAGGGTCGTCTTTTAAATACTTACGTATTTTGCTTAAAAACACATCCATACTACGACCGTTGAAGTAATTGTCATCATGCCAGATGTGTAGCAACGCTTCTTCGCGGGTTAATACCTCATTTTTATGCAGGCATAAAAGACGTAATAATTCGGCTTCTTTGGTAGAAAGTTTTTGCTGCAAATCGCCTATGGATATCACTTGAGTAGAATAATCAAAATCATACTTACCAATTTTAAAATGTGCCTGTATTTCTTCGGCTTTCTTCTCAGATCCCTCGGTACGTTTTAATAAAGCGTTTATGCGCAACAATAGCTCTTCTATACGGAAAGGTTTGGTGATGTAATCATCTCCGCCAAGGTTGTAGGCTTGCGTTTTATCCTCTATCATGGCTTTTGCAGTTGCAAAAATTATAGGCACGTGGTCATTGATCTTTCGTATCTCTTTACCTAAAGTAAACCCATCCTTTTTAGGCATCATCACATCCAGTATCAGTAAATCATAGCTTTGTTTGGTAAAAGCGCGCAAGCCTTCATCGCCATCGGTACACAACACCACTTCAAACTTTCCTTTTAACTGCAGATAATCCTGTAACAAAAGGCCAAGGTTGGGATCGTCTTCAACAAGTAATATTTTTTTCATAGGTAGGTGTACTAATTGTGATTTTTAATATCAATTACTCCCTGCACAGCTCAACCCCGCTATTTATACAACAGAAAATTTTAGCTCAAACTCCGAGCCCTTATCCTTTTCAGACTTAACCGCAATTGTGCCGTTAAGCCTTTTAACTATGGTATTTACATAGCTTAAACCTAAACCAAAACCTTTAACATTGTGTAAATTACCGGTAGGTATCCGGTAAAACTGCTCAAATATTTTAGCCTGCTGATCGCGGCCCATACCTATGCCTTTATCGGCAACCTTAATAACTACATGCCCATTTTTATTATAGGTACTTATGGTTATCTGCGGCACATCCTCACTATATTTGATGGCATTATCAATTAAATTATACAATACGTTTGAAAAATGAAGTTCATCTGCGTTTATGACTGCATTTTCGGCATCAAGGTTTAATGCTACATCGGCATTGCATTTTTGCAGCTTAAGAGCCATGCTATCCAGCACCACATTAACCATCTCATTCACATCAACCGGGTTATTTTCCAGTTTGAAATCGTTTTTATCAATACGGGCAATATTTAATACCCTCTCAATATGGCTGCCCAGGCGTTCATTTTCTTCATAAATAATATTAGCTAAACGCGATACCCGTGCCTTATCTTCGGTAATTTCATCATCAAGCAGGGCCTCGCTGGCTATCATAATGGTTGATACCGGAGTTTTAAACTCATGCGTCATGTTATTGATAAAGTCGGTTTTCATTTCGCCTATTTTTTTCTGCCTGATGATAGAGAAAAGGGTATATCCAAAACATATAATCAATACCAATAATAGCCCGGCAGTAGTAAACATGGTGGCTGTCATGCTGCTTAAAATGAGCGATTTTTTTTGTGGAAAGGTGAGCTTGATCAAACCCGGATCATTAACGATCTCTTTGCTAAATATAGGTGTTCGGTAGGTCTCTCCCTGTATAAAAACCGGCTTTTCGTTGGCATTACCTTTAGCATTTGAATAAATAAGTGTATCAGAATAAGCGTGCGATACCTCATAACTGAAAGGCAGGTAAATTCCCTGGTTATGCAGCTCATAATGTAATAATGAATCTACCCAAAGCCTATCAAGCCTTTTGCGCAGTGGCTCGCCGGAACGTTCATACTCCTGCACTAAAGATTGCATAACACCCGCTTTACCTGTTTGTGCGCGAGCTATAGAATCGCTACTTAACACTTGCCTTATCCGGTTTATTTGTCGTTCCTTTTGCTTACGTTCCTGTTCAGCCAACCATGATTGATTGATACGAATATCCACCATATTGCCAAATTGAGGATCATAATATGGTATGGTATCATATTTACGCAATTCCTTTTTGGAGTTGTGCTTAGGGGCTACAAACTGAGGCGTTATGCTATAATCAATATTGCCAAATACATCAATATATTGTTCAAACTTTATCTGTAGGCCGGCTAATACATCTTTTAGCTTTTGATCTACTATTAATTTCTGCAAACTATCACGTAGCCGTGCCAGTTGCCGCTCTCTATCGGGTTGATTTTTTATTTTTGAGGAATCAACTAATTGTATTCTTCGTTCGTTAGGGTCGGCCTTTTGAGTAGCACTTAAAATATCGGTTATATCATTAGCACCTTTTGCAAATAAACGCTGCTGCCTGCCTTGCTCATTTAAAAATTTATTGGCATCAATACGGTTTAGCTTTTCAACTACGTTTTTTAAAGCCTCATTAACCTGGCGGTCAAACGATTTGGATTGCATATCATAAGATTGCCTTAAAAAATATAATTGCATAGCAACTACACCTAATAGTGCAAAACTCATTAAACCTATAATAATAGCAATGCTGCGCTTTTTCAACGTAAGTTATCTATATGTAAAAGCGGTTATTATCTCCGCAGCACAAAAATATTCTTAAATAAAGGTATTGCAGTTTGTTTTAACAATTTTTAACATATAATAGAAAAACCCCGGCAAGCGGGGTTTTTCTATTATTTTTCTGAAAATAAAATATTTTAAAAAGGCAGATCGTCTTCTTCAGTGGCTGAGCTGATGTCTGCAGGTGGTGCATACTCAGGGGTAGTATTGTTGCTGGCGCCACTTAAAATGTTAATTTTCCATAGTTGCATGGAGTTAAAATAACTTTTTTTACCGGTTTTATCTGTCCATGGACGGCCTCTTAAATTAAAGAAAACCTCCACATCATCACCAACTTTTACGTTATCCAATAAGTTGCAGCGATCATTTATTGCTTCAAATTTTAAGTATTCAGGGTATTGTGGGTTTTCAACATACTCCACTATCAATTCGCGCTTTTTAAGCGAATCGGTTACCTGTTGTGTTGGCGCCACTTCATGTACTTTGCCTTTAATATCCATAGTATTAAAAATTAAAATGTAAAGTTAATAGATATGGAATGAAATTAGGATTTATTTAATTTATAAATCCGCACAAAAGCAGGCAAGTTTTCCACATTTAATCGGATTATTAGTGGCTGATGCGGCTCCACCAAAATAAAAGCCACCCTAATTAGGGTGGCTTTATCAAATATCAATAAAGAGTTAATGATTAGTTCAGAATAATATCTATAATAACAGTCCTATTATAAAAACGCTCTTCGGGAAGATTGTTATCAAACGGTGAATGTGCATCATCTTCGCCAAATCCTAATGTTTGATATTTAACATTGTTTTTGCCTGAAGCCCTTACTGCTTGTTCAATCATCTTTTGCGTCTGCGATGATCTACTGTCAGACAATGATTGGTTATACTCATCACTTCCGGTAACGTCTGTGTGGCCATGTATAATTACTGTTGACCCATCAGCAATTAATGGTGCAACGGTTTCAGATACAAACTTGCTGTAAGAATCAATGGTTTTTGACTTGTCAAAATTAAAGAGTATGCTATAACGTAAACCTTTTAAGTCAGTATTTTCATAGCGCACCAAATGTACCGTACTTTGTTTTTGTATGGTTGCACCCTTTTTAGTTGTACCCAATAAAGTAATTTTATAATCGCCTGTTGGATTATTACCCAATATGGCAGAACCGGGTACACTTTGCATATCGCCAGTAAATGGTCCGTATTGTTGTACAACACCTCTGCTGTCGGTAGCGGTTATTCTCCATGAACTTAATACTTCGTTACCACCATCGACATTAAATACCACATGACTGTCTAACGGGTCAATTTGTGTAGCTGTAATTTGTACCGGCTTCATCATGTCTCCGCCTACTTCAAGTAATAACTCTGGCGAGGTGCTGGTAATATCAACACGTGTATCTTCGGCACGAAGCAATGCAAGCTCTTTATCACCACCCGGCTGTTCGGACGGATACAATGGTTTGATGCTGGCCTGGGTTGCAATTCTTGAACCATCAATACCAAATGTATTAATCAGGTATTGCTTAACAGATTCGGCAAAAGCTTTAGCATTTGTAAGATTTGGTGAGGCGCCGCTTAATGTTACGGCAGTTCCGGCATTTGATCGCATACGGTCGCCTAAAATATTTAATATATTATGGTATACATTTAATTGGCGTGCTGAGCGCCCTGTCATGTTTTCTGTCGACTCTTTTTGTAATACGCTTTCCTGGAATGCTGTTGCCTGATCTTTGGTAAGCATTACATACCTGTTTGGTATTGCAACCGATCCCTCATCAAAAAACACAGCATTAATTAATGGTAAAGTTTCACTAACCTGGCGTTTTAACGGCACTGCCTTAGGTTCGCGCACCGCAAATTGTATTTCGCGTTCGGTAACTATTGGCGGGGGTGTTACTATAACAATCGGTGCTTTATGTGCCTTACCAAATTTAATGGCAATACCGGCCCTCACTGTGGTAATTGACCAGCTTTCAATATTACGCGGCTCGCGGCCAAAATAGGGATGAAAAGAAACAAATGGAGATATGCTTACCTGATTGAGATTATCAGGAGAAGATGTTTTAATATCATACCCTAAACCAACCTGGCCAGAAATCAGGGTATTACGCACATTGCTTAATTCCGACCTGGTATCAGGTTGCCTAAGTTGCGTATAAGTAAAATTTTTGGTTAAGTTAAAGGCGATGCTTGGACCTGCAAAAAAGTACAATCCGGTCTTAGGCACGCCAAGCCTAAGGCTTGGTTCAATTACGGCATAGCTTAAATCGGTACTTAAATTAGCCGGACAGTTACAAGGAGCTATTACCTCATTGAATTTGCCACCACGGCCATCATAACCTACATTTAACATTAAACCGAATACGCCCGCAGGGCGATACTCTACAAGGATTGACCCATAAGGACGTATCCCCCTACCTTTACCCAATGCGGTTGGAGCTATTAATGAGCTATTAAGCGTTTGAGTTGTACCATCGTAAAAATTAAAATTTGCAGCTCCGGATAAACCGAACCACCAGGTAGGTTGTGTAATTTGCGCTTGAACCGCAACATGGGCGAAGATCAATACAAATGAAAATGCAATTGATCTTTTTATTTTATTTATGAGTGACATATGATTTCTCTTTTAAAATTAAGTTTAGATTAAGGTAAAATAACTGTATTGGCAATTAGCGTTACCTCTGTTTGAGCCAATAATCTTCCAACTACTGTGGAACCGGATTTTAAAGAGACAAGTGTTTTACTCAAAATATTTCCTTTGAAATTGACATTTGTCCCCAAGGTCGCCTGTCCGGCCACAACCCAGGTAATATTCTTAGCTTGTGCACCACCAATAAGGTTGATATTGGCCCCGTTACCAACAATAAGATCTTGCGCTATTTGGAAAACCCAGGTATCATTTGGCCCACCTGAAAGCGTTACTCCCGGGCTATTTATCAAAAGTGGGGTAGTCCATTTGTACAATCCGGGAACCAACGTTAAACCGGTAACATTTCCGGAACCTGCCTCATTAATACGTCCTGTTGATAAACCATTAGCTGTTGTATAGGCAGTTTCCATATTACTTACTGCTGTAGATAGATTTGCAGGGGTTGGTGCTGCGTAATCTTTAGCATAAACGCGACCTGATATATTAGGTGCAGTTGATGATTGCCCGTCAGCGCTCAATGTCAAAGTAAACCCCGTAATTGCAGCGGCTACTATTGGGCTTACTCCTATATTACCACCAATTGAAGTAACACCTGTTGTAGTTATACCTGCTTTGGTTAAAATTGTATAGTTAGCTGCTAAGCCAAGGTCTATCACACCAGGGCCTATAGCTATGCCAGGTGTGAAGTTGGCCACTAAGTTTCTGTTTGCGTTTATATTGAACGTGTAACTTGCGTTGGTTGATTGAATACCGCCTTCTGTCCAATTAGTAAATGTATATCCTACATTAGGCGTTGCAGTTACTGTTACAGACGAACCCGATGCAAATGAACCCGATCCTGTTGTTGTACCGCCTATTGCCGGATTGGAAGATACAGCAACAGCAAATTGACCCGGTGCAACTACTGCGTAATTTGCAACCAATATTCTGTTTGCGGCTATATTGAATGAGTAGCTTGTGCTGGTTGATACAGGGTTCCCGTTTTCTGTCCAGTTAACAAAGGAATATCCTGCGTTTGGCGTTGCAACAACCGTTACAAATGATCCTGGGTTATATGAACCCGATCCTGTATTTGTTCCACCTGCAACTGGGTTTGATGTTAAGGTTACCGCTAACTGGCCAACAGGTATTGCTGCAAAATTAGCCACTAATGCTTTGTTACCCGCCATAGTAAATGTATAGCTTGTACTTTTAGAGACCTCAATACCTGCAAGCGTCCAGTTAGTAAAGGTATAACCTGTTGCCGGTGTAGCAGTTACGGTTACCGTTGCTCCCTGTGCAAATACGCCTGCGCCAGTAGCTGTGCCTCCGGCAACCGGTGTTGTAGTGAGTGTAACCTGCGGTATGGTGGTAAAGGTCCACACATAATCAGCAACTAATGCCGTTTTAAATTTATCGGTAGCGCCGGTTGTAATTGTACCAGTATATACGGTAAATGGTAATAAAGGCACATCTGGGGTGAAAGTGTACGTAGCAGCGTTAGCAGTTGCACTAACTGTTCCTGATATTACTGCCGTACCGTTTTTAATTATAAATGTTGCTTTATTAACAGTAGCAGCGTCCATATCGGTATTAAAGGTTGCCGAAATAACTTTGGCAAGTGGCACATCTACCGCTTTATCTAAAGGATCAGTAACAACAAGAGGGCAAACGCCCTGTACAGGTTTAAAAAGATCCTTTTTGCAGCCAGCTGCAAAAAGAATAAGAAGTAATACTACCGACCCAATGGTAGCAACTATTTTAGAATAGCCTCTGCTTTTACGCATTTGAGCACTATTAATAGTGGGAGTAATTTTTTTGTTCATAGCTTAATGTTTAAAATAGGTGTAAATGCTTCCTAACTCTCTTAGGCAGAATTAGGACTATGCAAACCTACCCGGAACTTAAGCGACTGATGTTACACTATTATTTAAAAACATTATATGATTCACACCTTTTTTAAGCCATAACAAGGCTTTGATGTACAAGTTGTTTAAACTGCGATGGGGTTATACCGGTCACTTTTTTAAACTGGGTGGAAAGGTGAGCAACGCTGCTATAATTAAGCTTCCAAGAAATTTGGGTAAGCGTAAGTTCATTATAACGAATAAGCTCCTTTACGTATTTTACCTTTTGTTGGATGACAAAATGCTCAATAGTAACTCCCTGATCCTCAGAAAATGTATTAGCCATATAGGTATAGTCCATCTTGATCTTCTCACTTAGGTAGTCTGAAAAATTTACCTTTGGTTGGTCGTCCGAGGAATAGATCATTTCAATTATCACACCTTTTATTCTTTCTACCAGGATGCTTTTTTTAGCATCTATTAATTCCAATCCTAAGTCAAGAAACGCCAAGCGTATTTGATCGATCTTCTCATTAGAAGGATTGCCTATAATCTCTGCCCTCCCCAATTCAACAACCGCGCAACTAAGCCCCAACTTTTCCAGTTCCAATTTCACTATCATTTGGCAGCGGATGCTTACCATGTTTTTTATAAATATTATCATTATACACAATCAGGTGCAAAGCAAGTGCCGTGTTACAACCTGATGTTTTAATTAAAATCATTATTCTTTTACTTTAGTGCCCCACAAGCGTATCAACACTGTTTCCAAGAATATATAGAGAATATATTTATTTGGACCTATAATTGGTATTGCCCCAGACTTTTCACAGATACATCGATAATTACACCGACAATACTTCATTAATGGTAATAATAATGCTTTAAAAGAAACAATAAGTCACTTAAGGCAACAACCGAACGCTATTCATAATCAATACAAACTGCACCAAGCTTAATGCTACTAATTACGATAAATACTTAATTTGATTAGTATAAAGGAATACTGTATCTTATTAACTATTAATTAGCAACAACAGACATAAATTGTGTGTTTGTTTTTTAAAGTTTACTTTTGCACATATTGCTTTGATCATTATTAAAGTAATATAGTTTATATTATAATAAACGATTATCCCTTACGCTACAAGTATAGTAGCTGAACACAAGAAATGTCAATTTTCCACACTGAAAGTAAAATCATCATAACCTGTAACAAAAGGCTGTCGCCTTACTTGCAACAGGAGGTTGAAGAATTGGGTTTTGAACCCACCCGAGTATTCCAAACCGGCATTGAGCTACAGGGCACAGTTACTGATACTATACCTTTAAATTTAAACCTGCGCTGTGCCAGCCAGATTTTATATTTATTAAAAAGCTTTACCGCTAACGACCCTAAAGAGCTTTACGATAACCTGGTGGAGATTGAATGGGAGACCCTGATAGATTTTTCGGGCTACTTCTCGGTAACTTCCAACGTTAATAATGAGCATATATTAACACCGTTGTTTGCCAACGTAAAAGTAAAGGATGCCATTGTTGACCGTATCAAATCTGTAAAGGGCATACGTCCAAACTCAGGTTCAGATGGTAATAAAACAGTTATCCACCTGTATTGGCAGGATGACAAGGCCGAAATATTTATTGATACATCGGGCGAAACTTTGGCGAAACACAGCTATCGTAAAATACCGGGCAAAGCCCCTATGCTGGAGGCTTTGGCTACATCAACCATTATGGCTACCCATTGGGATAGAGCCAGCACGTTTATTAACCCCATGTGCGGATCAGGAACATTGGCTATTGAGGCGGCGCTGCTGGCTACCGATAAACATCCCGGCTTATTTAGAATGAATTATGGCTTTATGCATATAATGGGATACGATGAGCAAATTTTCTTTAATGAGCGTCGTGCATTAAAAGACAAGGCAAAAAAAGCTATCAGTTTTAAAATAATTGCTACCGATATATCGCAGGACGCGGTTGACATTGCACAAAAAAATGCAAATACCGCGGGGGTAGAACATTTAATAGAATTTAGCGTTTGTGATTTTGAAGAAACCGATGTACCCGAAGAAGCGGGCGTTGTAATGTTTAATCCGGAGTATGGCGAGCGTTTAGGCGTACACAGTAAACTGGAAGCAACCTACAAGCGTATTGGCGATTTCATGAAAAAAAAATGCGGTGGATACCGTGGTTATATATTTACCGGCAACCCGGACCTGGCCAAAAAAATTGGCCTGCGTGCTAACCGCAGAATTGAATTTTATAATGGCAAACTGGATTGCCGCCTTTTGGAATATGAATTATACGAAGGCAGCAAAAGGGAGCCGAAGAATAGTGAGTAGTTAATTAGTTGATTAGTGAATAGTTGTGTTCAACCACTCACTTTTTCAACCACTCACACAATCAACTTAAAAATGAAGAAATTACTTTTATTTGCAATTACCATTTTGATCTCTGTTAGCGCCATGGCGCAGGAGCAATTGGCTTTTCCTTTTCAGGGCGGCAAAGAAATTATGACACGCTTTTTTACTGATAACGTTATCGTTCCAAAAGATGCGGTAAAAAAAAGAGTTGCCGGCACCGTAATTTTTAAATTTACTGCAGATGAAAACGGCGCGTTATCAAAAATTGTGATTTACTATGCAGATGATCTGGCATTAACGCCTTTTATTGTTGAAGCACTAAAAAAATCAAGCAGCAAATGGATCATACCTAACAAAGAAAAATTTCATGATTTTATATTGCCGTTTTCTATCAGGCATAATACGCCGGCAACCGGCATTGCCGAAGTGCAAAAATCACACTATGATTTTTATAAAAACAGCAATCCTTTTCTTTCTGCTGATCAGATACCGCTTAATGAGGCATCCTTGTTACCGGCTATCATTATAAATTATGATGTTGCGCAATAGCTGATTTCATTTTCGGGTGTTTTTCTAAAAACCGACTTATTATTCATTTCGTAGATAGGGTTTTATATCTCCTTATATGGATAATACTTTGTCGTTAAAAATTAAATCAATAGCTGCCAATATCAGGCGCAAAAGAGAATATCGTAATTACACACAGGAGTACCTGGCGTTAAAATTAAATATCTCGCAAAACGCTTACAGCAAAATAGAGTTGGGCTATACAAAAATAACCGTAGAAAGACTTTTTCAAATTGCCGGAATTTTGGAGTTTAATGTCGCCGAACTGATCAACACGGAAGAAGATATTAAAAATTTGCGAACCGGCACTACGGCATAAACCTATATTTGCAAACTCAATTTGCAAATATGCATCACGCCGAAATAATAAATAAAACCGTAATTTTTGTACAAACCAGCCTCAAAAATGCGGAAGGGGGCCACGACTGGTGGCATATTCACCGGGTTTGGACCAACGCCAAACTGATAGCCCAAACAGAACCATCTAATATATTAATTGTTGAATTAGCTGCCCTATTGCATGATATCGCGGATAGTAAATTCAACAATGGCGATGAAGAAATTGGCCCCAATATTGCAGGCGATTTTTTACATAGCATAAATATAGATGAGGCTACTGTAGTACACGTGCAGCAGATCATTCGCTATATGTCTTTCAAATCAAGTTTTGATAAACCGGCTTTTACTTCAAAAGAATTAGAGATTGTGCAGGACGCCGACAGACTGGATGCCATAGGCGCTATTGGTATTGCCCGCACCTTTAATTACGGCGGCTTTAAGGGTCGCGAATTGTATAATCCTGATATAAAACCAGATTTGAATATGAGCAAAGAGGCTTATAAAAGCTCCACGGCCCCTACTATTAATCATTTTTACGAAAAGCTACTGCTGCTGAAGGATAAAATGAACACCCCAACCGGTAAACAACTGGCCGAACAACGGCACCGCTTTATGGAAGATTACCTAAAGCAATTTTATATGGAGTGTGGCAATTAAACTATTATGCTATTACTAGGTCAATGTAAAAATACTAACACACTTATATATTTAAATATATATAACTCGTTTATTCGCAATATGAAAAAACTACTTCCCCTAATAGCTTTTCTGTTTTTTATAACAACAGCGTTTGCACAGGTTAAGGTCACCAAAGCAAAAATCACTTTTCAAATAAAAAACCTGGGTATTAATACCAGCGGTTTCTTTAGCAATATGCAGGCTAATATTCAGTTTGACCCGGCTAATTTAGCTGGCAGTAGCATTGAAGCTACAACTGACGTTAACAGTATTAACACTGATAACGACACCAGGGATGAGCATTTAAGAAGCGATGAGTTTTTTGATGCAGCAAAATATCCTAAAATAACCATCAAGGCGGTTTCATTTAAACACAAAAGCGGCAATAACTACAGCGGCAAGTTTAACGTGACTATGAAGGACAAAACAAAGGCTTTTGAAATTCCTTTCTCTTATATTCCGGCAGCTAATGGAGCCACCTTTAAAGGCAGTTTTAAATTAAACCGTTTGGACTTTGGTGTGGGCGAGAAAAGCCTTGTACTATCTAATGATGTTACCATATCAATTGAGGTAGAAACGACAAAATAGTTGATTGGTGAGTAGTTGATTAGGTGAGCGGTTTTAATATCGACCCTGGTCGTTAACACTTTATTAATTTAATCCTAACTTTTTCAACCCAATCAACCATTAACTAATTTACTAACTTTACGTTATGAAATTACGTGTATTGGTATTTATTAATGCCCTGGCGGTAGCCATTACCCTATCAGCAGTAAACTACTATTTTCAGCATAGCATTAAAGACCTGTTGATTACCTTTACAGTAACCATAGTAACCAGTTTTGTGGTTTTTTATTATTTGATAGAAAAATACATCTACTCAAAAATTAAACTCATTTATAAGCTTATACATAATTTAAAATTGGGCCGCGACCTGCGTGATGCCTTGGGCGAACACGTAAGCGCCGACCCCATAAATGATGTGGAACTGGAAGTAAAGGAATGGGCCAAACAAAAAAGCACCGAGATAGATGGGCTTCGTCAGCAGGAAAAATTCAGGCGCGAGTTTTTGTCTAATATCTCACATGAATTTAAAACACCATTATTTGCTATACAGGGATATATTGAAGCCCTACAGGATGATGGCTTTGATGATAAAGAAATGGCAGAGCAATTTTTGGAAAAAGCCTCAAAAAATGTTGACCGCTTAAGTTATTTGATCAAGGACCTGGATGAGATATCCAAATTAGAGTCGGGCGAGATACCTATTAATTATACCAAATTTAAGGTTAATGACCTGATTAAGGAGGTTATTGAATCTTTAGAAATGAAAGCCAAACAGCACAATATCAAAATTGTGTTTAAGCAAAAATATGATGAGGGTATATGGGTAAATGCCGATCGTGAAAAAATAGCACAGGTATTAATTAATTTAATAGATAATGCCCTAAAATATGGTAAAGAAGACGGCAACACTTTTATAAGCCTGTTTGATTTGCATGACCAGGTATTAATAGAAGTTACTGATGATGGTGCCGGCATTGAAGAAAAATATTTACCACGCTTATTTGAACGTTTTTTCCGCACGGACCTAAGCCGCTCAAGGCAAATAGGTGGGTCAGGGTTAGGGTTGGCTATTGTAAAACACATTATTGAAGCACATGAGCAAACCATTAATGTGCGGAGTACTGAGGGTGTGGGCTCAACATTTGGCTTTACGCTGCAAAAAGTTAAACAAGGCTTACCATTTCCGGGTATACCGGTTATGAAAAATTAACATTAACTTAACATTGCAAAGTTACCTTTGTTCCAAATTCAAGATAAGATGTCATTAAATAGCATTTTCCAATACTTTGTACCTAAGGATAAAAAAGTGTTTTTTCCTTTATTTGAGCAATCATCTAATAATGTTGTTGCAATGGCAACTATTTTGGTGGAAGCTGTTAATTGTAACAGTGATGCCACACGCGAAGAACTATTTAAACAAATTGACAAATTAGAGAATAAAGGCGACGAAATTACTCACCAGGTATATTTGGAGTTGAGTAAAAACTTCATCACCCCTTTTGACCGCGAAGATATACATGCTTTAGTAAGCGCTATTGATGATGTAGCCGATTATATACAAGGTGCAGCCAACCGCATGAACCTTTATCGTATCGACGATTATAATGAGCATATCCGCAAACTATCTGAACTGGTACTACAAGCCAGTGTTGATCTGGAAAAAGCCGTAAAAGAACTTAAAGACCTTAAAAATGTACGCGCCATTGCCGATTCATGCATTAGAATAAATAGTGTTGAAAATCAAGCGGATTATGTGTTTGACCGTGCAGTAGCCGACCTGTTCTTGTACGAAAAAGATGCTATCCGCCTGATAAAATACAAAGAGATACTGGCGGCATTAGAAACCGCTACCGACATGTGCGAAGACGCAGCCGATGTAATGGAATCTATCCTGGTTAAAAACGCTTAATAAATAAAAGCCTTATCAATAAATGGTTACCACTCTATTAGTTGTTGTAGTAATTCTTGCCTTAGCGTTTGACTATACTAACGGGTTTCATGACGCTGCAAACTCCATCGCCACTATTGTTTCCACCAAGGTATTAACCCCTTTTCAGGCAGTATTGTGGGCAGCTGCATTTAACTTTCTGGCGTATTTTGTAGTTAAGGACCATAAGGTGGCCAACTACGTAGCCAAAATTGTGGTCGAGCAGTTTGTGGATATGCACGTAATATTAGCGGGTTTAATAGCTGCCATTACCTGGAATTTGATCACCTGGTGGTTTGGTATCCCTTCAAGTTCATCGCATACACTTATAGGCGGATTTGCCGGTGCCGGTATAACCAATGCCTTATATATGGGCGCAAATGGCTTAGCTGCTGTTAATGCGTCTTATATACTACCTATTTTATTGTACATTGTATTAGCGCCTTTTATAGGCTTGCTGGTGGGGTATGTCATTACCATTATTATTCTACATATCTGTAAAAATGCCCGGCCGGCCGCAGCCGAGCGCTGGTTTAAAGTATTGCAATTAGTATCATCAGGCTTTTTAAGTTTTGCACACGGTGCTAACGATGCGCAAAAAGTAATGGGTATTTTGTACTTAGCTGTTGTGTCATCCAAGTTAATAGGCAACGGCGACCCAATGCCCGAGTGGATACCTTTAGCTTGTTACTCGGCTATCGCATTAGGCACCATGTCTGGCGGATGGAAAATTGTTAAAACCATGGGCAGCAAAATCACTAAAATTACCCCGTTAGAGGGAGTAAGTGCCGAAACGGCCGCCGCTGTAACTTTAAGTTTTACCGAGCATTTTGGTATACCGGTTTCAACTACGCATACCATTACCGGTTCAATTATAGGCGTTGGGTTAACTAAGCGTGTATCGGCCGTACGTTGGGGCGTAACAGTTAACCTGCTTTGGGCATGGATAATTACCATTCCTATATCTGCACTAGTAGCCGGAACAGTATTTGTTTTAATACGTTTAGCCGGATATTAATACTGGCTCGATTTTAGCAGGGGTGACAGTATGAAAAAATTGCTGATACCCTTTTTTATTTTCCTATGTGCGTTTATTACTTTATCCGGGTGTGATACCTTAAGCGCTATACAAAATTCAACCGTATCACTTCCCGGACAAACCACCCCAACAACATTTGAAATTGGCAACGCGTTAAAACAAGCGCTGGAATTGGGTGCTACCAAAAGCTCCGACCAACTATCTGCAGTTGATGGCTTTTTTGCCAATGCCGCTGTTAAGATCCTTTTCCCGCCCGAGGCGCAAAAAGTAGAAAACACCTTACGAACCTTAGGCTTAGGTAAGTTGGCGGATAATGTTATCCTATCCATGAACCGTGCTGCCGAGGATGCAGCCAAACAGGCAAAGCCTATATTTATTGCCGCTGTTAAGCAAATGACCATACAGGATGTAACCAATATCCTTTTTGGCAGCCAGGATGCGGCAACCCAATATTTTAAACGTACTACAACTGATGGCTTATCGCTGGCTTTTAAACCGATAGTGCAAAACAGTTTAAATAAGGTTGGTGCTACAAAGTATTATACCGATGCTGCCACAGCTTATAATAAAGTTCCTTTTGTAACCAAGGTAGATCCTGACATAAGTGATTATGTTACCCGCAAAGCTATTGATGGATTATTTATTGAGATTGCAGAAGAAGAATTGAACATTCGTAAAAATTTGAGTGCGCGCACAACACCTTTATTGCAAAAGGTATTCGCTTACGCGGATAGAAACAAGAAATTTTAAAGGAAGTCTGGCGTATCAGTATGCAACTTATGGAAGTTAATGGTAACTGAAACTACTTTGGCGTCAGTTGTATTAACCCATGATGGTCCGTTTTTGATCAATTCAACCGCTTTCTTATCAGCAGCTTCGCTTAAGCCTGTAATAACCTTGCAGTCATTAATAGCGCCATTAGCGTCAACCGTAAATGAAAGTTTTACATCACCGCATTTTCCATCAGGAGAGATAGCTACGGTGCTGATGTATTTTTGAAAAGCGTTCCAACCTGCTTTAGGGCGTGCTTCTTCGCTGGTTAAAGAAGTAGCTGCTTTAGCATCCATCTTTTTCTTAGCAGCAAAATCCATTATTAATGATTCTTCTAAAGGAGATGAAGAACCCATTATGTCAAAAACCGGCGTTGCAGCAGGTTTAGCTTTTACAGTATTGGTATCAGTAGGATCATAAGAAGCTACTGAATTTGAAGATCTGTTCAACATGGCCAACAACTCTTGCGCGGTTGCTAACTGTGCAGCACCAAATACAAACAGCATAGCCAATACCGCGGTTTTAAATGCTGCCGGGTTGTTGCTTTTGCTGATGTTATTGTTGTTCAACTTCATTTTGTTAAGTCGCAACTCTTTGTATCAAGAATGTTGCGGAATAACAAATCTATTATTTTATTAAATAAATATTAAGGATATGATAATTTTTAGTCAAAAATCAAGAGATAATTGATTAAATTGTTAATGTTATATTAAACAGGAAGTTTTGTTACTAAAAATGCAAGAAAATTGGTAGTTTAAAATATCAGAATAGCAGTGTTAACCCTATTAATTACGAATAATTTATAAAAAACGTGCGTTTGTTTTGATATTTATCATAATCATAAAAAAAAGCGATAAGTAAACTTATCGCCTTTGTCTTGTACCATGATTCTTAACTCTTGAATCTATATCAACAGCCTTACCGGCTCTTCTAATAATGATTTTAATGTTTGCAGGAAGGCAGCTGCGGTAGCACCATCAACCACGCGGTGATCGGCACTTAAAGTTACCTTCATTACATTACCCGGTACAACCGCGCCATTTTTAACAACCGGAACGGCTTGAATACCGCTAACGGCTAAAATACATGCGTTAGGCGTATTAATAATTGCGGTAAACTCATCAACACCAAACATACCTAAGTTTGATATGGTGAAAGTTGAACCTTCCATTTCGGCAGGTTGAAGTTTTTTGCTTTTGGCTTTCTGCGCAAACTCCTTAACCTCGGCAGATATATGGCTGAAGGTTTTATTGTCTGCAAACTTAATTACAGGCACCAATAAGCCCTCATCAACCGCTACGGCTACACCAATATGTATATGCTCGTTAAAACGGATCTTATCGCCCTGGAATGATGAATTAATAGCCGGGTGCTGTCTTAAAGCTACGGCACATGCTTTTAATACAAAATCGTTAAATGATATCTTAACCGGCGCAACATCGTTTATTTTGGTACGCGCTGCAATTGCTTGGTCCATATCAATAGACATGGTTACATAAAAATGCGGTGCGGTAAATAAACTTTCGCCTAACCTACGGCTGATAGCCTTGCGCATTTGCGTAACCGGCTTCTCGGTAAACTTCTCTTCGCCGGTAAAAGTTGGCAACGTTACCGCAGGTTTTGCAGCCGGGGTGGCAGCACCTTCTGCAGCAACAGGAGCGGCAGCGGGCTTTTCACTTGGTTTATACTCTTCTATATCCTTTTTAATAATGCGGCCGCCTTCGGCAGATCCTTTTACGTCATTTAAATTAATGCCCTTATCCTTAGCAATTTTACGTGCCAACGGCGATGCTTTTACACGACTGTCATCTGAGCTTTCAGATTTACTTTCGGTAGCAACTGGAATTGCAGCTGGTGCGTTATCGGCAGCTGGAGCAGCAGGAGCGCTGGCAGGCGCATCCTGCAGTAACGGAGTAATATCGGTTCCCTCTTTACCAACAATAGCAATAATACCGTTAACCGGTGCGGCCTCGCCCTCTTTAGGGCCAATGTATAATAAAGTACCTTCTTCATAACCTACCACATCCATAGTAGCTTTATCGGTTTCTACATCAGCTAATGAATCGTCTGATTTTACTTTATCGCCAACTTTAAAGTTCCATTTATTAATTACGCCTTCGGTCATAGTATCGCTCAAGGCAGGCATACGTATTACCGTAGCCGGTATGCTTGACAGATCAACCTTAGGGGCAGCTTCTTTTGCAGGAGTTGCAGCGGGGGCCTTATCAGTTGTTGCCGCAGGGGCAGCCTCCGCTTTTTCTTTAGCAGCAGGTTTAGCTTCAGCAGAGCCGCTACCTTCAGCATCAAGTGCTGCTTTATAATCTTCGCCATCATTACCTATTACAGCAATAACTGCATCAACAGGGGCAGCGGCACCTTCTTCAATTCCAATGTATAATAAAGTACCATCCTGGTACGATTCAAAATCCATCGTGGCTTTATCGGTTTCAATCTCGGCCAATACATCGCCTGATTTCACTTTATCACCAACTTTTTTATGCCATTTCGCCAACACACCCTCAGTCATGGTGTCGCTCATTTTAGGCATTTTAACTACTTCGGCCATATTTTTATAGGATGAATGGTATTTTTAAATATTATGGGGTTAGTCTTTAATGTAAGGATAATCCTTTTGTACATACACATCGGTGTATAACTCTGATGCTTCTGGCCACGGTGATTCTTCAGCAAATTTTACCGATTCTTCAATTATCGCTTTTATCCTGGCATCAATATCCTCAAACCATTTTTCATCAGCATAACCATTTTTTTCAATAGTTGCTTTTACCATATCAATAGGGTCCTTAGCCTTATAGCTTTCCAACTCCTCTTTAGTACGGTATTTTTGCGGATCAGACATCGAGTGTCCTTTATAACGATAGGTACGCATCTCTAAGAAAGTTGGGCCCTCGCCCTTGCGTGCACGCTGTACAGCTTCGTCCATGGCATTATGCACCGCAACCGGGTCCATGCCATCAACAGCGGATGAAGGTATGCCGTAAGGCAAGCCTAATTTATAAATATCGGGCTGTATAGTACTACGCGCTACAGAGGTACCCATGGCGTAACCATTGTTTTCACAAACAAAAATTACAGGTAATTTCCATAAAGCAGCCATGTTGAATGTTTCACTTAAAGCACCCTGGCGTACGGCACCATCGCCCATATAAGTGATGTTAACAAATTCGGTACCTTTAAATTTCTCGGCAAATGCAACGCCTGCGCCTAAAGGTATCTGACCACCAACAATACCGTGGCCACCATAAAAATGATGCTCTTTACTAAACATGTGCATTGAGCCACCTTTACCTTTTGAGCATCCGGTAGCTTTACCATACAATTCGGCCATAATAGCGTTAGGTGTAATGCCTTTAGCCAATGCGTGTGCGTGGTCACGATAAGTGGTTATCATGCTGTCCTCCTGCTTAATTGCAGACATGGCCCCGGCCAATACGGCTTCCTGGCCAATATATAAATGGCAAAAACCGCGTATTTTTTGTTGTCCGTATAACTGGCCTGCTTTCTCCTCAAACTTGCGCATCAAAAGCATGTCTTCGTACCACTTCAGGTAGGTGTCCTTATTTATTTCGATTGAAGCCATTCTATTCAGTCAATTTACATATAATGCGCAAATCTAATTATATCCTGCAAATTATCGAAACTGCAACGCATTTGTTAGACGATTTATTTGCATAAAAAAATTACAAACGATTGTTTGGTATTTTAATTTATTTGGATAGTTTTGTAGTCAACCGTGACGACTTTGTCTCATTTAATGAACAGTTTGTTGAATTTATCAGCAACAAAACAATAATTAATGAAGAAAATCATATTGGCAATTGCCTTATTAACAAGCGTTTTAGCGGCCCCGGCCCAAACAAAAACCGTTCCAACACAGCCAACTGAAAAGGCCGAAGAGCAAGAGAGCTTAGCAAAAGATTATTTATCACAAATTATGGGTGTTGCCTTGTCTGCAACCTCAAATATGAAACTTTTTAATTTTGTTTACGATTGGATAGGTACCCCTTACCGTTATGCAGGTAGCACTAAAAAAGGTGTTGATTGTTCGGGTTTTACCAAACAGTTATACAGCCAGGTATTCAATTTAGATATTAAACGCAACTCGCGCGATATTTTTAGTATGGTTAACCCTATTAAAAAAGATGAGTTAAAAGAAGGCGATCTGGTTTTCTTTAAAATTAAAAGCCGCAGCATTACACATATCGGTATTTATTTAGGCAATGACCGTTTTGCGCATGCATCATCAAAAGGTGTAGCCGTAAGCAGTTTAGATGAAGCTTATTACAGTCGTTATTTTTATAAAGGCGGACGCGTATTAGATGCCTTTAAAAGCGATCTGGGCTTTACCGCATCAAACGAGTAATAGAAAAAACCTTATATAACAAAAAAAAGTCCTTTCGAAAACGAAAGGACTTTTTTTATGCATTTTATTTATTATGCTTCGTCTTTGGTATTTCGTACCAGGCTTATACCTGTAAGAAAGAATATTAATCCTATAATACCTACAACGGTTAAAGTGGTATAGTTAGCGCTATGCTGTATAACACCAATACCTGTGTAAATTAATCCTATAATACCCAATACGGTTAGTATAGTTCCAAAGGTTCGTTTTACGTTCATGTTTAGTCAGTTAGTTTTAAATCATTTATTATAAAAACAAATAACACACCAAATAATAATTATATCTTTAATTATTAAAACCTTATAGCCATGAATAGCCAAATAATCTCTTTTCTGTTACTTTTTATAATACTTGTTATTTTATTTTCTTCATTTGTGACTGTAAAACAGGGCACAATTGCGGTAATTACTGTATTTGGCAAATATCGTCGTATCCTAACGCCGGGCTTAAATTTTAAAATTCCACTAATCGAAAATATTTACTCTAAAATATCCATCCAAAACCGTTCGGTCGAGTTGGAGTTTCAGGCGGTTACGTTTGACCAGGCTAACGTTTATTTTAAAGCCATGTTGCTTTACTCGGTATTGGACCAACAGGAAGAAACCATTAAAAATGTAGCCTTTAAATTTGTTGACGACAGGAACCTGATGCAAGCTTTGATACGCACCGTAGAGGGCTCTATCCGTGCCTTTGTAGCCACTAAACGTCAATCAGAAGTACTGATACTTCGCCGTGATATTGTGGAGCACGTAAAAGACCAATTAGATACCATACTGGAAAGCTGGGGCTACCATTTGCAGGACCTGCAATTGAACGACATCACTTTTGATGACGTGATCATGAAATCAATGAGCCAGGTAGTGGCATCAAATAACCTGAAGGCCGCTGCAGAAAATGAGGGCCAGGCATTATTGATCACTAAAACCAAAGCTGCCGAGGCAGAAGGTAATGCCATAAAAATATCTGCCGAAGCCGACCGTCAGGCATCACAGCTGCGCGGGCAAGGTGTTGCCTTGTTCCGCGAGGAGGTGGCCAAGGGTATGAGTGTGGCCGCTAAAGAAATGAACCAGGCCAACATGGATACATCAGTTATTTTATTTACCATGTGGACAGAATCTATTAAGCACTTTGCCGAAAACTCAAAAGGCAATGTGATATTTTTAGACGGTTCGCCAGAGTCGATGCAGAAAACCATGAAAGAAATGATGAGTTTAAACCTTATGGAGACCGATAAATTTAAGCCTAAAAAATAAAGTTTTGTTTATAGTACAGGCTTGAGTTTTGCGTGGCGATATGCATTGCTTTAACTTGACGAAAACAAGTAACATGGCGATATAAGCTATGGTCTGCTTTATTTTGTAAATTGCCTAATATGAGCAATGACCTATCAATAGATAAACTGTTTACCCAATTTGAACCGGGGCTTAAACAATTTATAGCCGAGCATGGAACGATACGATCTTTTAAAGCCGGTGATATTATCATGCAAACCGGGCAATATATGAAAGCTACCGTACTGATACTTGACGGCAGGGTAAAGCTTTACCGTGAGGGTGAAGAAGGAGGCGAGTTTTTTATGTATTACCTTGAGCCGGGCAATGCCTGTGCCTTATCAATGGTTTGCGCTATTAAGCAGGAAACCAGCGAAGTTATGGCCATGGCTGTTGAGGATACTACGGTGTTAATGATACCCATATCCTATATGGATGATATGATGAAGCAATACAAAACCTGGTATTATTTTGTACTGGAAACCTACCGCGCCCGGTTTGAAGAATTATTAACCGTGATAGACGATGTCGCATTTAGAGGGATGGACGAGCGCCTGTTTTTTTACCTGCAAAAACAACATAAAAAATTAAATACCAACCAAATAGAACTATCACACTCAGACATTGCTAAGGACCTCAATTCATCCCGCGAGGTGATATCGCGCCTGCTTAAAAAAATGGAGCAACGCGGCGATGTAAAACTGCACCGCAATGCCATTGAATGGTTAAAACCGTAGGCGTGTGACATAAGTCACCTTTTATAGGTAAGCTAATTTCCACTTTTGTATAAATAAAAATACTAAATGGAAATATTAGCTTACATCGCGTCTGCACTTATTGGCATATCATTGGGCTTAATAGGCGGGGGCGGATCAATACTCACTATGCCGGTACTGGTTTACCTGTTTGGGTTAAACCCGGTTTTAGCCACTTCATACTCGTTATTTATTGTTGGCTCAACCAGCTTAATAGGCACTATAGACAATTACAGAAAAGGATTGGTAAGCGTTAAAACCGCATTGCTATTTGGACTATCATCAATTACCACCGTTTTTGTTACCCGAAAATTTCTTATCCCGGTTATTCCTGATAAGCTTTTTACTATTGGCAGTTTTACGGTAACACATAACCTATTAACCATGGTGTTATTTGCTGTATTAATGATAGTTGCAGCAACGGCTATGATACGCAACGGTAGAACTACTGAATCAAACACAGCAAGCAAGAAAAATCCGAATATACCCAAGCTGCTATTGTTTGGCGTTGCTATAGGATTAGCCACAGGTATATTAGGTGCCGGGGGCGGATTTTTATTAATACCCACTTTAGTTTTATTGGTTGGGCTTAACATGAAAGAAGCGGTGGGTACATCGTTACTCATCATTGCCCTTAACTCGCTTATTGGGTTTGCCGGCGATATTGGTCATTTTCAAATCGACTGGCTGTTTCTTTTATCCATTACCGCCATTGCCACAGCCGGCATTTTTATTGGCACCGCCATCAACAAAAAAATTAATGGCGCAAACCTTAAAAAAGGGTTTGGCTGGTTCCTTTTATTGATGGGTACCTACATTATTATAAAAGAAATTTTTCTTACGTGACTTTGGTCACCGTTGAAGACCTAATGCATAACAGACATTTGTATACTATTAAAATATAAAGATATGATCATCGAACAAATTTACACCGGCTGCTTAGCACAAGGTGCTTACTATATTCAATCAGAAAATGAAGTGGCTATAATTGACCCGCTAAGAGAAGTTGAACCTTATATTGCTAAAGCAAAAGCTGCGGGAGCAAATATCAAGTACGTTTTTGAAACCCATTTTCATGCTGATTTTGTATCAGGGCACATTGATTTGGCAAAACAAACCGGAGCATCCATTATTTATGGCCCTACAGCCGAGCCCGGCTTTTCAGCTCACGTAGCCCAAGATGGCGAGGAATTTAAATTAGGTAAACTAACTATACGCGTTCTGCATACACCCGGCCATACCATGGAGTCGGCATGTTACCTATTGTTAGATGAAAATGGCCAGCAAAAAGCCCTGTTCTCTGGCGATACCTTGTTTATTGGTGATGTAGGCCGCCCCGACCTGGCACAAAAAGCTGCGCATTTAACCCAGGAAGAATTGGCGGGGATATTGTTTGATTCGTTACGAAATAAGGTAATGCCCCTGAATGATGATATTATTATTTACCCGGCGCATGGTGCAGGATCGGCCTGCGGAAAAAAAATGAGTGCCGAAACTACCGATACGCTGGGTAACCAAAAAAAATATAATTACGCATTACGTGCTAACATGACCAGGGACGAGTTTATTAAAGAAGTCACCCATGGATTAATGCCGCCACCTGCTTATTTCCCGGCAAACGTAAAAATGAATAAAGAAGGTTATGAAAGTATTGATAATGTATTAAGCCACGGCACACAAGCCTTGTCGCCCGAAGTTTTTGAAACAATTGCCAATGAAACCGGGGCCGTAATTTTTGATACCCGTAGCCCTGATGCGTTTGGAGAAGAATTTATACCCGGGTCTATCAACATTGGCCTGGATGGCAACTTTGCGCCCTGGGTTGGAACATTAATAACAGACATTAAGCAACCTATACTGATAATTGCTAATGAAGATAACGAAGAAGAGGTAGTTACCAGATTGGCCAGGGTAGGCTATGACAACACTTTGGGCTATTTAAAAGGCGGTGTTAAAGCATGGAAAGCAGCCGGCAAAGAAACCGACCATATTGAATCTATATCAGCTACAGATTTGGCAAAAAAGGGCAAAAAAGTAACTATTATTGATGTTAGAAAAGCCAGTGAGTACGAATCAGAACATATAGTAGGTGCCGAGAATATACCACTTGATTATATTAATGATAACATGAGTAGTGTTGATAAAAATAAAACAGCTTATGTACATTGTGCCGGTGGTTACAGGTCTATGATATTTAACTCCATTATGCGGGCACGTGGTTATAATAACTTAATAAATGTAAAAGGCGGTTTCTCGGCCATAAAGGACAGCGGTAAGTTTAATGTCAGTCCGTACGTATGCCCGAGTACGCTTTTATAAAAAACCTCTATCTTCATGGTGCTATTAAATATTTATGATCGACTTAATTAAACAACCCTGGCCCTGGTATGCATCGGGCACTGCGATAGCTTTTATTATGGTTGTGCTGCTGTTATTTGGTAAATCGTTTGGGTTTTCATCTAACCTGCGCACCCTATGTACCCTGGCAGGAGCGGGAAAAACCACTCATTTTTTTGACTTTGACTGGAAAAAACAGCGATGGAACCTTTTATTTCTTGTCGGTGCCATTATGGGCGGGTATATATCTAATACACTTTTAAAAAGCGATCAGCCTTTACAGCTGTCCGGTGCAACCATTGCGGACCTGCAAGCATTAGGGATACCTTTTGATGGGGGCTTAAACCCTTCGGCCATTTATAACTGGAATTTTGCTTTAAGCGCTAAGGGCCTGGCCATACTATTAGGCGGCGGGTTTATGATAGGTTTTGGTTCGCGATATGCCGGAGGTTGTACTTCTGGCCATGCCATAAGCGGCCTTTCCAATTTACAACTGCCATCACTATGGGCCGTAATTGGCTTTTTTATAGGTGGATTGATCATGACACACCTTTTATTCCCCCTAATATTTTAAGCAAATGAAAGGATTAAAATTTATACTTGCCGGTATCCTATTCGGCATTATCATGGTCAAATCAGAGGCGGCCTCATGGTACCGTATACAAGAGATGTTCCGCTTTCAATCATTCCAGATGTATGGCATAATTGGCACCGCGGTAGTATTGGGTGCAATAGCCGTTTATCTTATCAAAAAAAATCACCTGAAAGACACCCAGGGGCATCCCATTTTATTTCATAACAAGGACAAACGCTGGCCAAAATATATTATTGGTGGCACCATATTCGGGCTGGGCTGGGCCCTGGCGGGCTTATGTCCGGGACCTATGTTTGTTAACCTGGGTTATGGGTATCTAACTATGTTGGTGGTTATTTTAGGCGCGTTGTTGGGCACTTATTTATATGGTGCAGTTAAAAGTAAATTACCCCATTAATTTCTCCAAAACATTTAATTTCATTTATGTGACTATGGTCACCTTATTTAATTTATTACCTGGTTAAATTAGCCCTAACTAAAACATAATCAATATGAAAGCAAATATGGGAAAATTTGACCGCACACTACGTTTGTTGGTAGCAGTTGCAATAGGGGCGTTATACTTTATGCAAGTTATTTCGGGCACAGTAGCTATAGTGTTACTGGTGGTAGCCACTATATTTATACTTACCAGCTTAATTAGTTTTTGTCCGCTTTATTATCCTTTTGGTATTAATACCTGTAAAACCAGGAAAGCATAAATGTGAGTTGGTATGGTAGTTAAAATCCTTTTTTTCGGGTAATTCCAACCTTACGCGGCTTTTTGGTTTCAACCGCGCCAACGCCTTCGGCACCGTAGCGGCGCGCCATTTTGGCTATGCGCTCCTCTAAAGTTTCGGTGGTTAGTTTCTCACGTCCAAGGCTATCTACCATTATAGGGAACGCAAATGGCGTTGGCCGTTCAATAGTTTTTAGTACGATGCTTTGCTTTTCTATACGCTGCAAAGCTGCGCGTAATCTAAACTCTTCTAATTGGAAGGCCAATGCTTCGTTATAGGCTTGCCTAACTAATAAATTATCCGGCTCATACTCGCTAAAAACTTCAAACAGCAAAGATGATGATGCCTGCAAGTGACGGTTTTTTATCTGCTGCCCGGGATATCCTGTAAACACTAACCCGCCAATATGGGCAATATCCCTAAAACGCCGGCGGGCCATCTCGTTGGCATTTAAACTATGCTGAATATCTTCCAACAGGTTATCTATTGAAAAGAAGCCTGCATCTTCCAAAACCTGCTCAATGGGGATATCCTCGTCAGTCAATAACTCAAACCCATAATCATTCATGGCGATTGAAAAGCTGGCTGATTTGACTTTTGATATCCGGTAGGCAAATAACGATGCCATCCCCTCATGCACTAACCGCCCCTCAAAAGGATAAAACAACAAATGATGCCCCTCGCGCGATTTGAATGATTCAATCAAAAACTCATGGCTCTGCGGCAAGTGCGACAACTGCTTTTGCAGATCAAACAAAGGTTTTAAAGCAACTACCTCTTCATCGCTTTCAATACCATGTGCTACCTCATCTAATTTATCTCTGAACATAGAAGATAATTGCGACGACAACGGCATCCGTCCGCCCATCCAACTTGGTATAATACCTTTTGTAGCGGTTGATTTTTTGACGTAGGCCGTCATGTCTTTTATCTTAATAAATTCTAAACTGCGGCCTGCAAACCAAAACGTATTACCGGGTTTAAGTTTGGATATGAATGATTCTTCCAACGTACCCAAACTGCCGCCGCTTAACCATTTTACACGGATGCTCAAATCGCTGGTGATGGTGCCAATGCTTAGCCTATGCCGCATGGCTACCCGGCGGCTGTTCACCTTATATAAACCATTCTCTACCTCAACCTTTAAAAACTCATCATACTGCGCCAGTGTTTTACCACCATTGGTAATAAAGTCTAACAGTTGGTTAAATTCACTCCGGGTGATGTCAGCAAAAGCATAGGTAGTTTTAACTTCTTTAAACAATTCATCCGCTCTAAAACCTTCTGATACAGCCAGCGTCACCATAAATTGTATCAGCACATCCATGGTTAACAGCATAGGGTCGCGGCTTTCAAATATCTCGCGTTTGATGGCTTCCTTTAAAGCCGCGCCTTCCAAAAGCTCCATCGAGTGTGTAGGCACAAAAAAGGCTTTTGATACTGCGCCGGGATGGTGCCCGCTACGACCTGCCCGTTGCATAAACCGGGCTACCCCTTTAGGACTGCCCACCTGCACCACCGTATCCACCGGGCGAAAATCAACCCCCAGATCTAAACTGGAAGTGCATACCACCACTTTTAAAGCTTCGGCATGCAGGGCCTGCTCAACCCAGTTACGCAACTCGTTATCCAACGAGCCGTGATGCATGGCCATTACCCCGGCATACTCGGGGTAATTATCTAAAATGGCATGATACCATATTTCGGATTGTGAGCGGGTATTGGTAAATATGAGTGTGGTTTTACTTTTGGCCACCAGCTTCATTACATCAGGCAACAGCTTTAAGCCGATATGTCCTGACCATGAGTAATTCTCTACATTTTCGGGGATGATGGATTTGATAAGCAATTTCTTCTCCAAATTAGCCCGCACCATTTTTATCCGGTCAGGCGGAAAATCGTTACCTAATAACACCTCTGCGGCTTGCTCCAGGTTGCCGATGGTTGCGCTGATACCCCAGATTTTCACCCCCTCTCCTTTGGAGAGGGTTGGGGAGAGGTGTTTCAACCTTGATAATCCCAACTCTACCTGTACGCCTCTTTTAGTACCCAGCAACTCGTGCCATTCATCAATCACCAATACCTGCAGGCTTTGAAATATTTTAGGATACTCCTTTTGGGCCAGCATCAGGTGCAAGCTCTCGGGCGTGGTTAACAAAACTTCGGGCAGTTTCTTTTTTAAGGCCGCTTTTTCGGCGGCAGATGTGTCGCCGGTGCGGGCAGCAATTTTCCAGGGTATTTGCAGGTCGTCGCAAACCTCCTGCATGGCTTTTTTAATGTCATTGGTTAAGGCACGTAATGGAGTAAGCCACAACATTTGCAGGCCATTGTTTTTGCAGGTTTTATAGTCGGGGTTTTTATTAATAAAATCAGCTAAAAAGGGTAAAAACAAGGCGAATGTTTTGCCACTACCGGTAGGGGCATTTAGCAAGCCGGAATAACCTCCTAAATAAGCGGTTTCCATCTCCTGCTGAAACGGGAACTGCTTCCACTTTTTTACTTTATACCACTCTTGTATAATTTTTTGCCCTGGGGTAACCATTATTTATCTAACAAAAAAATAATTGTTTAGTTAGCTAATATAGCAAAGCAGCCCGTTCATTATATGAACGGGCTGCTTTAAATGATGTGCAAAATTCTATTGCTTCTCCGGCAATAATATTAGTTTGATCAAATTGGTATCGTTAAAATATTTATTGGCTGCCTCTTTGGTGCTTTGCGCAGTTACTTTCGACAGGTTTTGAACATGACTTATCAACCTGGCAGGGTCTTCCTGATTTTGAGACGTTGTATTTAAATATCCTGCCCAAAAAATATTTTGCCTGAAACTGGTTTTAGTTTGTTGCGCTTCCTTCAAAGTAAAATTCTTTATCTCTTTATCGTCAGCACCATTAGTTTTTAATTTGTTGATCTCCTCAAAAGTCATATTTATTAGCTTGTCAACATTAGTGGGTATAGCATCAAAGTATACCGTAATTTCATAACGGCCCTCGGGTATTTTTGCATAGTTTATGCTGGCTCCGGGCGCAAATGCTCCTTCTTCTTCAGTTAAACGGGTACCCAGTTTCATGTTTATCGCTTCCTCTAAGGCATCCATTTGCAAATTATTATCTTCATTATAAATGTAGTTGCCGCTGTAGGTTAACTGCACAGATGCTTTTTCATTGGTGCCCTTTGATATAGTTTTGGAAATCTTACCGGGTTGCGGGTATATTTTCCAATTTTTATAGGTCTCATTTTTATTAGTTGACGGTAATGAGCCCAGGTAAGTTTCCAAATAAGGAATAATAGCCTTAACATCAAACGAGCCTACAAACGCAAACGTAAATCCGCTTGCGTCAGCAAACCTGTCTTTGTAAAACTGGTATGCTTTATCTAAACTGGCTGCATCTAAATCGGTTATGGTAAAGTTCCTTGCACGTGGATTATAATTAGTTAAAATTGCCGATGCCGTATCCTGGTAGGCACTTAACGGATCAATTGCCCTTTTCATCACTGCTGTCTTTTGCTGCTTCATTTCTTCCTGCCAGGTAGCAGCATCCTTACGGGGTTGTGTAAAGTATAAATACAACAATTGCATGGCTAATTCAAAATCTTCAGTGGTTGCGCTACCGGATATTCCCTGGGTAAGTTCGCTTATATATGGATAGACTTTTGCATTTTTACCGTTAAGCCTTTTATCCAACTGGGTCTGGGTAATATTACCAACCCCGCTAACTGGTATTATCTGCTCAGCATATTTAGCCGATACCAAGTCTGCGTCTGATGCTAATGATGTGCCACCAAAACTATAGCCGCTTATTAGTATTTGGTTATTGGCAAAATCAGTAGGTTTCAATATAACTTTTACCCCGTTTGATAAGGTTAGTCTCGTTATAATAATTGAACTATCCTGTTCGGTTTTTACCACCTTACCGGCCTCGGGTAGTTTGTCCAGTAAAGGCTCATCCTTTTCATCAACATATGCCGTAATATTTTTACCGGCATCATTTATCCAGGCCAATAGAGTAGCTTCATTAGGCATGTTGTTTTTTTCAGCTTCGGCACCCTGAACAAGAATTACCCTGTTTGGCAAAGACAAATATTTGTTGGCGATACCATTAATGTCTGCAACACTAATTTTAGTAATGTTGTTAGTATAAAAGTTATACTCATAATCCACCCCTGGTATAGGTTCGCCATATAAATAGTTTTGTATATATTGTGATACATACCCTACTGAGAGGGTTCTGTCCTTATTTTGGTAAGCATTACTAAACCCTATCAGGGCATTTTGTTTGGCGCGCTCCAGTTCAGTTACCGTAAAACCAAACTTTTTTGCACGCTCAGTTTCGGCTATTATAGCTTTTACCGCTTCTTCAAACTCCCCGGACCTGCCTGCCGCAATTGTAGTAAACGCGTTTTGCTTACCAATAAAGGGTGTGTATGATGCCTGCCCACTTGTTAATGGCGAATTGCGCTGTTTGACCAATTCATCTATACGGGCGCCAAGCATTTGATTAAACAAATTGACGCGTACGCCTTGCATATAATCTGCTACAGTTTTTACCTGTGCAGGCGGTTGCAAAGCAACAATTTGCATTTGCTGGTAAACAACATCTTTATCAGTAATAAAATTCACGGTTGTTCCGGTGGGGGGAGCAACTGTATATTCAACAGCGGGTTTTAACGGTACCGGGTTGGTTAATGATGAGAAATTGTCTTTTATCAGCTTCTCTACATTTTTTGCATCAAAATCGCCTACTATAATTATACCCTGTAAATTGGGGCGGTACCAATCTTTATAAAAGGCTTTTATAGCAGCTGCATCAAGTTTTTTAATGGCAGCCTCTGTACCTTCGGGCTGGCGCAAAGCATACCTGGAGTTTTTAAGCAATATGGGTATTGATTGGTTTTGCAAACGCTGCTGCGCATTGTTGCCATTAACCTCTGCAATGGCTATAGCTCGTTCCTTCTCTATATCCGCCGCGTCAAAATTAATGTTGCCTGCCCAGTTAGCTAAAATTTTAAATCCCTTTTCAAAAACATCTATGGTATCTGTCGGCAGTGTTAATTGATAGGTTGATTGGTCAAATGATGAAGATGCACTTATTTCGGGCCCATAAGCTCCGCCACGTGCTTTTAAATAATTTTCTAATTCGGCTTTAGGAAAATCGCGGGTGCCATTAAAAGCCATATGCTGAATAACGTGGGCCGCTCCCTGCTGGGCATCGCTTTCCAATAGCGAGCCGGCTTTATTTACTAAAAATAACGAAGCACGCGACTTAGGGAAAGCATTGCTGCGGATATAATAGGTTAGGCCATTGGGTAATTTTCCAATAATAACTTCAGGGTCAATAGGTAATGCAGCCGGTTTAGCCGGAGCAATTGCTACAGTTGGTTTAGATTTTGGTGAAGGTGCAGGTTTCTTTTTTACCTGTGCAAAACTTGTAGCAGATATTAATAAGGCAATAATGCCTGTAAGAGCAATTTTGTTAAAATTCATGTTTAAATTTAAAATTGTGCTAAGATGCAAAAACGAAAGGAGCAGTTAAATATTATTTACTTATTTAACATATCATACTTTTATAATGATCTTCCGAAGATACAATATCCACATTATTAAACAAATGAGCAAAACCAAAGCAAAGCCACTTATAACGGATGCATTAAAAGGTGAAAAATATGGCGCATATAGTAATTGGTAAATGCCTTGTCCATCTATTTTTATCTTATTGATAATATAATGCGGGATGTAATTCGACAGTATATAGGCGAACAACGCATTCCTACCAAAGGCCACAAACGGCGTAGCGTATTTTTTATATCCCTGTACATCTATCAGCCAATAACAAATAGCCAGGCCTGTTATAGCCCAACCACCGGTATATAACACGTATGAACTGGTCCACAAGGCTTTATTTATAGGGAAGAACAGGTCCCATATCAATCCTGCAACTATAGCCAACATCCCGTACGTTAGCATCCAGCTTACTTTAACTGCATCATCCCTATCCTCACGCTTTAGCCAGCTGCCTATGCGTATACCTATCAATCCGGTGGCAATAGCAGGTATAGTACCCAACAAGCCTTCCGGGTCCCAGGTATGCGATTCGCTCCAAAGGTGATTGGTGGTAAATACCGTTCTGTCAAGCCAGGCGCCAAAATTTGTTTCCGGCTCTAAACTCGCTACACCGGTATCCGGCACCGGCACAAAATTTAATAAAACGTAATAGCCAACCAGTATGACAACCAGCAGCCAGTCGCGTGTTTTTTGCGAAGATTTTAAATACAAAACAGTACAAATGAAATATACCAAACCTATACGCTGCAATACTCCAGGGAAACGCAAATGCGCCAATCCCGGATGAAAAAGCAATTGTGTTATCAGGCTTATAGTTATCAAAATAACCGAGCGGCGCAAAGCAGACCAAATCATTTTAGAATGATTTACTTTATTCTCCGCCTTGGTTTCCATCGCGTAAACGATAGATACACCGACAATAAACAGGAAAAAAGGGAATATCAGATCAGTGGGTGTACAACCATTCCACGCCGAGTGCTCTAACGGCGCATAAATATGGCCCCAATCGCCGGGATTGTTAACGAGAATCATGGCTGCTACCGTGATTCCTCTAAAAACGTCCAGTGATAAAAGTCTTGGTTTTTGGTTTTGCATGAGATTTATCCCTCACGTTATGGCGAGCGTAGCGCGGCAATCTCTACATAGGACAAGTGCACGGTTTTGATTGTCTGGCTTAGAGATTGCTTCGTTCCTCGCAATGACGCTTTATTATTTTTTAAATATACTAAAAGTAGTATCGCTTAAACGCTTCCATAGCCGCATATTCAGAAAGTCCCAACTTATCATATTTCCCGGCAGTTTCACGGTTACGCTCCTCTGCCCTTATCCAAAATTCACGGGCATCTTCACCCGGAAAAACAGGCTTATCCTTTTGCGATTGATGCTTAAATATCGCATCCCGCTTGCGTAATACTTCTGCAGGAGATAGTGGTACAGCCATTTCAATATCGTAAATTTCAAACTCCTGCCATGCCCCACGGTACATCCATAGCCAGCAGTCATTTACCCAGCTTTCGCTTTTAAGGCGATTTAATGCCTGTAAAATAATATTAAAACAAACGATATGTGTCCCATGCGGATCGGCAAAATCGCCGGCGGCATATATTTGGTGCGGCTTTATTTTTTGCAGCAGATCGACGGTCATTTGTATATCTATATCGGTAACCGAGTTTTTTTTAACCTTACCTGTTTCATAAAACGGTAAGGCCATAAAATGAATTTGCTCATCCTTTAACCCGGCATAACGTGCCGCTGATATCGCTTCTGATTTCCGTATAAAACCTTTTACATCCCGCACTTCTGGCGTATCAATCTGGTTAGGCTGCTTGGTGGCAAAAAAAGTGCGCATTTCATCGTGTATGGCCTGTAGTTTGGTTACGTCATTCCCCATGTTTTTATTAAAGTCGATAGCAAATTCGGCATAACGTAATACATCGTCATCCCAAACCGCTGTATTGCCCGATGTTTGATAAGCCACGTGTACATCGTGTCCCTGGTCAACCAAACGGATAAACGTACCACCCATGGATATCACATCATCATCCGGATGCGGCGAAAATATAATACAACGCTTTTTAGCAGGCAAGGCACGCTCGGGCCGCTGACTATCGTCGGCGTCGGGCTTGCCGCCTGGCCAACCGGTTATAGTATGCTGCAACTGGTTAAAAATATCTATGTTTATCTGATATACCGGACCTTGCTCAACTGCCAGTTGAGCCATGCCATTGTTATTATAATCTTCCTCTATCAGCTTTAATATTGGCTTATTAACCTTGTTTGAAAGCCATATCACGGCTTTCTTTTTTAATTCATTATCCCAAATACAATCCTTTACCAACCACGGTGTATCAAAGCGTGTTAGTTCAGATGCGGCATCTTCATCCAGCACAAATTCAACATTGTCTGATAATTGCAGGTAAGTTGCCGGCACTTCGCCGGAAATTTCACCTTCAACCGCTTTTTTTATGATAGGCGCTTTCTTTTTGTTCCACGCCATCAGTATAATTTGACGGGCCTTAAATATAGTGCCAATACCCATGGTGATGGCTTTTGTGGGTACGTTTTCTTTACCCCCAAAATCGCGCGAAGCATCGGCCCGGGTAAGGTCATCTAAAGTAACCAGCCGCGTACCCGAGTTTGGTGCGGAGCCCGGTTCATTAAAACCAATATGCCCGGTACGGCCTATGCCTAATATTTGTAAATCAAGGCCGCCTAATTGTTCTATTTGCTTTTCATAGTTTAAACAAAAAGCAGGTATATCTTCCTGTTTTAATGTACCGTCGGGAATATGGATATTAGCCCGGTCAATATCAATATAATCAAACAGGTTTTGGTTCATAAAGGTAACGTAGCTTTGCACCGCGTTTGGCTGCATGGGATAATACTCGTCCAGGTTAAAGGTGATCACATTTTTAAAGCTCAACCCTTCTTCGCGATGCAGCCTTACCAATTCATTATATACACCAATTGGGGTTACACCTGTTGCCAGGCCTAATACTGTCTTTTCTCCTTTGGTATCTTTATCGCTTATAAGCGCGGCAATTCTGTTTGCTACTGTAATTGATGCAGCATTGGCATTAGGATATACCTTAACAGGTAATTTTTCGTATCGGGTTTCTTCCAATAAATTTAATCGGGCCATAATTATGTGGGCTTTAAACAAAAATATCGGGATATAATTTAACTTTTGCGCATCGGCTTACAAATAAGTAATTTAAACCCGTGTTAATGTTAAACCAAAATCTGCAAAAATTAGTATCTATAGCCCAAAAACCAGTTAAGCTGGGTATTGGTTTAATGTCGGGCACGTCGTTAGATGGACTGGACATTGCTTTATGCGAGTTTACCGGCAATGGTTTACAAACATCGTTTAAACTGCTGCACTATATTACCATACCTTACAATAATGGTTTTAAAGATGAGGTAAGATCAATTTTCTCCAAACGGTCGGTTGATCTGGAAAAAGTTTGTTTGCTGAATGATTACATAGGTACTTTTCATGGCGAACTGATATTAACGGCGCTGGCTGATTGGAACATCGACCCAACAACTATTGATTTTATAGCCAGCCACGGGCAAACCATTTACCACGCGCCTAAAAGATTGCACCAACAACAGAACTACTCAAATGCCACCCTACAAATTGGGGACGGTGATCATTTAGCGGTAAAAACAGGGGTATTAACCATTAGCGATTTTAGGCAAAAACATATTGCCGCCGGCGGCGAGGGCGCTCCACTAGCCTTATATGGCGATGTGTTGTTGGGCAGCAAACCCGGCCAGAACAGGATATTGCTAAATATTGGCGGCATATCTAATTTAACTTATCTGCCTGCGGATAGCAATATGGACCATATTTTATGCACCGATATTGGCCCCGGCAACACCCTGGTTGATGCCGCTTGTAAAAAATATTTTGATCAGCCTTATGATGAAGATGCAAAGATAGCGCTGGCCGGAAATGTAAATGAGGCATTGTTAAATGAGTTGCTGAAACACTCATTTTTTACGGAGGCTGCCCCCAAAACTACCGGACCGGAGTTGTTTAATTTAACTTATGTAGCGCAAGCACAACAGGCATCAAACACTACTGGTATATCCCCAAACGACCTGGTAAAAACACTGACTGCTTTATCGGCAACGGCAATATCAAATTTTATTAAAGCCAATTTCCTGATCAATGATATACACTTGTTTGTTAGCGGCGGCGGTGCCAGTAACCCTTTATTAATGAATTTGATCAAACAAGCCCTACCACAAATTAAAGTAGCAGATACCTCTGCTTTAGGCATAAATCCGGACGCTAAGGAGGCTATACTATTTGCTTTATTGGGGAATGAAGCATTAGCGGGCGAGCCGATTACAATAGGCCATAATCCGGCAGTTTTAATGGGTAAGTTTAGCTTTCCCGGTTAGCAGCAGGCAGACTAAGGTAAAAGGTAGTCCCCACCCCAGTAACGGTTTCAAACCATACTTTACCGCCTGCATTTTCAATAGAGTTTTTAACAAAAGCCAGCCCTAACCCTGTACCCGAGCTTTTGGTCGTAAAATTAGGCTCAAAAATTTTCTCGCGCGTTTTTTCAGGTATCCCGTTACCATTGTCTTTAATAGTCAGTAAAATATTTTTATCAGTAATAGTATGGGTAATCTCAATAATGCCTGCCCTATCCTCCGGCGTGGCTTCAATAGCATTTTTCAATAAATTATTAAAACAACGTAATAGCTGGTCCTTATCGGCAAAAATATAAAATGGTTCGGCAGCAGGATGGTAGATTATTTTAAGATTATCCATTTGTTTAAAAATGGTTACCGCCTGGTTTAACATGTCAAATATATTAATGCGCTCCAATCGCGTATCGGGCATTTTAGCAAAGGCCGAAAACTCGGATGCTATTGATGATAAGCTCTCTATCTGTTCAACGAATGATTTACTAAACCGCTCAAATTTTTGATCAAACTTAGGGTCTTTATCTTTCCATGATTTATCCAGTAATTGTAACCCTAATTTTAATGGGGTTAATGGATTTTTAATCTCATGGGCAACCTGTTTAGCCATTTCGCGCCAGGCGCTTTCCCTTTCAGATTGGGCTAGTTTACCAGCACTTTCCTCTAAAGCAGCTATCATGTTATTATATTCCTTTACCAATGCGCCTATCTCATCATCACGCTCCCATTTAATGGGCTCATTTTTTTTACCGTAAATTATCTTGCTAAGGCTTGCCTGTATAAAATTTAACGGATAGGTAATTTGACGTGCGATAAATACAGCAAATAAGGCAATCGCTATAAAAACCAACGCATATATGTTAAACATTATATTTAGGAGTGAACCAATTCGATCTTGGTAGTCAGCCTGGTTAGAAAAATAAGGAAGCTGCAAATAAGCAATAACATCACCCCTGGTATTTTTTAGAGGCGAATATGCAGCCTTATAATTTAATCCTGCTATTTTTTCATCGTTCACAAATTCAGACCGCTGCATGCGGTTAAGATTTACAAATGCCCGCGCATTCATTCTTCGTATTAATAAATCCGACTCGTAAATTTTAGGTTGTGTGGTAATTAATAATACGCCGTTGCGGTTAAACAAACTTAAATCAGTACTGTATGAATCAGCCAAAGCCTCAAAATCTATCTGGTCCTGTTCTGTGATTTTCCCGGTAAATTTGTCAATAAGTCCATCCTCAAATGATCCTGCAATGCGGTTTATCTTATCGCGTATAGCTTTATCCTGTTGATTTTGATATTGGGTACTAATAGATATGTACGTTATAATTGCTACCATGATCAATGTAATTACTACGGCAAATACCATTGAAAACTGGATGCGCGTTTTATACAGTACCTTGTCAAAATTTATCCTGAAATTCCATTTTATACGGTTGTCGGTAACGCTTAATACCTTGATACGTATCCATGACCATCTTATTAAAATAACAATTACACTAAATACCAGCATTACCACAAAAAAGAAAGTTAACGATGCAATATCATACAGCACCGCGTTTTCCTGCCTGCTTAAAACGATAAGGTTCCTATCGCTGGTTTTATACACCAGGTGGCTGTACCGGGCAAATGGCCGGTACCACTGTGGGTTACTGATGTCTGTAGTTGTAAACACATATTTTCCGGTGGTTCCTTTAAAATCAGTATTTATTAAATTATATACAAAATTGCCATGCTGTGCCATTAGCTTATTATCGCTGTAAAAAGCATAGGAATAATCTTTAAAAACATCTTCCTGTTGACCATTACCATCAATCAGCAAATCGGGAAATGCATCAGCTATTTGGATTGATCTTGACTGTAAATCAACTACAATTACACCAAGGCTTTGCTCCTTATCAGCTATTGGTAATATGGCGAAATAGTTTTGTGAGCCAAATGTTGAGTTTTCACGATAAAAGTTGTCAGACACTTTAAATGAACTAAAAAGAACCATGTCTTTAAAATCATTCAACCTAATGTCTTTATCTTTTGATATGGTTTGGTCGTTACTATCAAACACATGCACTTTAAAATCATACTTTGATAAATAATCATCAAAATAGAGTTTCTGCAGCCAGTTTTTAAGAAAAATTATATTAAAATTTTTACCCTTAAATGAGTTAATAACATCTTTGTCGTCAATAATTTTTTTCTCTATTTTTTTAAATAGTTCTTCCGCTTTAGGGTCATCTTCCTTTTTAAGTCGATTTGCAAGTTGTATTCTTGAATCCTGCTCCTTTATCGATTCAAAATGATTAAGCATTACAGATGATATGAAGGCGTATAACAAGATGATTACGGCAAACATACCCGAACTAAGACTACGGTTATTGTAGCGGTAAGAATAGCCTCGTATTAAAACAATAATAGCCCAAAAGCAATAAACCAGCGTAAACTCCCAATAATACGCGTAAATTATAGTTGTTAAAAAAACAATGGTTATAAAAATTGCTAATTGGTGGTTTAAGGGTATAGTAAGGCGTTTGGAAATTGTAAGGACGGTTTCGGTAAACAAAAAGAATATTAAAAAGCTAAAGCATAACAATAAAATACCAACAACACTAAAACCCGAAAGATTAAGCACATTGTTTACATCAAAATTAATTTGGGAATTATAAACTAAATTGAAAAAAGTTCGCAATAAGGCTGTTAATGATGCTAATAATATGCTTACACACACTATATACAAAACATAACTACCTGTTTTGCCCGGCGGCACTTTTATTAAACGATTACGCTGTTTAAACAAAAACGTAGCAAACCACGATAGCAATGATATGTTAATACAAAAATCGCCCAGGGTAGCATTAATGTATTTTGATCCATATATCTGCGGTTTAAATATTTCCAGTTGCTGTAAAAGATCTGGCCAATGATAGTACCTGTTTACAAAGCGCAGGGCAATAATAAATAATGCTACAAATAATACCGACGAAAGCACATAGCCTTTACGTGAAATATATCCCGCAATATTATGTACTAATAAGCATAAGGCTATAAAGGCTAATACCCAAAAAGTAAGCTCAAAATAAAAAAAGCGATGGTTAATTTCATTGGGGTTTACTTTTACCGAAAACAGGTATTTATGGTTTACATCATGTATTTGGTATACCCTGTTATCTGTAAAGTCTGCTATCTCAATACTTTTATCATTAAATAAATCAGGTATAAAAGTATTTTGCAGATATTGGTTTTGATACGAGAAACTGTTTTTTACCAATATGAAAAATAAGATAGAAAATGGACCCTCTGTTTTTTTTATAACTTCATAATAACCATTATTTGTTTTATAAAAGGATGAGCCATTTTTTATGGCATCAATATTAGGTGGCATTAACTTAATGCCACTCCAAAAAATCAAATTTTTATTATTAAAAGCTAAAACCCAAATGCTATTATTAGTAGTCATTTCCCTCATAAAATCAAGGGCATACCCGTTGTCAGTTGAAAGGGTCTGTAATTTTTTTAAATCGGCAGGTGTACCTATCTTACTATTAACCAGAACCTCCTTTTTATGTAGGTTGTCTTCTAATAATTTAGCCGATTGATTGAGGCTGTTTTGAGGCGTATACGTTTCACGGGCAATAATTGCCGTTAACAACAGCATAGTTGTTAACAGGGCAAGCATCCAACGTATTTTTCCCGAGTAAGTCAATTTGGCTATAGATAGATTAGTGTACCTCTAAAATAAAAAAAAGCCGCTTTAGTTTGCGGCTTTTAAAATTATTGTTGCAATGCAGCACTTGAAGTGGGTATGGCGCGATCAACTTTTTTAACCAACCCTTGTAGAACAGCCCCTGGCCCCACCTCGGTAAACGAGGTTGCACCATCCTGTAGCATGTGTGTAACTGTTTGCGTCCATTTAACCGGCCCGGTAAGCTGGGCAATTAAATTATGCTTAATTTCTTCGGGTTTAATGTATGGTTTGGCATCAATATTTTGATAAATAGGGCAAACCGGCGATTTGATCTCAGTATGTACAATGGCATGTTCCAACTCCACCCTGGCTGTTTCCATCAGCGGGGAATGGAAGGCGCCGCCTACATTTAATTTTATGGCGCGTTTGGCACCGGCTTCAGTCATCATTTCGCAAGCCTTATCAATACCTGCTATGGTACCTGATATAACCAACTGGCCCGGGCAGTTATAATTAGCCGGCACAACAATTTCGCTGGTACGCTGGCAAATGTCCTCTACCGTAAAATCATCCAGACCCAAAATAGCCGCCATGGTTGATGGCTGTATCTCGCAGGCTTTTTGCATGGCATTGGCACGTGCAGCAACCAAACGTAAACCATCCTCAAATGACAATGCACCGGCAGCTACCAAAGCAGAAAATTCGCCTAACGAGTGGCCTGCTACCATTTCGGGAGCAAAATCATCCATCACTTTAGCCAGTATAACCGAATGTAAAAATATGGCCGGTTGGGTAACGTTAGTTTGTTTCAGGTCCTCGTCGGTACCGTTAAACATAATATCAGTAATACGGAAACCCAATATATCATTGGCTTGCTCAAACAGTTCACGGGCTTTGTCTGACTGATCATAAAGATCTTTACCCATGCCAACAAACTGGGCACCTTGCCCCGGAAAAATATATGCTTTCAAAATAGTGATTAGTTAATTGGTGATTAGAGATTAGTTGTTTATATGGTATATTAATGATAAATAACAATTAGGTTAAAGATTTGTGTTAGCGTACTAATCACTAATCTCCAACCTCTGATCACTAACTTAATTTCTGTGAAATTAAGTTCAAAAACTCCGCCCTGGTTTTTTCCTGCAAAAACCCGCCGGTAAATGCCGATGTTGTGGTAACAGAATTTTGTTTTTGCACACCACGCATACACATGCATAGGTGGCGGCACTCAATAACTACACCTACACCTATTGGTTGCAACGTTTCCTGTATACAATCGCGTATCTCATTGGTTAAACGCTCCTGTACCTGTAGCCGACGTGCATAAGCATCAACAACACGGGGTATTTTGCTCAAACCTACTACATAGCCGTTAGGTATATAGGCAATATGTGCCTTACCAAAAAATGGAAGCATATGGTGCTCGCACATTGAATATACTTCTATATCCTTAACCACCACCATTTGGCTATACTCTTCTTTAAAAAGGGCCGAGTTTAATATTTCTTTAGCATCCAGATCATAACCATGGGTAAGGTATAACAAGGCTTTGGCTATGCGTTCGGGGGTTTTTAATAACCCTTCGCGTTCCGGATTCTCGCCTATTTGCTTTAAAACTTCCTTGTAGTGGGCAGAAAGGCTGGTGATCAGATCAGGGTTATAACGGTCAATTTTTTCGTAGCCGTTTATATCATCATCCCTGTCAGGGATATTGTTTTTATCAATCATGGGTTATCGGTTAATCACCAAAATACTCTGCCGAGTTATTTTCGGTTTCATATAATTTTACCGAGTGCAAAAACACGCCGGGGTAAGCTTCAATAGGTGCTTTTAACTGGTTAAAAATGCCAATACAAAGCAATTCGGTTGATGCCATCATGCCTTTCATAAAATCAACATCAAGGTTAATATTTTTATGGTCAAGCTTCTCTATAACATGCTCGTTAATGATCACTTTAAGCTCTTTCAAATCTATTAAGTAACCCGTAGCATGAGTAATCTCTCCTTTTACGGTTACAAAAAGATTATAGTTGTGGCCATGCCAGTTAGGGTTGGCGCATTTGCCAAACATTTCGGCATTTTTCTCTGCGCTCCATTCATCACGGTACATTTTATGGGCTGCATTAAAATGTTCTTTGCGCGTTACGTATATCATCATAATATTTAGTGGTGCAAATATACAAACAAATATAAAGTGGTTTGTTTATCTTAGTGATAAAACAAAAACGACATGCGTGTATTAATTGTTGCTGCCACCCCAACCGAAGTTGAACCATTAATGACCACCTTCGGCATGCAAAGGTCGGATGAAGAAGAAAATTTGTTTGTTACGCGCCATGTGTCTGTAGCCAACTGCTCGGTACTAATAACCGGGGCGGGTATGGTGCCAACAGCTTTTGCGTTAGCCAGACATTTGCCTCATAATGTTTATAATGTGGTTATAAATCTGGGCATTGCCGGCAGCTTTGACCGCAATATCCCCTTAGGTAAAGTGCTGGAGGTATATGAAGACACTTTTGCCGAATTGGGTGCCGAAGATGACAAACAGTTTATCAGTATTGAAAAACTGGGGTTTGGCGCCAGTATTTTTAAACCCACCAGCGCCATCAATCAGTTTACCAAAAAGCACTTTATTAATAAAGCTAATGCCATTACCGTTAACACCGTGCACGGTAATGATGAGAGCATAGCCGCCATTATTGCCCGCCTTAACCCACAGTTGGAAAGCATGGAGGGCGCCGCGTTTTTTTACGCCTGCCATAAACTGCACGTACCCTGCATACAGATCAGGGCTGTGTCAAATTATGTGGAGAAACGTAACCGCGATAACTGGGATATACCACTTGCCATCAAAAATCTGAATAACTTTGCGCTGGAATTGATAAAGGACTTGTAGGTGTGCGAGTTGAACGTTTGACGTTATACGTCGTACGTTTTTAATACTCTTCACGTATAACGTACCACGTAAAACGTATAACATGAAATTAACCCTCGGCTTTTCGCCTTGCCCTAACGATACTTTTATTTTTGACGCGCTTATCCATCATAAAATTGATACCGAAGGTTTAGAGTTTGAGGTGTTTTATGATGATGTTGAAACGCTTAACCAAAAAGCCTTTCGTGGCGAACTGGATATTACCAAGCTAAGCTACCATGCTTTTGCTTATGTAGCCAATCAATATGTACTGTTAGAGAGCGGCAGCGCGTTGGGATTTGGAGTTGGACCACTTTTGATTTCGGATTTCGAAATTTCAATTTCGGATTTAAAGAATAACCAAATTCGAAATCGTAAATCCGAAATTCGAAATCCTTTAATCGGTATTCCCGGCAAATACACCACCGCCAATTTTTTATTAGGATTGGCTTTTCCTGATGCTACTAATAAAGTGGAATTAGTTTTCAGCGATATTGAAGATGCTGTTTTAGAGGGCCGCGTTGATGTCGGACTGATCATCCACGAGAACCGTTTCACCTACCAGGATAAAGGGTTAAAAAAGATCATAGACCTGGGCGATTACTGGGAAAAACAAACCGGCTGCGCTATTCCGCTGGGTGGTATTGTGGCAAACCGTAATTTACCTGAGGATGTTCAGCATAAAATTAATAGGGTGCTGCGCAGATCCGTTGAGTATGCGTTTGCCAACCCTAAATCGGGATTGGATTTTATCCGCCAGCACGCGCAGGAAATGAGCGAGGAAGTGATGTACAAGCATATTGAATTGTACGTAAATAAATATTCTATAGAGTTGGGTGAAGAGGGCCGCAAAGCCATCAAATTGCTTTTTGATACCGCTTTGGAAAAAGGGATAATTCCGGAGATAACCCACAACATCTTTCTTACTTAAAGCGAGGCCCGGTGCGATTCCCCTCTTGAGAGGGGCAGAGGGGTGTGTTATTTGCGATTAACCCGCCCCTGCCACTACACATTCCTTTCGCGCCCCCTCCGAGGAGGGGAACTTTTTTAATACAACAAATTATCATACGGATACCTGTCGGCATGGATAGCTTTTACATGCTCATATAACAGGTTCCTAAACTCGTCAATATTTTCTTTTTCGGTAGCTGATATAAATATAGCCGGGCTATTATTCTTGGCCATCCAGCTGTGTTTAAAATCTTCCAGGGTTAATGGTTCAGCCTCTTCACCCTGTTGGGTTGCAGGTGGCTGAAAGGCATCCATTTTATTAAATACCGTAATGGTATCTTTATCTACCGCGCCCATATCTTTTAGCGTTTCATTTACGGCACGCATCTGGTCCTCAAAGCTGGGGTGCGATACATCAACCACATGGATCAAAATATCCGCTTCGCGTACTTCATCTAAAGTCGATTTAAAACACTCTACCAAATGATGAGGCAACTTGCGAATGAATCCAACCGTATCTGATAGCAGGAACGGCACATTCTCTATAACTACTTTGCGTACCGTAGTATCAAGCGTTGCAAACAGCTTGTTCTCGGCAAATACATCCGATTTAGAAAGCATATTCATAATGGTTGATTTACCTACGTTGGTATAACCTACCAATGCCGCGCGCACCATTTGTGTACGGTTTTTACGCTGTGTTTCATTTTGACGATCGATCAGTTTTAACCGATCTTTCAACAACGAAATTTTATCTAAAATCAACCTTCTATCTGTCTCTATCTGGCTCTCACCCGGGCCACGCATACCAATACCACCTTTTTGCCGCTCCAAGTGTGTCCAAAGGCGGGTAAGGCGGGGTAATAAGTATTGCAATTGCGCCAGCTCTACCTGGGTCTTAGCCTGCGCGGTTTTAGCACGGCTGGCAAAAATATCCAGTATCAGATTGTTGCGGTCCAGTATTTTAACTTGTAGCTCATTCTCAATATTGCGCAGTTGCGATGGCGTTAACTCATCGTCAAATACCACAATATCAATTTCCTCTTCTTTTACGTAGGCTTTAATATCTTCCAAACGGCCCGAGCCTACAAACGTACGCCTATCAGTTTGGGCTAGTTTTTGGGTAAATATCTTTTCGGTTTTGGCACCTGCGGTATCTACCAAAAATTGTAACTCTTCTAAATATTCTTTCGCGCGTTCGTCCGTTTCGTTGGCGGTAATAACGCCAACTAAAACCGCACGCTCCTGCTTAATGGCAGTGTCATAAAATTTTTGTTTCATTAATATTGATTTAACAATCAAAGTGCCAAGTTAACGAAATAGACACTTTGACACAGGGTTATATTACAACCCCTTCACAAATTCCCTTATAGCTGCACCGGGGTCTTGCTCCTTCATAAAGTTCTCGCCGATTAAAAATCCGTTAAAGCCGGCTTGCTTTAAAGTTTTAATAACCTCCGTGTTGCTTATAGCGCTTTCAGATATTTTTAAAAACTCAGCAGGGATGTGCTCAACTAACTGGAACGACGTCTCTACCGATACCGTAAAATCAGCCAGGTTGCGGTTGTTTACGCCAATGGCATCCAGGTTGGGGTTAATGCTTCGTTGCAGTTCTTCCAGGTTATGCACCTCTAATAATACATTTAAACCTAAGCTTTTGGCCAGTTTTGCCAGTGTGTCAATTTCCTTTGGAGTGAGTATAGCGGCTATCAATAAAATAATATCTGCTCCCCAGGCTTTGGCTTCCAATACCTGGTACTCGTCTATCATAAAGTCTTTACGTAAAACCGGAATTGTATTCGCATTGCGGGCCTCTATCAAATCAGGTTGAGCGCCCATAAAGAAATCCTTATCGGTCAACACCGATAAAGCCGATGCTCCAGCAGCTGCATAAGCACTGGTCACTTCTTTAACACTTACCTTATCATTAATTATCCCTTTCGAGGGCGATTTACGCTTAAACTCGGCAATAATTCCGGTACGATCAGGTGCCAGCAAAAACTCACGGAACGAATAAGTATCACGGTTAAAAAACTCCGCGGCTTCCAGTTGTGCTACCGATACTTTAGCTTTTGCGGCTGCAATTTCAGCGCGTTTATTAAGTACTATCTTATCAAGAATATTCATTGTTGTAACCCTAAAAGGGCAATAATATTAGCAATTATTTTATGAAAATCATGGTTTACAAAGGTTAACACTTTTTGGGGTTAACATGGTATTAATTATCTGAAAATCAATTATTTAAAAAATAAATTGCTAAAAAAGTGTAAACCATGATTTTTTTAGCGCGAATTTAATGATAACTGCCTTTAAATCAGCCAGTTCTTCATCATTTCCTTACCATACTCGGTTAATATCGACTCCGGGTGAAATTGTACACCGCGCACATCATATTCCTTATGCCTTATGGCCATAGCCGAGTTGTCCACCTCGTCAATTGCCGTAACCGTTAATACATCAGGAATGGCTTTTTCATCAACTACCCATGAGTGGTAACGGCCAACGTTAAAAACTTGCGGCAGGTCAATAAATAATTTTTCTGTCTCATCAGTAACCTTAATAGGTGTGGCTATACCATGCATAGGCTGTTTTAAATTATATAGCTTACCGCCAAAAACTTCGGCAATGGCCTGCTGGCCCAGGCACACTCCAAAAATACTTTTCGTAGGGGCATATTTTTTTATCACATCCAACAGCAACCCGGCTTCTGATGGTATTCCCGGGCCGGGAGATAATATGATCTTATCATAAGCGTCCACATCATCAATGTTAAATTGGTCGTTCCTCCACACATCGCACTGCATTCCAATTTCATTAACCAGGTGAACCAGGTTATAAGTAAACGAATCGTAGTTATCAATAATTAGTATTTTCTTTTCCATTTTCACCTACTCCCAACGTCTTTTTTTATAAGGGAATTTTTATTTGTACGTATTATTTGCTGTATGGTTACTCCTAATTTGTTTAAACCACAAATGCCGGGTATTGTTACAGTTCTTCTGCCAATTCAATTGCTTTACGCAAAGCGGCAATTTTGTTATTTACTTCATTTAACTCACTCTCGGCCACCGAACCGGCAACAATACCCGCCCCTGCCTGGTAATGCAGTGTATTGTTTTTACTTAAAAACGAGCGTATCATAATAGCATGATTAAAATCGCCGTTAAAACCTAAATAACCTATGGCACCACTATAAAAGCTACGCTTGGTTTTTTCATTTTCATCTATGATCTCCATAGCACGATATTTTGGCGCGCCGCTTAATGTTCCTGCCGGGAAAGTATCGGCAACTACCTTAAAGCTGGGTACACCCGGTAACAATTTGCCGCTTACCTGCGACACCAGGTGTATCAGGTGCGAGTAGTACTGTACCTCTTTAAATGCCTTTACTTCCACCTGTTCGCAATGGCGGCTTAGGTCATTACGCGCCAAATCAACCAGCATTACGTGTTCTGATGATTCTTTAGGGTCATTTTTTAAGTTCTGTGCCAGTTCCGCATCTTTTTCGTCATCGCCACTACGCTTAAAGGTACCCGCGATAGGAAATATACTGGCTACGCGATTTTTTATCGTGATCTGTGCCTCCGGCGATGAACCAAATATCCGGAAGTCGCCAAAATCAAAATAAAATAAATATGGCGAGGGGTTGATAGAGCGCAACGCACGGTAAACATTAAATTCATCACCGGTAAACTGTTTAGAGAATGCCCTTGACGGCACTATCTGGAACACATCACCCCGATAAATATGCTGTTTCATTTTCTCAACAATACCAATAAACTCCTCATTGGTTAAGTTTGATTGCTCCTCGTTTTTACTTTTAAAACCGTATTCAGGGAAGTTTTTGTTTTTGATCAGGTCCTCAATTCGCTGAATGCCTGCATTAGCAGCATCCTCCCCTTCAAACTGGTTATAAAATATATACAGCTCATTTTTAAAATGATCAATAGCTATAATATAACGGTACACATGGTATTGCATTACCGGTATAGTACGTGTAGTATCATCACTATGCTTTAGCTTGATGGTTTCGTAATGCTCTACCGCCTCATGGGTAAAGTATCCAAACAAACCATTGGCCGCGGCTTTTAAATCTATCTTAGTAGGTTCAAAACGGTTTAAAAAATCATTAATATGGCCGGTTAATTCAAACTCGCCCGGTTGGTAAATTTCGGTTTGTCCGCCGGGATAACTCTCGGTAAGTACCCCATTATTCAGCACTAAGCCCGCAATTGGTTCGCAGCAAACGTAGCTCATGCTGTTTTCGCGGCTATGGTAATCCGAGCTTTCTAACAGTAACGAGTTAGGGAACACATCGCGCAGGCGCAGGTATATGCTTACCGGCGTGGTCGTATCGGCCAGCAGCTTTTTATAAGTAGTTAAAATTTTATATTTTTTCATTTATTGTGATATCCAAATTCTGTAAAACAAAAAACCCAGCGCATGAGGGTCGCCGGGTTTTCCTATTAGGTTTGTAATTGATTAGTGAAGGTTCTCTGACCAAAAAATTATCCGGCTGCCAAAATTAATGGGCGCCACCAGCTTGTATTATTTGTTTTTTTGATCATTGTGGACGCAAATTTATAAAGAAATTTGAATTGGCAAACTTTTTTACCACTTTTTTTCAAACTATTTAAATACCGGTATATGGCCCATAATTAATGTTCCAACAACTACTGTTAAGGCAATTGCATAATATATACCTATGGTGCGGTGCTTAATTTGGGGCAAAGCTATCTTTTTTGATTTGCTGTGGCCGATGGTTATTAAAGCAATAGCGATGATCATCCCAAACCAATGCTCAACCGCGAAGTAACGCAGGGTAGGGTTTTTCATGGTTTCGCCGGTAAACTGTACCATAGGGCTAATGATGTATAATATTATACCGATCAACAATTGGGTGTGTGCCGATATCATGGCAAACATATTCACTTTGCGGTTAAACTCAGTATAAGGGCTTTTGTTAACCGCACCTAATAATGATTGAATTATAGCCAGTATCAGCAATACTAATACAATGTACCTGAAACCCGAGTGCAGATGGTTAATAATAGTGTAAGCGTCCATGATTTTAATTTTTTACGAATATACAATAAAACTTATTTACTGCCCTTTACCACCCTTTTCAGCGTCATTAAATTTTGGGCGTTAACACTATAGCCTGATATACAGTTTTGATACAGGTTGATGCGTTTTTCATAATACAGCACCACCACCGGCGATTGCTGCATAATAATATTGTCCATTTGCCGGTAAAGCGCGTAGCGTTGTTCGTCATCCTTTATTTGATCAGCTTTTTCAAAAAGTATGTCAAATTGTTTATTGTTAAACCCTGTGTAGTTGGGCCCAAATGGTATTTTATTTTTTGAGTAGAAAAGAGACAGGTAATTTTCGGCATCGGGATAATCGGCAATCCAAACGCCATAAAAAAAGTTCACCCCATTTTTGGCTATTAATTCGCGCAGGCTGCCGCCCTGTGTAATTTCAACACTGGCTTTTATACCTATTTTATCCAGTTCACGCTGGACGAACTCTATCAGTCCACGATAGGCTATAGTAGTATGTAATACTATTGGGGGCAAATTTTTTCCATCACGGTAGCCCGCCTCAGCTAATAACTGTCTCGCCTTTTCAGGATTATAAGAATAGCCCTTTATTTTATTCTTATCATAACCAGGCATACCTGCTGGTATAAAGCCTGCCTCGCCCGGTGTAGCCAAGCCATTGCGCAGGTATTTTACCATCTTTTGCTTATCAATAGCGTAATTAATAGCTTGCCTTATCTTCAATGCTTTTAAAGGCGACTTTTTTACAATAGCAATATTGGTATCAACCAATATCCCCAGGTATAGCGTGCTTAAATATGGACCAGTATTTAATATAAATTTGCCTTTATACTTTTTGGTAAGGCGACCGGATTTGGTTAAAATATCATCGCGGTAGCTGCCATCAATATCATTTAAAAAGTCGAGGTTTTTTTTGATGAACTCCATAAATACGGTTTGCTTATCGCCAATAAAATAGCCTCGCACCGCATCCAAGTAAGGTAGCTGTTTGCCCTTGCTATCCTTTTCCCAGTACTTTTCATTTTTCAGCAGTACAACCACTTCGCCTTCTTTCCAGTATTTAAACTTGAACGGACCGGTACCAACGGGGTGACTGCGAAAATCTTTCCCATAAAACTCAACCACTTCTTTAGGCACAACCGAGCAATAGGGCGCAGTTAGCATACTTAAAAACGGCGCAAAAGGTTGTTTAAGCTGTATCCGAAAAGTGCTATCATTAACCGCAATAAAATCCTGCTTTCCGTTTACTTTATCACTAAATATCCATGAGCCGGATGAGGCTACTTTAGGGTCGATCAGCCTGCCAAAACTATATACAAAATCACTTGCTACGGCTTTGCGGCCTATGCCGTTTTTAAAGTGCGCTTCGTCCTGGAAATAAACATCATTGCGTAAATGGAAAGTGTAGGTTCTTCCATCGGGGGATATATCCCAACTTTTAGCAACGCAAGGGATCACTTTCAGGCTATCATCAATCTGCACCAAACCGTTATAGATTTGATTATCCATCAGGATAGTATTTTTATTACGGCAAAATGCGGGATCAAGGGAGGTAAGGCCCTCATCGAGGTTTAAATTGAAGGTGGTTTTTTTGGAGGTAGATTTATCGGAATTGCAGGAAATGAATAAAGTAACACCAATTAAAAATAAGTAGCTGACCAGTTTATTCATCAACTAAATATAGCCAATTATTAAAATAGTAAATAAAAGTACTATTGAATATTGCGTTTGAATTATGTTTATTATATTGCCTTATAAACCAATGTCATGATTTCTAAAGAAAGTCTTCAAGAAAAATATTCAACAATGTCTGCCGAAGAACTGATGAATATTATAGATAATAAATTTGATTATACTGATCTTGCTGTTACTGTAGCGATTGAAGAACTCGCGAAAAGAAAACCTACTGAAGAAGACATTAAAAATTATAAGGATAATATAATAGCGACGGTTGACACATTTATTTCAAAAAACATTGAAGTTGATCTGAACAACTTCCAAAAGCTTTTATTTTACATTATTTGGATTCCGATAATAACCTATCCTTTCAAAGCAAATTATAGCGACGACGGTTACGAGTTAAAGCTAAGACAATCAAATTATTACTCATTAGCAGGATTTATCTTTTTTATGGTAGCAGGCATATTATCTGTACCGTTAGATGCTTCGAATTTGCTGAGTTTTATTATGTGGTTTGCCGGCTTTATTCCTGCTTATTTATTCGACGAATACTTTAACAGGCAGCGACAAATAACAAAACTCAGAAGATTATTTAATGTAGACGACGCCAATGAAGATGAACAGAATATGAATTAAAACCGCTCCTTCAAAAACTTACCGGTATAGCTATTCTTTTCTTTTATCAGATCTTCAGGCATGCCTTCAAATACTACTTTACCGCCCCTGTCGCCACCTTCGGGACCAATATCAATTACCCAGTCGGCACATTTGATGACGTCCATATTGTGTTCAATTACAATGATGGTATTGCCATGATCCAGTAGGGCCTCAAATGACTTTAACAGCTTTTTAATATCCGCAAAGTGCAGACCCGTTGTTGGCTCATCAAAAATAAACAGCGTTTTAGCCGTGTTATTCCCTTTAACCAGGAACGATGCCAGTTTGATACGCTGCGCCTCGCCACCGGATAAGGTGTTGGATGATTGCCCCAACTGCACATATCCCAACCCTACATCAACCAACGGTTTTATTTTGGCGATGATCTTAGGCTCTTTGGCAAAAAACTCCAGTGCTTCGTCAATAGTTAAATGCAATACCTCGGCTACGTTTTTTTCATTATAGGTTACATCCAGTATATGCTGTTTAAAGCGCTGGCCGTTACAAGCCTCGCAGGTCAAAAAGATATCTGCCATAAACTGCATTTCTATTTTCACTTCGCCCTCGCCCTGGCAAACATCGCAACGGCCACCCTCCACGTTAAACGAGAATGCCGATGGCTTTAATCCTGCCGCTTTTGATGCAGGTTGTGTTGCATACAGGTTACGTATCTCGTCCCAGGCTTTTACATAAGTAACCGGGTTGGAGCGTGACGAACGGCCAATAGGGTTTTGATCCACCATCTCTACCTGCTCAATTTTTTGATAATCGCCATCAATGCTATCGTAGCTGCCGGTTTGTTCGCCATTGTAGTTGCCCAACGCCTTTTGCAATGCCGGGGCCAGTATGCGTTTTACCAAACTGGTTTTTCCAGAACCCGACACCCCTGTAACTACGCTCAACACACCCAATGGGAACTTTGCCGTAACATGCTGCAGGTTATTTTCGCGCGCACCTTTAATTTCAATAAAGTCGTGCCATTTGCGGCGGGAGGTGGGTATAGCTATTTCTTCCTCGCCGCTTAAATATTTACCGGTAAGGCTGTTTTTATCTTTTATAATTTCGTTGTAGGTGCCAGAGAATATTAACTCACCCCCATGCGTACCTGCTGCCGGGCCAATATCAATAATATGATCGGCAGCTTTCATGATCTCTTCTTCGTGTTCCACCACCAAAACGGTATTGCCCACATCGCGTAATGATTTCAATACGCCAATTAAACGTTGCGTATCACGCGGGTGCAAACCAATGCTCGGCTCATCCAATACATAAATAGACCCCACTAAACTACTACCCAATGAAGTTGCCAAATTAATACGCTGCGACTCGCCACCTGATAGGGTGTTTGACAAACGGTTTAAGGTCAAATAACTTAACCCCACATCATTTAAAAACACTAAACGGTTGGTTATTTCCATCAGCAGGCGCTTGCCTACTTTGGTATCGTTTTCGTTTAGTTCAATGGTATTAAAAAACTCCAGCGCCTTATCTAATGGCATTAATACTACATCGGTGATTGACTTACCATCAATTTTAACATAGCTGGCATCCTGGCGCAGGCGGCTGCCTTTACAATCAGGACAAGTAGTTTTACCGCGGTAGCGGGACAGCATTACCCTGTATTGAATTTTATAGGTTTGCGCCTCCATCTCCTTAAAAAACTCATCCAGCCCGCGGAAGTATTTATTACCCGTCCATAATAAACGCTGCTCCTTTTCGGTCAGCTGGTTATATTGGCGATGTATAGGGAAATCAAATTTTAAGGAGTTTTTTACCAGTTCATCGTTCCATTCGCGCATTTTTTCGCCGCGCCATGGGGCAATGGCTCCCTCGTAAACGGTTTTACTTTTATCGGGGATAACCAGATCCTCGTCAATACCGATAACTTTTCCGTAGCCCTCACAGCGTTTACACGCACCGTACGGGTTATTAAAGCTGAAGAAATTAGGCGTGGGCTCTTCAAATTTGATATCATCTAACTCAAACCTATCGCAAAAAAAGTGCTCCTTTTCTTCTTCCCCGTCAATATAGCGCACATAGCAATCGCCTTTGCCTTCAAAAAATGCGGTTTGTATCGAGTCGCCTAAACGGCTTATGGTTTCGTCTTCGTTATTTTTCGTAACACGGTCAACCACAATTTTTATAGATTGATCTTCATTGGCCTTTTTGCTTTCGCCTTTAACCTTTAAGCTTTCATCTATACTCGCATCTTCCAATACAGATTCAATACGCTCAATTTTACCATGAAACTCAACCCTCACAAAACCTTTCTGCATTAATACCGCCAGCTCTTCTTTTAAACTACGGTCGTTATGCGGATGTAAAGGAGCTAATATGGTAACCTGTGTTTCGTCAGGCATAGCCATAATAAAATTGATCACATCGGTAACCGAATCTTTCTTCACCACGCCACCCGAAACCGGCGAATAGGTTTTGCCTATACGCGAGTAAAGCAGCTTCAGGTAATCATAAATTTCGGTTGAGGTGCCTACCGTGGAGCGCGGGTTGGATGTAATTACTTTTTGCTCGATAGCAATAGCGGGAGCAATACCTTTTATATAATCCACATCGGGCTTATTCATGCGGCCCAAAAACTGGCGTGCGTATGATGATAAACTTTCAACGTAGCGGCGCTGGCCCTCGGCATACAAAGTATCAAAAGCCAGGGATGATTTTCCTGAACCCGACATACCTGTAACTACAACCAACTGGTTTTTGGGGATGGCCACATCCATATTTTTTAGGTTGTGTACCCGGGCCCCTTTTATGATAATATTTTTTTGTGGATCTTTTTCTGATTCTGCGCTCATTCTTTAGCTAATGGTTGATAGATCATGGTTCATAGTAATAGCAAATTTTGCCATGAACTATGATCTATCAACCATGAACCGTTCCAAAATGCAAAAATCCTAAAATATTTAGCCTTATCCAAATGAGTTTTACATTTAGGCAGTTGGTTTTTACCAATAATTCAAGAGGTTACATTACACTGACGCAGCGCTGATTAAACCTTTAAATGTTTTAACACTCAAAATGTTAAAATAAGTTAAATTTAGGCATAGGACAAGCTAAAAGGGATAACAGAATTTGGTTATTCGCTTAAAATTCGCTTAATTTGAGTTATAACAATTATAAACCCAATAAGGAGACAGACTATAGATAAAACTCTACTTTAAAATAAATATTGTACTAACACAAATATTAACAAGTAGTTTCTATGGATTTTCAATTGCAAAGTGATCAGGATCTAATCCATCTATACATCAACGGTAATGAGGGCGGGCTTGTGGAGTTACTCCGCCGTTACCAGTCAAAAATTTACACTTCTATATACCTGTTGGTAAAGGATGAAGACCTGGCCGAAGATATTTTTCAGGATACTTTTATTAAAGTAATTAATACCCTTAAAGCAAAAAAGTATAACGAGGAGGGCAAGTTTTTACCCTGGGTTAGCCGTATTGCACACAATTTGGTGATTGACCATTTCCGCCGCGAAAAACGTGCGCCGATGATCAATAACGGCGACGATTTTGATATTTTTGAAGTGCTGGGTAACTATGATGAAAGCATGGAGGACCGCCTGGTAAGGGAACAAACCCATAAAGACCTTAAAATACTTATCCAGAAATTACCATCCGAGCAAAAAGAAGTATTGCTAATGCGCCACTTTGGCGACATGAGCTTTAAAGACATTGCAGATATTACCGGTGTAAGCATTAACACCGCACTGGGCCGCATGCGTTACGCCCTAAATAACCTGCGTAAAATGATGCAAAGCAAAGAACTGAGTTTGAAGAATTAGCTTTTACAACTGTTAACTTAAAGGTTATCGTCACTTAAAAATTTAGTTTTTACTTAAAATAAATTTCTTAATAAATAATTTGAAATTATTTTTAGTTTAATAAAATATTCTAAATTAGTGTGCGTTATTACTTTACAAATTAACTGAAAAAGCTTATGGGTGAAACCTCTACAAAAAATGAGCTCACTAACCCAAACGAAGTGATGAAACCAGATGTTGTACAAAATTTGGAAGGAGACGACTTGATATTTTATCATTCTCTCCGGGCAGAATTGGATTCTTTAACGAAAAAACCACAACTGCAAACCATACACGCTATTTTGGACCACTCTAAAAGTCTGCGTTAAGTAACGAGCTACAAAAAAGCCGGAGTAAGCAATTACCCCGGCTTTTTTATGTTTTATATCTTCTGTTAATTTCTAACCAATCCTTCTAAAGCATCTATAAACATGGGCGAATCGTTCAAACTTTCTACCAATTGAACATGCTCGCCGCCTAATTCGCGGAACTCGGCACCGTATTCTTCCGTTACTTCATAAACAGTTTCTAAACAATCTGCTACAAATGCAGGGCAAAATACCAGCAGGCGTTTTTTACCCTCGTGGGCCATTTTGGCTATAATTTCGCTGGTATAGGGCTGTACCCAGGGGTCGTTACCTAAACGCGATTGAAAGCAAACTGTATATTTTTCTTTAGGGATATCCAGCTTTTCGGCAATCAAGCTTGCGGTATCGTATGATTGTGCCGAGTAGCAAAATTTGTTGGTATCATTCAGTGTATTACAGCAGCCATCAACTTTTAGGCAATAGCTGTTAGTATGATCGCATTTAATTAACTGCCTTTGCGGCAAGCCGTGAAAGCTGAATAATATATGGTCATAAGTTTCGGGCTGATACTTTTTAGCGTTATCAGCAAAAGTTTGTATCATCAAATCGTTGTCATGAAACGAATTGATAAAAGAGATATTTGGCGGGGTTTGCCATTCTTTAACCAAAACCATCACCTTTTCGTAAACCGAGCCTGTACTGGCCGAGGCATATTGCGGAAACAAAGGGATAACTTTGATCTCGCTTACCAATGCATCCTTTAAACGCTGCAATGCCGATTCGATAGACGGGCTTTGATAGCGCATGGCCAGCTCTACCTGGTACTCATTGCCCAAACGTTGTTGCAATGCCTGGTGTTGTAACTTGCTGTAGTGCAATAGTGGCGACCCTGTTTCATCGCTCCATATTTTTTGATACAATTTAGCCGATTTGGGCGCTCGGAAAGGAACAATTATCCCCTTGACCAAAAGGGTGCGTAATACCGGGTTAACATCAATAACCCGCCCATCCATTAAAAACTCGTTCAAATACTTGCGTACATCAGCCGTTTGCGGGCTATCCGGTGTACCTAAGTTGACTAATAAAACACCTTTTTTTGCCATAATATAGGGCGCAAAAGTAATATAAAACCAGCTAATGCCCTAAAGGGGAAATACTTATTACATAAAAATTAGATTATTTGTCTGAACCATGATCTTTAGGACTTGATGATTGCCATGACCGGATAGGTAATCGGAGAATCCTTAAATCATGCGAATCATGGTTAAGCCTTCTTCCACAACAGCCACCAAGGTGTACCGGGCGAATCATGGTGCTCATAGTGATAGCCAAAAAAGTAACAGCTAAAAAAGGCTATTATATGGTTTTTGCTTTGACTGCGCGAATGGTGCAGATTATCATGCTCGCCTTTATGTGGCAGATAGGTGCCGAAATAAAATAATTGCAGCGTACTTAGTAACGATGGGGCTACCCAAAACAACAGCAGGTTAGCCTGCGGCAGCCATAATTTTAAAACATTAAACAATACGGCCATTGCTACTACCTGCCATATAGAAAGATAGTTGCGTATAAACCTGACATACCAGCTCCAAAAGCCTCCTTCATGATAATCAGGATCTTCAGCACTATGTACATGGTTGTGGTGCTGATGGTGTTTGGTATATAGTTTAGGATACCAAAACAAGGCGTAAAAAAACGTGCACACCTGACCTACAAAATTATTTATAAATCTATTGGATGATATGGTGCCGTGCATGGCATCGTGCGCGGTAATAAATAACCCGGTATACAAATGCATTTGTACCAATACCATTAAATAAACCAACGGATTTGTATAGTCAAATTGCCATTGCATCAACAAAATGGTTGATGTAACCCAGCAACCCAATACAATTAGGGCAATTAATAAGCCGATAGGGGATACTCTTTTTTGCATGATCACGGCTTTATATAGCAAATACCGTGCTGCTAATATTTTTCCAGCTCGGCTTTTACATTTTCCATTAGCCACATGGGGGTAGATGTGGCACCTGCTATACCTACGGTATCGCCCGGTGAAAACATTTCGGGCTTTAATTCGCCGGGCGAAGAAATAAAATAGGTATTGGGGTTATGCTTGCGGCAAACCTCAAATAAAACTTTCCCGTTAGATGATTTAATGCCTGATACAAATACTATTTTATCAAAGCGACGGGCAAACTCAGGCAAGTCCTTATCCCGGTTTGATACCTGGCGGCAAATAGTGTCATTAGCATCCAGTTCATAGCCACGGGCTATTAGTTCATCCTTTACACCATAAAACTTCTCCATGCTTTTGGTGGTCTGGCTGTAAAGTGTAATATTATGTGGCAACTCCACATTATCTAGCTCGGCTAGGTCCTGAAAAACGATAGCCTCACCATTGGTTTGCCCCTGTAAGCCAATCACCTCAGCGTGACCGTGTTTACCGAATATTAATATTTTTTCCTTTTTGTCGAAAGATGTCTTTATCCGGTTTTGTAGTTTTAATACCACCGGGCATGAAGCATCTATTAAAGTGATGTTATTTTCTAACGCAGTACGATAAGTTTCGGGGGCTTCGCCATGGGCACGTATTAATACCTTTTCGTTTTTTAACGTTTTCAACGCCTCATGCTCAATGATACGCAGGCCTTTGGCTTTTAATCGCTCTACCTCCTCATCGTTATGCACAATATCGCCCAGGCAATACAGGTAGCCATCATCCGCTAATATCTCTTCGGCCATATCAATAGCATATACTACTCCGAAGCAAAAGCCCGAATCCTTGTCAATAGTAACCTGTAACCGCTTTTCTCCCATTTCAACTACAAATTTACAGCAAAAAGATGAATAACAGACAAATAACCTAAAGGTTGGTTATTTCAACAAATGCAGCGCGGCAAAAAACATAAATTGTGCGGCCAGTAATACAATACCTACTATGCTTTGCTTTTTGAATCTGAAAATTTCAAATATGAACAGCATGAAAACACTAAGGAAAAACCAGCAGATGTAATTTTTATCGGGGATGATATTTTTAGCCCAGTGCCAGTAATCAAACCTAACCGCTATGGGTTCTATCAGTTTATCCAGTGCTACTAAGATTCCCGCTCCTAATATAACACGGATAAGCACATATTTAATACGGCTATACTGCATCAAAACACCGGTGCTATATATTAACAGGAACCAAACAACACCAATAGTTAAAGGAATGCCGTCTAATTTTGTGCCTAAAGTTTCGCCGTAAGTATAGCTGCCAAATAACCAGCCTTTATGCACCCCCACCCATTCGACGGCAAAGCCAATAATAAACATCATACCGGCAAAAACCCAAAAATCCTGGTTCATAGTACGGTGCGAATAACCAATAATAACCAACATTACTAATAAATGCCAGGGAACCAACTGGTAAAACAAGGGTTGTAACAATGGGCTATAAAAGCCTATTAGTCCTATTAAATGAAACAGAAAAACAAATAAAATCGCTTTACGAATGCGTGGATTTGCGTTTATATCTTTCGTCCTTTCCATATAGTGGTTTTGGTTAGGTGTTTTTGTATAGCTGTAAATGCAATTAATGTTAAGCTAAACATTTGTACCGGATGCAAAAATACATTATATAATGCATTTTGCATCGATGATAAAGATATCATAATACGGGTAAGAATTATTAACCCAATCATAAAAAATATCAATTGAAAATCAAATGTCATTATTACCAGCATAGGGCCTGATATAACCAGCAAAATATATATCAAAAAACCTATAACATTATAATTAAACGCGGCCAAAAAGTTTTTACCAAACCCATTTACCGCCTCGCTATAATTTTTATACATACGGCAGCTTACCATGCCATTGGCCAATAGCGCTTCGCCGTTATAGCCCGAACCCTTTACTGCCTTCATGATCTCCACATCCTCCACTATCTTATGTTTAACTTGTTCATGCCACTGGTTTTCCAGATAGTTTTCCCCGTCAAACAACATAAATTGCCCGCTGGCGGCTGCTACAGATGATTGTTTGACTAAGTACACCAGTTGAAGCGGCAATAGGTTTAATAGGATATAATGCATTAAAGGCACTACCAATTTTTCTCCTGCAGTTTGCATTTCCTGGTTGGCAAAAAGGCTTAACAAGCTTAGATTGCGCAAGTACATCCGATGCACGGCACTATTAATTAGCCCATTGTGCACTTTTTCATCAGCATCTAAAAATAAAAAAAAATCGCCTTTAGCCTGTTGGGCCAACTGGTAGCAGGCAAAGTTTTTCCCCAGCCAGCCTGCAGGCAGGTCATCGCCTTTTATTACTTTAAATTTGGAATGTTCTTTGGCAAAATCAGCGCATAGCTGGTAGGTATTGTCTGATGAGCCATCGTCTAAAACAATAACTTCATAATAAGGATAATCCTGTTGATGGATAGATTGCAGGAGCGTTAAAATGCTATCGCCTTCATCGCGCGCCGGAATTAATAGAGAAACCTTATCGGTGTATTGCCTGGCTATACGATGAAGCTTTGGGTTTGATATAAAGTTAAACAGCGTTACCGTGAAGCGAAGTATAATAAAAAAGAATATGATGGATAATATAATGATCACTTATAAAACTATTTGGGTTTGTTGTTGGTGCGCGGCATTATAATGCTGCTGATAAATATCATTTAATTCGGTTATATTTTCAAATTTAGTATGAGGTATGTTTTGTAAATAAATGTTGACACGGGGTTTTTGATGCTCAAAATTCTCAATAAAAGTAACTCCTGTTACCAATTGAAATTTATTATCTGCCTGTTTTATGATCTTTATCACCCCTTTTTCAAAATTTACTTTGGTAATAAAATTAGAGTACAATTTGCCTTGCGGAAATATCACCACCAAACTTTGGGGGTCATTTAAAAGTTGTGCGGCGTAAGTCAATGTCTGCATTACTGTGCGCGAGTTTTTAATGACAGAAAATGCCCCCAGGTATTTAAAAAATTTAACTTGCTGCATGGTTTCTTCTAAAACCATAATATGAAATTTCTTCTTTAACAATTTGGCATTAAGATAGTAGAGTATAAACCCGTCCCACCAACTAAAATGATTGGCCAACAGCAGTACTGATTTTTGTGGGTCTACTTCAATCCTGTTAAAATTTACAGCGTGAAAATTATGCCTGATAAGCCGTTTAATATACCGGCCAAAAAACCAGCGAAGAAACTTATTATTCCTGGGATAAGTCATTGCAAAAATTAATAATAGCAGCAGTAGCCCCCACATGCTGCTGTACATATACTTTTATTTGCTTACTGGCATAGGCATAAAGCTTTTCATCATGTACCAGGGCATCAACAGCACATTTTAGTTCTGTTGCATTGCTTATACTAAAGCCGGCTTTTATAGTTATGATATCCTTAGCCTCTCTAAATTTAGCATAATTGGGGCCAAATATTACCGGTAACCCAAACGCCGCAGCCTCTAAAGTATTATGTATGCCTGCACCAAACCCACCCCCAATATAAGCAATATGTCCATATTGGTATAATGAGGACAGCATGCCAATGTTGTCGATAATCAAGACATGAGAAGTGAGATTTGAGATTTGAGATGATAGTTGGGAATATCTAATAGCTGAATTTTCAGGCAGCAAATCAATCAGTTCATTTATTTTGGTCTCACTTATTTCATGTGGTGCAAAAATAAATTTCCAGTCGGTGTGATCTTTAACCAATTCGGCAAGCAGTTTTTCATCCTCGGGCCAGGTACTGCCGGCAATAAATGTTTTTTGGCCATTGGTGAAGGTTTCAATTTCCGGTAGTTGTTTTGGCTGCTGTGCATTGGCCCATACACGGTCAAACCGGGTATCGCCGCTAATAGTTATGTTGGTTATGCCAATATTGTAAAGCAGTTGTTTTGATTCTTCATCCTGCACAAAAAAATGCGAAACATAGGTTAACATTTTGCGGTGCAGGCTGCCATACCATTTAAAAAACACCTGCCGCGGCCTGAATATGCCTGATATGATATATAAAGGGATGCTTCGCTGATTTAGTTCATTAAAAAAATGATACCAATACTCATACTTGGTAAATATGGCCATAGTTGGGTTTATGGTTGCTATAAACCGGTGGGCATTTTTAGCAGTATCCAATGGCAAATAATAAACATAGTCAGCTAATGGAGTGCTTTTCCTGATCTCGTATCCCGAAGGAGAAAAAAAAGTAATTACAATTTTTAACGATGGGTGCAACTGCCGCATTTGCTCTAAAACCGGGCGGCCCTGCTCAAACTCGCCCAACGATGCAAAGTGGAACCAAATACTTTTACCGTTAACGGGCGTTATTGCTATTTTCCGGCCATTTATCCATAACCTTGCTTTGCTGTTAAAAAAAGAAGCGATATATATTGCCAGATAGTATAGAGTTACGCCGGCATTGTATAGTAACAGCATTTGGGATATAAATTATTATTATCTTCGTCGCTATAAAAGTAGTAACAATAATTATATAAATTATTTATGAAGATTGCCGTTGTTGGAACAGGATATGTGGGTTTGGTTACCGGAACTTGTTTAGCCGAAACCGGCAATCAGGTTACCTGTGTTGATATTAATGAACAAAAGGTAAAAATGATGCAGGATGGCCAATTGCCAATTTATGAGCCAGGGCTTGAATTACTTTTTCATCGAAATATTGATCAGGGCAGATTGCATTTTACCAGTAAACTGGCAGATGCGATTACGGATGCCAAGATCATATTCCTGGCATTGCCTACCCCGCCGGGTGGTGATGGTGCCGCCGACATGAGCTATGTTTTAGGTGCCGCAAAGGATATTGCCAAGATAATAACCGAATATAAGGTTATAGTAACCAAATCAACCGTGCCGGTAGGTACTGCTGATAAGATAACTGCCGTGCTTAATGAGCATACCAATGTTGAATTTGCCGTAGTATCAAACCCTGAGTTTTTACGTGAAGGCGTAGCGGTAGATGATTTTATGAAACCGGACCGTATTGTGGTAGGAACGCTTGACGAAAGAGCCCGTAAACTTATGGGCGAATTATATGCGCCTTATGTGCGCCAGGGTAATCCAATTATTTATATGGATCAACGCTCGTCTGAACTAACTAAATACGCGGCTAATTCATTTTTAGCTACCAAAATATCTTTCATGAACGAAATAGCCAACCTTTGCGAACTGGTTGATGCCGATGTAGATATGGTAAGGCGTGGTATTGGTGCCGATGAGCGTATCGGCAAGCGTTTCTTATTCTCTGGCATTGGTTACGGCGGTAGTTGTTTTCCAAAGGATGTACAGGCATTGGCCAGATCGGCTGGCGATTACAGCTATGACTTTAAGATACTAAATGCAGTAATGGATGTAAACTATATTCAGAAAAAAGTACTGGTTGAAAAAGTAAAAAAATATTATAAAGGAGATATTAAAGGTAAAAAGTTTGCTGTATGGGGATTAGCCTTTAAGCCCGAAACTGATGATATACGCGAAGCTCCCGCTTTATACATCATTGAAGATTTATTAGCTGCAGGGGCAACTATTACTGTGTTTGACCCTGAGGCAATTAATAATGTTAAAGGTGTTTTTGGCGATAAAATTGCTTATGCTGCTAATCAGTATGAAGCGCTAAAAGAGGCTGATGCTTTATTGATATTAACAGAATGGTCGGTATTCAGGACCCCTGATTTTGATCAGATGGAACAGTTATTAAAAGCTAAGGTGATTTTTGATGGGCGTAATTTATACGACCTGGAAAAAATGATAGATTGCGGCTACTACTACAATAGTATTGGAAGGAAACTGGTAAACTAATGGCGCGTAAACGTATATTGATAACCGGTGCTGCCGGATTTTTAGGATCGCATTTATGCGACAGGTTTATTAAAGAAGATTACCATGTAATTGGAATGGATAACCTGATAACCGGCGACCTGCGCAATATTGAACATTTATTTAAACTGGAAAATTTTGAGTTTTATAATCATGATGTTTCCAAGTTTGTGTATGTACCAGGCGAGTTAAATTATATACTGCACTTTGCATCACCGGCCAGCCCTATAGACTATTTAAAAATACCTATCCAAACCTTAAAAGTAGGCTCATTAGGTACACATAATTTATTAGGATTAGCGCGTTCAAAGAATGCCAGGATGCTTATAGCCTCTACCTCTGAAGTTTATGGCGACCCAAATGTTAACCCGCAACCAGAAGAGTACTGGGGCAACGTTAACCCTGTTGGCCCACGTGGGGTGTATGATGAAGCTAAACGTTTCCAGGAAGCTATAACTATGGCTTACCACACTTTTCATGGCCTGGAAACCCGTATAGTGCGCATATTTAACACTTATGGACCACGCATGAGGTTAAATGATGGCCGCGTACTACCGGCATTTATTGGCCAGGCCTTACGTGGCGAATCATTAACGATGTTTGGAGATGGTTCACAAACGCGCTCGTTTTGTTATGTAGATGATTTGATAGAAGGTATTTATAGATTACTACATAGTGATTATACCCAACCAATGAATATTGGCAATCCTGACGAGATCACCATTCGGCAGTTTGGCGAAGAGATCATCAAGTTAACAGGCACCGATCAGCAATTGATAAGCTTGCCATTGCCTACTGATGATCCGAAGCAACGCCGTCCGGATATTACCAAAGCTAAAGCAATTTTGGGTTGGGAGCCCAAAATATCGCGCAGCGAAGGTTTAAAAATCACTTACGAGTATTTTAAATCATTGCCCGAAAAAGAAATTCAGCATAAAGACTTTACCTATTATAATAAACATTAATGGCTAAAATATTAGTAACCGGGGGTTTAGGTTTTATTGGTTCGCACACCGTAGTTGAACTGGTAAATGCAGGTTATGAGCCAATTATTGTTGATGACCTATCAAACTCACACCCTAAAATATTAGACCAGCTTACTAAAATTATAGGCTACACCCCTCCTTTTTACCAGCTTGACCTTTCTGTTGAACAAGCAGTAAAAGATTTTGCGGCCAACGAGTCGGATATTGCGGGCATTATTCATTTCGCTGCATTTAAAGCCGTAGGCGAATCGGTACAGCAGCCATTAAAATATTATCGCAATAACTTTTACTCCTTATTTAATATTTTAAGTGCCTATGAAGGCAAGGCCGTTAACCTGGTTTTTTCATCAAGCTGTACGGTTTATGGGCAACCCGATGTTTTACCGGTAACAGAAAGCGCGCCGGTTAAACCTGCAGAATCACCTTATGGCAACACCAAACAAATTGCCGAAGAGGTATTGAAAGATATTATTGCAGCAGGCAGTAAATACAAAATAATATCGCTAAGATATTTTAATCCCGTTGGCGCGCATAAATCTGCTTTAATTGGCGAATTACCTATTGGCGTACCACAAAACCTGGTGCCTTTTATTACACAAACAGCCATTGGAAAACGCGAAAAAATAACTGTATTTGGTAATGATTATAACACGCCCGATGGTAGTTGCCTGCGCGATTATATTCACGTGGTTGACCTGGCCAAAGCACATGTAGCCGCGTTTAAGTTAATGGCTAATGATAATTTTACAGGGTATGATGTTTTTAACATTGGCACCGGCAATGCAAATTCAGTACTGGAAATTATTAATGCTTTTGAGCAAACAACGGGCGTTAAATTAAATTATGAAATAGGCCCGCGCCGGGCAGGAGATATAGAAAAAATTTGGGGCGATGTAACCAAATCAAAAAATAAATTGAACTGGCAAACAGAATTAGATATAAATACCATGATGGCCTCCGCCTGGGCATGGGAAAAATATATTGCCGAAAATCCGTTGTAATAACAATGAAAAAAATAATAATTACCGGTGGAGCAGGGTTTATAGGATCGCATGTAGTGCGCCGTTTTGTACGACACTATCCCGAATACGATATTATAAATTTAGATAAATTGACCTATGCAGGTAACCTGGCTAATTTAAAAGATATTGAAGACGCTCCAAACTATAAATTTATAAAGGGCGACATTGTTGATATGGCTTTTATAAACCGGCTTTTTGCTGATGAGCAGCCTGATGCCGTGATACATTTGGCGGCTGAATCGCACGTTGACCGTTCCATAACCAATCCGCTGGAATTTGTAATGACCAATGTGGTAGGAACGGTAAATTTATTAAATGCAGCCCGCGCCAATTGGAAGGGGAAATATGATAAAACCCGGTTTTATCATGTATCAACAGACGAGGTTTATGGTTCATTAGGCGAGGATGGTATGTTTACAGAAACAACTGCCTATGATCCTCATTCTCCTTACTCGGCATCAAAAGCTAGTTCTGATCATTTTGTAAGGGCATACCAGGATACTTATGGCATGGATACCGTAATTTCAAACTGTTCAAATAACTATGGTTCCTATCATTTTCCTGAAAAATTAATTCCATTAGCTATACATAATATACAACAAAATAAGCCGGTTCCCGTATACGGAAAGGGTGAAAATATTCGTGATTGGTTATGGGTAGAGGATCATGCACGTGCCATTGACCTGATATTTCATAAAGCTAAAGCCGGCACAACTTATAACATCGGTGGCCATAACGAATGGAAAAATATTGATCTAATTAAATTATTGTGTACTATATTAGATAAAAAATTAAACCGGCCGGAAGGCGAATCGGCCAAATTAATAACCTATGTTACTGATAGGGCCGGCCATGACCTGCGTTATGCTATTGATTCATCCAAACTGCAAAACGAGTTGGGTTGGGTACCAAGCATAACATTTGAACAAGGGTTAGAAAAAACGGTAGACTGGTACCTGGCTAATGAAGAATGGTTAAATGATGTAACATCGGGCCATTACCAGGAGTATTATACAAAACAATATAATGATCGATAAAATACTTTCTTTTTTTAAAGGAGAGCCTTCCAAACCGGCACTTAATTATAGTTCACTAGTGGTTGATATGCATTCGCATATTTTACCGGGGATAGACGATGGTGCAAAAACCCCCGCAGATTCCATTGCATTAATAAGAAGCATGATGGCACTGGGCATTAAAAAGATAATTGCCACACCTCATATAATGGCTGATTTTTATAAAAACACTCCCGAAACCATTAATGCATCATTAGAAATATTGAGGGCCGAATTAAAAAAGCAGGGAATTGATATTGTAGTAGAAGCTGCTGCCGAACATTACTTTGATGAAACCTTTGAACCTATGATCAATAAACGCAGTTTAATGACCATGGGCGATAATTACGCACTTTTTGAATACCCTTTTATGAGCCCACCGCCTAATGCTTTTACGGTGATTCAAAAAATGATAGAGTGGGGCGAATATAAACCCATACTGGCCCATCCTGAAAGGTATGGCTATATGAATTTGGAAGCTATTGCCGATGTGCGTAGCTGGGGTTGCAGCATACAAATGAATACCATAGCTTTAACAGGCTACTATGGCAATTCCATTAAAAAAAAGGCTGAAGCGATGATAGATGAAAGCCTGGTTGATTTTATCTCAAGCGATATGCACCACTTAAAACATGCGGCGGCTTTTCGCGATGCGTTAAAAACACCTTATATGGAGAAATTGCTTAGCGGCGAATATCCGTTGAAGAATATTATGCTGAAATAATGTGCAGATAGCTAAATTCGATCTCTAATAAATTTCATCCGCATATCTGCACATCAAAAATCTACTCGTATCTCAACGCCTCCACCGGATCAAGCTTCGATGCCTTTTTTGCGGGATAAAATCCTGATGCCAGCCCAATACCTGTACATAACACAATAGCACCAAATAACCATAGCCACGGTACTATAAATTGCCCGCTAATTTGTACAGCAATCAAATTACCAATAGCCATACCTAAAATAATACCACTAACCCCGCCTATTAAGCATATTACAATAGCCTCAATTAAAAATTGGCGCCGTATAACGGTAGGTGTAGCACCAATAGCTTTACGTATACCAATTTCGCGGGTACGCTCGGTAACTGATACCAGCATAATATTCATTAACCCTATAGCGGCGCCAATAAGGGTAATGGCCCCTATAGCAAATCCGGCAATTGTAATATTGGTTGATAGCTCTGCCAATTGCTGCTGTGCAGAATCACTTCGGGTAATTTCAAAATTATCATCCTTGCCAATTGGTAAACCACGTATGTTTCTCATTAAAGCTGTCGCTTCGCCGACACTGGCATCTAATATATTGGCGCCCCCTACCATTACGGTAATAGCAAAGGATGGATTTGAGGTGGTAGCAATTTGTTTGGCTTTAAGTATGGGTATTAAACAAAACCTGTCTCCGGCACCGGCACTTGAGCCTTTTGGAGCAAATACACCTATTATATTGTATTTATTATTTCCTATAAATATCGATTTATTAATAGGATCCTGGTTTTTAAATAGTTTGGTTTTAATTTCATTGCCTATAATTACTACCCCGGCACCATGTTCCAATTCGGAAGCAGAAAAATTACGGCCAAGCGCTATTTTGTACCCATTGGTAACCACGTAATTTTCATTACTGCCCGATATAGTAATATTTGGATTGGTTTTTTCGCTGGCATATTTGGCAACTGCGGTACCTGACACCCTTAAATTTATAGATATTAAAGCCGGTAGCTTAAATTTCTCTTTAAACCGCGCGGCTTGGTCATACCGTATTGGCGGGTATACTTTACGACGGCCGCCATTGCCAAAGTTTATACCGGTGCCCCGGTTTTGTATATTAAATGAGTTTGCCCCCAGGCTTGAAAAAGCTTCGTTTGTTGATTGCTTGATGCCTTCAATAGCTGTTAAAATGCCTACTAAAGCCATAATACCAATAGCAATAATTAATGCTGTAAGCGAAGTGCGCAGTTTATTTCCCCCTAATGATTGTAAGGCGATAGAGACATTCTCTTTTAAGGTGGTATTTATAGGCATGTATAAATATAATAAAACTTTAAAGGTAAGACTAAAAACCCTACCGGTTTGTTACAAGTACAATATATTGTCAAACCACTACAACAAAAAAGCCTCCAAAGGGAGGCTTATATAGTTTATCAAACTGTTTAGTTATACCGAAAATGAAGTACCGCAACCGCAGGTACTGGCCGCATTAGGATTGTTAAAAGTAAACCCGCGTGCATTTAACCCATCCTGGAAATTGATCTCCATTCCCATTAAATACAAGCCATGCGCTTTGTGCATAAATACCCTCAAGCCGTTTATTAAAAACTCCTGATCGCCATCTTTCTTTTGATCAAAACCCAGCACATAACTCATGCCCGAGCAGCCGCCGCCTTCAACGCCAATGCGCAAACCAAAATCATCACTTAACTCTTGCTGATCTCTTAATTTAAACAATTCTTTAACCGCTCCTTCTGTAAAGGTTACCGGTGCAGGTGCCGTATCAATAACAGTGCTCATCTTATTTTTAATTAACTACACAAATATAAGGTAAAATGCGGATTTTTGTTCAGAGGCAACTATTTATGACCTCTGTTTAACATTCTGAAACTATGAACCTTGATTATTTATTAGATATTTTAAAATACACCATTGCAGGCATTGGCGTAGTATATATAGCGTTTTATCTATTTAAGCCTTACCTGGATAGGTCAGAAAGCTTGCAGATGCTAGATTATAAAAAAGCTATAAGCAGCCAAACTTTGCCATTAAAGTTGCAGGCGTATGAACGTATTGTATTATTTATTGAGCGCATTAACCCGGCCAATATGCTTATTCGTTTAAATGGACCCGATTATACGGCAGCCGAATTACATAGCCTGATAGTTGCCGAGATACGTAATGAGTTTCAGCATAATATTTCACAACAAATTTATGTGAGCCATACCGCCTGGGATGTGGTAAGACGATTAAAAGACGATACGTTAAGTATTACTACCAACGCGATTAAAGCCTTGCCCGAAACCGCAACGGGTTTAGAGTTAAGCAAAACTATTTTGGCCCATTTAAGCAAGTTAAATGATAACCCTTATGATATGGGCACCACCCTTATCAGGAAGGACCTGGAGCAAATATTTTAATATCTCATCAGTTAAATTGGGATTTGGGCAGAATCAGAGCGTTTGAAGCTTTAAAACAGGATGCTACCTGTTCCGCTGCATAATAACAGTTGTAGTAAATGATGACAATTATTATAAATATGGTAAAAATTCATTCGATTTTTAATATTGATACCCTACCCCCTGATGCTACATTTTGTACCGGGTATGCTATATTATTTATAAATATCCATAAATTAATATAGATGCGGTCTTTTTAAAAATTCAGGAAAAATATTTACTGGCTTATATCAGCGAGTATTAAAGGCAATAAAAATGCCTCTACGTATTAAAAAAGCAATATTGGCACATCTTCATGCGAAATATAATATTTTACATTGAATTTATATAAACTTTACGTGTTTTTTTGATGAAATATATTTTCAGAAAAAGTGAAAAATTAATTTTTTAATTCGCTTTTTTTCTGAATATTCGATGTTCCGTAGCAGCCCCAAAAAATGCTTCTTTGGGGCTTGTAAATCAAGATACTATTAAAATAATATATGGAAAAAACTTGTACTACCGTTTGGAATAGCTGCCTTCAAATCATAAAAGACAATATCCCTGCACAAAGCTTTAAAACCTGGTTTGAACCAATAAAAGCATTGCGCATGGAAGGAAGCGTTTTGACGATACAAGTGCCAAGTTTATTTTTTTACGAATGGCTGGAAGAACATTATGTTGGCCTATTACGTAAAACCATAAAGAAACAATTGGGCGATGACGGACGTTTAGAATACAACATTGTTGTTGAACAAGCATCCAGCAAACCATACACTACTAATATGCCTTCAAACGGAAACGGCGCTGAGTCAAAAAATCAGTCAATGCCTATCCCTATTTCAATAAATAAGGATATTAAGAACCCGTTTGTAATTCCCGGCCTTAAAAAGCTGATTGTTGATCCACAGCTTAACCGTAACTATACTTTTGAAAACTTTGTAGAAGGTGATTGTAACCGTTTAGCCCGCTCGGCAGGATATGCTGTTGCTGCTAAACCCGGTGGCACGTCATTTAACCCGTTAATGATATATGGTGGCGTAGGCTTAGGTAAAACCCACCTGGCACAAGCCATTGGTAACGAAATCAAACGTTCATTACCTGATAAGCTGGTACTATATGTATCATGCGAGAAATTTACCCAACAGTTTGTTGACGCGTTAAAGCATAATAATATTAATGATTTTGTGAATTTTTACCAGGCTATTGATGTGCTGATCATGGATGATGTGCACAACTTTGCCGGTAAAGAAAAAACACAGGATTTCTTTTTCCATATCTTCAATCACCTGCACCAGTCTGGTAAGCAGTTGATCATTACCTCTGATAAAGCGCCAAAGGATCTGGCCGGTTTAGAGGAGCGTTTACTATCACGATTTAAATGGGGCCTTTCTGCCGATCTGCAAATACCTGATCTGGAAACCAGGATGGCTATCCTTAAAAATAAAACTTACCAGGATGGTATAGACCTTGGTGACGATGTTATTGAGTATGTTGCGCACAACATTGATAATAACGTACGTGAGCTGGAAGGTGCCATGGTTTCATTATTGGCACAGTCAACCTTAAACCGTAAGGAGATCGATCTTAACCTGGCTAAGCAAATGCTGAAGAATTTTGTAAAAAATTCTTCAAAAGAAATTTCAATGGAATATATTCAAAACCTGGTTTGCGAATATTTTGAAGTACCTATTGAAATGGTAAAATCACAAACCCGCAAACGCGAGATTGTACAGGCCCGTCAAATATCTATGTACCTGGCCAAGGCACATACCAAAAGCTCATTAAAATCAATAGGCCATTTCTTTGGCGGCCGTGATCACTCTACCGTGATATATGCCTGCCAAACTGTTGAGGACCTCATTGATACCGATAAAAAATTCAAAGGCTATGTTGCCGATATTCAGAAGAAGCTGAAGATGTCGTAATTGACATAAGCTTAAAACAAAGAAAGCCTTGCATTTATGCAGGGCTTTCTTTTTACATCCTTATCACCACTACGTCATTGCGAGCGCTAGCGTGGCAATCTCTACATAGGACAGAGGATGCTTTTCTTAACGTAAATTCAAACAACATTTTTCTTTTGATTTGCATTTGAAGAGATTGCTTCGTTCCTCGCAATGACGCTTTTATAATAAAAAAGGCTCACCAAATTGGTGAGCCTTTTTACTATATAATCAATTAACTTAACTTTCTATTCTTCAACTTCGGCTAAATGCTCGCCGGTAACGTTTTCTTTTATCTTGGCTTCCAGTTCGTCCATTAATTCCGGGTTATCCAAAATTAATTGTTTAACCGCATCGCGACCCTGGCCCAAACGGGTATCGCCATAGCTAAACCATGATCCTGCTTTTTTAATGATGTTGTGTTCAACACCCAGGTCAATGATCTCGCCTGCTTTTGAAATACCTTCGCCAAACATAATGTCAAACTCGGCAATACGGAACGGCGGGGCCACTTTATTTTTAACGATCTTAACCTTTACACGGTTACCTGATACTTCGTCGGTATCTTTTATTTGTGATATACGGCGCACATCTAAACGTACCGAGGCGTAAAACTTCAAGGCATTACCACCGGTAGTAGTTTCGGGGTTACCAAACATAACACCAATTTTATCGCGCAGCTGATTAATAAATATACAGCAACAACCTGTTTTGCTAATAGTACCGGTTAGCTTACGCAAGGCCTGCGACATTAAACGGGCGTGTAATCCCATTTTTGAATCGCCCATTTCGCCTTCTATCTCTGCCTTTGGCACTAATGCCGCAACCGAGTCAATAACCAATATATCAATAGCGCCTGAACGGATCAGGTTATCAGCGATCTCTAAAGCCTGCTCTCCATTATCAGGTTGTGATATCAAAAGGTTCTCTACATCAACGCCTAATTTTTTGGCGTAAAAACGATCGAACGCGTGCTCGGCATCAATAAATGCGGCAATGCCACCTTTCTTTTGCGACTCGGCAATGGCATGAATAGCCAAAGTAGTTTTACCTGATGATTCCGGGCCATATATTTCAATAACACGTCCTTTAGGCAAACCACCAACACCCAGGGCAATATCCAACCCTAATGACCCGGTTGATATAACTTCGGTTTGTTCAATTACAGAATCGCCCAACTTCATGATGGTACCTTTTCCGTATGATTTTTCCAACTTATCCAGTGTAAGTTGTAGTGCCTTTAATTTTTCTGCGTTGCTCATCTTAAAAATATCTTACAACAAATATAAATATAGTTTTTATAATTACTAATTTTTTTAGCAATTTATTTTTGATTCCCATTGTCATCTCGAACGGCAGTGAGAGATTTATACATATTCTAGAAGTACATGTGTATAGATTTCTCGCTAAACTCGAAATGACAATTGAAGATAATCAAGTAGTTAACAACAATCAAATATTCTTATCCACACTCCTCTTTTTCAGTTCTTTACTGATGTTATTCAATGCCTTTTTCTTTTTGGCATCTTTAGCTTTTTTAATTTTTGCGGCTTCAGCTTTCAGCAAAGCCGTTTCTGTATTAGCCTGCTCATAGTAGCGGCAAAACCAGGTAAGCGGGCAAATCTCGCACTTAGGGCTGCGGGCCACACAAATGTATCGGCCATGTAATATGAGCCAATGGTGGGCAATAGCGAGGGTATCTTGGGGCAGGTGCTGTACTAATTGTTTTTCAACCGCCAGCGGAGTACGTGCGTTATTGGTTAACCCAATTCGGTTTGCTACCCTAAACACGTGCGTATCTACAGCTATGGCCGGTGCATCAAACACTACCGATGCAATTACATTGGCGGTTTTACGGCCCACGCCGGGCATTTTTTGCAGGTCGTTGATATCTGACGGCACTTCGCCGTTAAAAACATTAACCAGTATCTGCGCCATACCCACCAAATGTTTGGCTTTATTGTTTGGGTAGCTCACACTGCGTATATAGGTAAAAACTTCTTCGGGGGTAGATGCCGCCAAACTCTCGGGAGTTGGGAAGCGCTCAAAAAGTGCCGGGGTAATTTGGTTGATGCGCTTATCGGTACATTGTGCCGATAGGATAACCGCTATCAGTAATTCAAACGGAGACCCATAATTTAACTCGGTAACGGCGTTAGGCTGCTGCTTTGAAAAATATTCAACAAAGTGGCGGTAACGGTCTTTTTTAAGCATGGCTAAAAATAGCAAGTCTTTAGGCGGAAAACAATATGGCGGGTTATATCAAAGTAAACAAAACCAACTGCCATTTGTAATTTAATTATGAAAGTTATAACCCTGCATACCCCCATCATACCCGACGAATTGCTACAGCATTTGCGTAACCGTTTGAATACCCTATTCCGCGAGCAGCGACAGGTAGACTTTGATCTGACCATTGAAAAAAATGGCAACGCGGTTGAAATAGCACAACCGCAAATGTACGAGGGCGTTTTATTTAAACTGGAACCAAAAGGATCTGAACTTTACATAACCCGCAATGAACATTATGTAGATGATGTAAACTCGCTAACCATAGAGTCGATATTAAATAGCTTGTTTGAGGACCTGACCGATGATATCCGCGGAGTTGATTTGGTGACAGAGGGATAATGCTTACACCGCCGCTTTGCGGGATATCTTTTTCGACACTAAAGTCAAAAACGCCAAAACGACCAATACCAAAACGATCCATTTGGTATAATCGGCAGCATCAAGTACAAATGCACTTATCATATTGGGCTTTGAGGTGACGCGTTCAGCTATCCATCCTATCGCTGCAACACCCGCTAATACCGCGCCTACTATACGCACATAAGTGTAAATAGCGATCGACCTGCTCAAAATAATTAACCACGGAATAGTTACCGCAACTACCAATAACTGCATTAACTCAATCCCCAGGTTAAAGCCAAATATACTTAGCGCCATTCGCCCGGCATCTAAATTCAAATCAACTAAGGTGGTGGCAAAAGCCATCCCGTGTATTAACCCAAAACCTGCTGCAATAAACATTTCCCTGCCGGGGAAAATGGGTTTAATGGCATGTATGGCTGAAATCAAAATACTTACCGCTATTAATACCTCAATCGGCTGCGCCGGAAAATCAGTTATACCCGTAGCACCCAATAATAAAGTAATAGAATGCCCGATAGTAAAAGCTGTTACAATTTTGATGATACGGACCAAACTGTAACGGGTGGTTCCCGCTTCGGCCCAGCGCTTGCGATTAACTAAAAGCGGCGCGGGTAATAATAAGGCAAGCAGGAATAGCAAATGGTCGGTGCCCGCAGCAATATGTTCAACCCCCAAATCCACCATGCTGGTAAATCCCCGCCATAAACCGCCCTCTTGTATATTAATAGCTAATGGTGGTATAGTATTACTTTTTACATCCAGGCCAATAACGCCAACTTCGTAAGGATGCTCCGGGTTTAAACCGTTATCCCAATCCTGTCTGACAGATACCAGCGCATAATGCGACACCACCTGGTGGATGATAGCATCATAATTTAAATTAAACTGTCGAGTATTAGCATTTACCGGAGGCACCATACTTATATGCACTGTTAATTCCTGGTATGGGCCGCTTGCGCTTTCCTGTACGGGCTGTACTATCATATTGTCTATAGCTACCACCCAAGGCTTTCCGTCTGGCGCAAATATTTTTATATGCTCTAATAGATATGCTGTGAGTTGCGGACCAAGCCTTTTTATTAAATTATTTGAATTACGATTGACATCATGCCCAAAAGCCAATTCCAGTTCATTTAATGGCAGTTGTATTTCTGCAGAAACCTTATCAGATCTGATATCCAATAAAATTAGGGTATTAGGCATAGGGTGCGCTTCTACCCTTGAAATATCAGCAAAAACAAAAATCAGGAACAAAAAAAACAGCCGCCCATACAACATGAAACGGCTATTAATTTTTTTAGAACGATGAGGCATTAATTTTAGAAAGTAAAGTTATTGCCGTAATCTTTTTTATGGTCGCGCCATACAGTATGGTAGTGTACTTGCCCGGTACCAACAACAGCTGCCTGGCAGGCAAACTCCAGCCAGATGCCCGGGCCGTCAATACGCGCATAATCGGCAGGCCGGTCAAATTTGCCTGAGCCCGAAAAGGCTATGTAGGTATTATTTAATTCTTTAGTATAAGCGGCTATAATATCTGCTGCTGTTACATCATCTACATCCAAAACCCAGCGTTTAATGGCGTTCATTATTAACGTTTTTTGCTTAGCGTTTAATGAACTAACGGGTAAACCCACTTTGGTATCAGGGAACTGCCCATTAGCACGCGGACCCATTATTACATCATTAAACCTTCTGGGTAATTTAGCTGCAGTTAATTGCGCGGTGTCTAACCCACCTATCATTGCCGCAATAGCAATTTGCTCGTCTCCTATCGGAGTTAATGTTTTTCCTTCTGATACGAATGATTGCGGTTCTACTCCTTCAAAATAAGGGGTTGAACCGGTTACTTTTCCACCGTTATACGTTTGATTGACCGCTAAATGGTGCCCTCCAAACTGTAATTGCCAGGTATCAGTGGCACTTGGTATGCCTAAAAACGCTATGTAATAATTACCCGATGAATAAGAATTACGGGCAGCAGCAGGCGTAGTTTTCATGATATCATCAGCAGCCATAATTTGAGTTATTTCGCTAAAGCCCTCATTTGCGGTTTTACCGGAAGCAATGGCTACTAAAGCCAACGCAGCGGCACGTTGCTTATCCGTAAGCGAACTAAATTTAAGTCCAATATGGCAAGCATCCACACAAGGCAGGTTTGACCATTTTATAGCACTTTCTTTTTCGTATTTGAATTGTACTGCGGCCAGTTGCTCGGGCGTTAAGGTTGCCTCAAAATCCTGCACCGCGCATAATATTTTACCCACAGGTGTTTTTGCGGTACTACAACCCGCAAATTTTACACGCGTAACATTTGCTATGGGTTTTATTTCGGTTGATGCACTAATAACTGTTTGCTTTTTGGCAGCTATAAAGCTTACGGCGCCTACGGCTATCACGATAGCATATAAGCTTAACATCCATTTTTTCATAATTGGTTATTGGTTGCGCCCTTGCGGGCATAGCATAAAGATACACAAAGTGTTGGTATTCAAATAATATGTAGCAATGATGTGGCAAAAGCAACTTTGACAAACCGTAGCAGTGGGCAGCACCTAGGGAGCTGGAACAAAACTTTACTTTTTCTACAAATAGGTAGCCCCGATGGGGCATCAGTTTTTATTAAAACACCCTGATCATGTGCCGTAGGTACAAAACCTTTGTAGAAAATATACAAAATAACAACGCATGCCGTAGGTACGCAACATAGTTAAATAGTTATTTTATATTGATCGCTATCTTGTCAGCCTTTAATCCATCGCCACGCGCTTGCAAAACAACCTGTCCAGCTTTTCCGTTCGGCCTGATCACTACCAGGCATTTGCCCCTGAATGTACGGTGTTCGGGCTTTTTAAAACTTTGCATATCCTTAGGGTCGGCGCTGGCAACAGCGGTAATTTCGCCATCGCCGGTAACATCAAATTGCAGTGTAGCGTTAGCATCGCTCACCAAACGGCCCTGCTCATCAACAATCTCGGCAGTTATATAACTAAGGTCATTAGTGCTTTTTTTTATGCTACTGCGATCCGCAGTTAATCTGATTTTATAGGCTTTACCGGGTGTGGTCAGTATTTGGGTGTCTGCAACTTTACCATTGTCATCTAAAGCAACTGCTTTTAATGTACCCGGTTGATACTCCAACTCAAAGTTTGCGGTCAGGTTATCTGCTGTTACCTTTTTCTGGCCAATTACTTTACCGTTAAGTTCAAGGCGCACTTCGGGATAGCGCGTATATACATTTACAGTTATAATTTTTCCTTCACTACCAGGCAAATTATAATAGGGCAGTTCATCGGGCCAGCCCCATTGACTCACCGTTTCTTTACTACCGGCAGGTATTGGCGAATGTACCAACACGTTCATTTTGCTATTGCGCCAAACCACATCGCGGTAATACATCTGTGGCTTTTTATCGCCTATCAGGTCAATATCACCACACCATCCGTTAAACCATGGGTATGGCATCAACTGTGGCGACCTTGCCTGTAAACTGGTATGGCCAAGCCCTGTCTCGCCCAGGTAATCCATCGCGGTCCATACAAAATCGCCTATAACATAAGGGTGTTTCTCTACCAGGTCCCAGTTGGTCAACGCCTCGCGCGGGTATGATTCTGTACCCATCATTATCCTGTCAGGATGTTTTACATGGTCCGATTCATATTCCTTGCGCATATAATTATATGAGCCTACATCAAGCATGGCAAAAGCTGCAGCAGTAGTATCCCACTTAAAGCCTGGATGATCATAAAAGCTGCAAATAGCTTCAGTTACCGGGCGTGTTTTATCTAACCGTTTTACCTCGTCAATTAATTTTCTTTCTATAGCTAAGCCTGATGGTTCAACACGTTCATTAATTTCATTGCCAATGCTCCAGAAAACTATTGAAGGATGGTTACGGTCGCGGTTAATTATGGCATCCAAATCTTTTTTCCACCAGTCATTAAAATACAAATGGTAATCCTGCGCATTTTTTTGCCGCTCCCACATATCAAAGGCTTCGTCAATAACAACAAGACCCAATCTATCGCAAGCGTCTAAAAACTGTTCTGATGGCGGGTTGTGCGATGTGCGCACAGCATTAAAGCCATTCTTTTTAAGTAGTTCAACCTTACGTTCCTCGGCACGGTCAACGGTAGACCCTCCAAGCGGACCATTATCATTATGTACGCATCCGCCTTTTAACAACGTTTTTTTGCCGTTTAACAGGAAACCTTTTTCGGCACTAAATTCAATCGATCTTATACCAAATGTATTAGTTACATGGTCAATAACTTTATTCCCTTTTTTAACTTCAGAAACTGCACGATATAGATAAGGAGAAGAAGGCGACCACAACATAGGCGAATTGATAGTAATATTTTGGCCTGTACTATTACCTGTAACCGTTTTTTCTGTTTTGGCTACCACACGGTTTTTAGCATCCAATATGGTAGTTGACACTTTAATTGGCGTATTACCAATGTTGGCAACCAAATTGGTTTGAACATTTACTGTGGCAGATTTTGTAGTCACACGGGGAGTAGTTATAGTTATGCCCCATTGGTCAATGTGGGTATCATCGGTAATGATCAATTTTACATGCCTGTAAATACCCGACCCACTGTACCAGCGGGAGGTTTTGCCCTCATTACGTACGCGCACTGCAATCACATTTTTTTTAGCAGATGATACATACGGCGTTATATCATAAAAAAACGGGCTATAACCATAGGGGTGATTACCCAAATGCTGTCCGTTTACCCAAACATCACTGTTCATGTACACACCATCAAAGTAGATAGCTACTTTTTTACCGGCAGTGTTATTCAAATTAAAGCCCTTACGATACCAGCCTGTTCCGCCAATAGTATAACCTGTAGCAGTGCCACCAATACTTTTTCTGTAAAAGGGCCCTATAATGGTATCCGATTGGCCGGGCAGGTCTTCTATACTCCAATCGTGAGGCGCGGTTACTGTCCGCCAGTCCTTATCATTAAATGAAGGTTCTTCTGCTCCTTTAACATCACCCCGATTAAAAGTCCAGCCGGCATCAAATGTCATCACGTTACGGCTTTGAGCGCTGCCTTGCGTTATGACCGCAATAAGGATCAATAATGTAAATAAAGTCTTTCTCATTGGTGTATAGCGTTCAGGAAACATTATAACTGGTTCAAAACAAATATATAAAGCAGAAGCGATACATTAACAAATGTTTTAACCAATAAAAAAGCCCCTTAAATTTAAGGGGCTTTAAATTTTTAGACAGATTATTGCTTACCCGTGTATCCAACTGAATTTATATTCCAATGACGGGTTTTGCATCCTTTCGGCAACACGTAATAAACGGTTAGGCAGCGCCATTATATAATCGCGCGCTTTCTCGCCCGACTCGTTAAGGCCGCCCATATTGCCAATATGCCAATCTTCTATCAGTTCCTTTAATATATCTACGTAATCAATAGCAGTATAAACTCCAAGGCGTTGTGCCGCATCGGTAAAATGCCCAAAAGTTTGGCCTATTTTTAGGCCCACCTCGCGTAAAAAGTGTGCAGGCATTACAATTTTTTTGCGCATCATGTCCTCAAAAGCCAACATAGCTTCGTTAGGATCAACTTCAAAAATTTTCTCTATAAAGTATTTGTAGGCTTTTGCGTGGCGCATCTCGTCTGACGCGATAACACCACACATTTTTGATAACAAGTTATCACCATCCTTTTTAGCTAACGATGCCACCCTGCGGTGCGATACATTAGTTGCCAATTCCTGGAAAGAGGTATATATAAAGTTACGGTATGGGTCATGGCCGGTACCAATATCAAAACCATCGGCAATTAAATACTGGGTTGATACTTCCATCATACGCATATTTACACGGCCAGATAGATATAGGTATTTGTTAAGCAGGTCGCCATGACGGTTTTCCTCGGCTGTCCATTGCCTGGTCCATTTCATCCATCCACCTTCTTCGTTTCTTGATACACCCTCAACCATGGTTAACCATGATTCGTAAGTAGGTAATGCTTCCTCGGTAATGGTATCGCCAATTAAAACCGCAACAAGGTCGTATGATAAACCCTGTGCGCTTTCCTGCATATCCTTAATATCATTATGAAAAGTATCTTTTGAAGAATCAGGCAAAAAGTCTGACGGCTGCCAAATGGTATCTATAGGTTTTAAATACTCGGTCATCTTTTCCAACATAAATTTCTCAATGTGGCTCATCACCTCTTTACGTTTCTCTTCAAAAAAATGCATCTGTATTTAGTTTAATAAGTAAGTATAACTACTATAAGCAGCGTTTGTTGCAAATGTAATGAATTAAATAGAAAATAATATTGACCTATAGGCTTAATAGATAGTGATTGTTATCACATTTTTATTCAAAAAAAAACATCCGCCAAGTACTTGACGGATGTTTTCACACGATATTATAAGTATAGTTTATTAGCTTACTTTAACATTTACCGCATTTAAACCTTTTTTGCCTTGCTCTACTTCGTAGGTAACGCTATCGTTTTCACGAATAGTGTCAATTAGGCCTGAGGCGTGTACAAATACTTCGCTGCTACCATCTGCTGGTATAATGAATCCGAAGCCTTTGCTTTCATTGAAAAATTTTACTGTTCCTTGCATTATATTAATTATTAATTTCATAAAGATAGTTAAATATTCATAAATGCATTATTTATCAAAAAATAAATTTTTATACGCATTTAACTATTAACCTGCAATTAAGCGCTATAGCCCTGTTTTTTTGCCATAAGCAATACAGCATACATTGCAATAATTGCAAATTTCGCAATAATTTGATGTTTTACCTTTACGCTATTTTATCTGGGTAGCGGTGGTGGCACCGGACGGGGCGGCAAGGTTACCCGAACAGCCGCACGGCGTTTTACAACCCTTTTACGGGCACGCACAACAGGCACCGGCGGTTTTTTTAAATGCAATGGGTTAGGTGGGCGCGGTGGAGGCGGCGGTAATTTGACTTGAGCACTTGCCTCTGCAAAGGTGCAGGCAGCAACGGCGGCAATTAATAATACTTTAATGGTTTTCATTGTAGTTGGTTTTAATTATATACGTATAACTCAAATTGCGCCTAAGAGTTTAATCTATAATGGTTTATTTTATAATTAAAACTACCAGACGTTTATATACGTTAGTGATATACATACTTATTAATATCCTATGAAGATAATTTGGTGTTGTTTATTATTGTTTAGCGCGTCATCCGTTATGGCACAATCGCAACAGAAAAGAGAAGAGATTATTATTGACGGCATGGAGCGTGCGTTTGTAAGCTATGTGCCTGCGGGAGTAAAAGAAAAAATGCCGGTGGTGATATCCTTACATGGCGGTTTTGCCAGCCCGAAAGGAATGTTGCGCCTGGCAGACTTCAGGCCATTAGCTGATCAGGATAAATTTATTTTGGTTTGCCCGGCATCAAAAAAGCTTTGGCATGACGGGGCAGATAATAAAGGTATTGATGATGTGAAGTTTATTGATGAGCTCATCACCTATATATTAAAAACTTATAACGGCGATGCCTCAATGGTATATGTTACCGGGGTATCTAATGGTGGTTTTATGACCTCGCGACTGGCGGCTCAACTACATACACGCATTGCCGCAATTGCTGTTGTTGCTGCTACTTTAAATATCAATGAGGGTTACGATTTGGAAAAGCCGATGCCCGTAATGTATATTCATGGCACTAAAGATCCTATTATACCCTACAATGGCGGCAAAAAATTTGGCCGGGAAATGTACTCGCATGACGAGATCATCAAAAAATGGGTAACACTAAATGATTGCAACCCGATACCGGTAGTTACCCAAATCCCCGATAATGCCGACGACGGTACTACAGTAATTAAAGAAGAATACAGCAATCCAAACGGTTTAAAGGTAGTGGGCTATACCATAAATAACGGCGGGCATACCTGGCCGGGCGGCAGGCAATACCTGCCTGCGTTTATTATAGGCAAAACCACGCATAACCTAAATGCCTGCCAGGTAATTTGGGACTTTTTTAAATCCTATCAATTAAAAGCAGCTATTTAAAGGCTGTAGCTTATATTCGTACCTTAAATGAGTTTAACCGCATCTACCATACCCAATACCATTAAATTAATGCAGGAACAAAAACTGCAGGAACTATTGGTACATATCAATACAAATTCGCCGTTTTACAAAGAGCTTTTCGGTAAAAACGGAGTGGATATCGCTTCTATAAAAACATTAGAAGATCTGACCAAACTGCCCGCTACTACCAAAGAGGACCTGCAGCAACGTAATGATGATTTTTTATGTGTGCCTAAAAATCAAATTATTGAATATGCCTCCACATCAGGAACTTTAGGCAGCCCGGTTACTATAGCCTTGACCGATAATGATATGAACCGCTTAACTATAAACGAGTACAATTCTTTTTTATGTGCCGATGGTTCGCCGGAAGATATTTACCAGTTGATGCTGACATTGGACAGGCAGTTTATGGCGGGGATAGCCTATTATTCGGGTTTGCGTAAATTGGGTGCAGGCATCATCAGGTTGGGCCCGGGTGTGCCGGCTATGCAGTTAGAAACTATTTTGCGTTTAAAGCCAACAGCTATAGTTGCCGTACCATCGTTTATTTTAAAGCTGATACAGGCCGCCAATGATGCGGGCATCGACCTAAATAAAACCTCTGTAAAAAAAGCAGTGTGCATTGGTGAAAATATTAGAAATACTGATTTTTCATTAAATATATTAGGACGTAAGATTACCGAGAATTGGGATATACAATTGTACTCTACTTACGCATCTACTGAAATGCAAACCGCTTTTACAGAGTGCGCTGTAGGCAGGGGCGGGCACTTGCAGCCGGAGTTGGTTATAGTTGAATTATTAGATGAAAACAACCAACCCGTAGCACCACATGAACCGGGCGAAGTTACCATCACTACTTTAGGCGTAGAAGGCATGCCGTTACTGCGCTATAAAACCGGGGATATTTGCCAGTTTGATGACGCGCCCTGTGCCTGCGGAAGAACAAGTTTGCGCCTATCACCTATCATTGGTCGTAAAAAGCAAATGATCAAGTTTAAAGGGACCACGCTTTACCCGCCTGCCTTATTTGATCTGCTGAATGAAATGGATGAGGTGTTGGATTTTGTGGTGGAGGTATATAGCAATGAAATTGGCATGGACGAGGTATTATTACACCTGCTGCCTGCCGACGATAGCAAGGCTTGCGACAATAAAATACGCGCCTATTTACAGGCCAGACTAAGGGTTAGTCCGCATGTTAAATATATATCTGCCGAAGAAATTAAAAAGATTCAATTCCCCGAAGCCAGTAGGAAAGCTATTAAGTTTATTGATAGAAGAGTTTAAAGATTAGTTATGATTAAAGATTGGTTGGTTCCATATTACACTAATCTTCAATCTCTAATACCTAAATCCTATATTTGGCAATTAAGCTATAAAAAACACAAGATGAAATGCGCATTGGTAACCGGCGGATCAAGAGGGATAGGCAGAGCAATTTGCGCTAAGCTTTCGGCTATGGGGTATTATGTGCTCATTAATTATAAAAGCAATACCGAAGAAGCCAACAACACCCTACAACAAATAGGTGGCAATGGTGAGTTACTGCAATTTGATGTGGCCGATAAAAAAGACATCAATAAAGTCCTAGGCGATTGGATATCTGCAAACGAAGATAAAGTTATTGAAGTGCTGGTTAACAATGCCGGCATCCGCGAGGATAGCTTAATGGCCTGGCTGAAAGATGAGCAATGGGAAAGCGTAATAAAAACGAGTTTAGACAGTTTCTTTTATGTTACCCGTTTGGTTTTAGAGGGTATGATGATGAACCGTTATGGCCGTATAGTGAATATTGTTTCATTATCAGGCTTAAAAGGGCATGCCGGGCAAACCAATTACTCGGCGGCAAAAGCCGGAGTTATCGGCGCGACAAAAGCATTAGCGCAAGAAGTTGGCCGCAGTGGCATAACTGTTAACGCGGTAGCTCCGGGTTTTATAAAATCTGATATGACCGAGGGTTTGGACGAAAAGGAATTAAAAAAACAAATACCTGTAAACCGTTTTGGTTTATCCGAGGAGGTGGCACACGCGGTAGGCTTTTTAGCCTCAAAAGAAGCGGGCTATATTACTGCCGAGGTGTTGTCCATAAACGGCGGGTTGTATTCATAGTTGACTCACCCCGACATCGTTTCACTCGTCGACCCTCTCTTCCGCATGCGGTAAATAGGGTTGTAAAAATAGAAAAATAAAACCCCTCTTTCCGCCGAAGGCGAAGAGAGGGTGGTCAAGCGAAGCGCCGACCGGGTGAGTTGATAGCCCCGCTGAATTATTTGAAGATTATATGTTCACAGAAGATATTTTATCCTTAATTCCACAAAAACCACCATTTGTTATGGTTGATGAGTTATTGTTTTCTGACGATGACCATACTAAAACAAGCTTTACCGTTACTGAAGGCAATGTTTTTGTAATTAACGGCGTTTTTACCGAAGCCGGGTTAATGGAAAACATGGCGCAAACCTCCGCTGCTGGCGCAGGTAATATGGCCCGCATTGAAAACCGCCCTATTGATATTGGCTACATTGGCGCGGTAAAAAATTTAGAAATTTTTGAGCTGCCAGTAATTGGCGATGAATTAATTACAGAAGTTAAAGTAGAAACCCGCCTGTTAAACATTGCTGTAGTTACCGGCAAAGTGTGGCGCAAGGATACGTTTATAGCACAGTGCGAAATGAAAATATTTATTAATAAAATTAATGAGTAACGTTTTTATTGCCGCTGATAATATCATCTCTCCCATCGGCTTTACTACAGCGGATAATTTTGCGCAGCTAAAAAAAGGAGTTTCGGGCATTAAACAACATACGGATAAAGCCATAACTGACGAGCCATTTTACGCCGCTTTATTTAGCCCGAGCCAATTTATTACCAATAACCAACAAACCAAGTATGAGCAATTGCTGATAGCTTCTATTACCGATGCTTTAGCTAATTGCCATATTGATCCAACGGATAAAAAAACCGGGTTAATTGTATCTACCACCAAGGGCAACATAAGCCTGCTGGAGACCGAAGAGAATAATGAAGCGTTGCAAAAACGTATTGCTTTACCAACATCGGCTAAGTTAGTGGCTAACCATTTTGGGTTTGTAAATGAGCCAATCACGGTATCTAATGCCTGTATCTCGGGCATTATGGCTGTATTGACCGGGATGCGGTTAATACAATCCGGACAATATGAAAATGTGGTTGTTGCCGGGGCCGATGTGATAACCAAATTTGTGTTATCAGGTTTTCAATCGTTCCAGGCTATAAGTGCCGAGCCCTGCAAACCTTTTGATGCGGATAGAACGGGCATCACTTTAGGTGAAGGTGCGGCAACAGTTATTTTATCATCCAATACCAAGTATCCAGATAAAGTTCAAGTGCTAAGCGGCGCGGTCAGCAATGATGCCAACCATATTTCTGCACCATCACGTACCGGGGAAGAATTGGCGTTCGCCATCAACAAAACTTTAAAACAAGCCGGGCTTGGTACTAAAGATGTAGATTTTATATCAGCCCACGGCACCGCAACCAGTTATAATGATGAGATGGAAGCCAAAGCCATTAACCTGGCGGGATTGCAAAATATTCCGGCCAACAGTTTAAAAGGTTTTTATGGCCATACTTTAGGTGCGGCCGGATTGATTGAGTCGATAGTGTCTATCCAATCATTAAAAGAAAATGTAGTTTTGCCCACCATCGGTTTTGCCAATATGGGGGTAAGTACACCCATAAATATTTGTACACGTTTACTGCCGGGGAATTATAAAACCTTCCTGAAAACCGCTTCAGGTTTTGGGGGTTGTAACGCGGCGGTTTTGTTTAGAAAATAATAAATTATTCCTCCTGTCATTTCGACGAGGAACGAGGAGAAATCCATACATAGATAGTTTGATATCTGAATATGTATAGATTTCTCACTATGTTCGAAATGACAAATGGTTTTTTAATAAAAATTGAGCACCAACAACTATATAACATCCAGCTGCGTCATCAGCAATAACACCGTGTATAAAAACGGGGCGGTTGTCTTTGAAAATAAGTCGACAGATCTGTCGACTTTTCTATTATCGGTATACCAGCATTTTCAGCTCAACTATTCGCGGTTTTATAAGATGGATAATCTGAGCAAACTGGGTTGGTTAACCTCTGAAATCTTATTAAAGGATATTTTTCAAAAAGAAAAATATCAACCCGAAGATGTAGGGCTAATATTAGCCAATTCTAATGCCAGTTTAGACAGCGACCAGAAGTATTTAAAAAGTGTGGAGGACATTGCCAGTCCGGCGCTGTTTGTATACACACTGCCCAACATCATGACGGGCGAGATTTGTATCCGTAACAATTTTAAAGGCGAGGACGCGTTTTTTGTAGCTGATAAATTTGATGTTAATTTTACGGCTAATTACGTTAACAATTTATTAAACGATAATACCCTGCAAGCATGTATTTGCGGATGGGTTGATGTACTTGACGAGGACTATAAAGCGGCCCTGTTTTTAGTTGAAAAACAACCCGGCACAAACGCTACCCTTTTTAATGCGGACAATATGAATGAGCTTTTTAAAAGCGAGATAAAACATACAAAACCTACTGCCCCCGATGTATTTATAGCGGGAATTGGCGCTATTACAGCTATTGGCAACAATGTGGCCGAATGCCTGGCCTCATTTGAAAAAGAGCAGGCAGGTATGGGCGAGATCACCCACATGCAAACTATTCACCAAAACGTATTGCCTGTTGCCGAAGTGAAACTCACTAACGAAGAACTGGCAGGGATGACAGGGCTTTCTGTTGATGTAAGCCGCACTGCCATGTTAAGTTTAGCGGCGGCGAGAGAAGCGTTAAAGGATGCTGATATTCCCAATCTATCAGAATTACGCACCGGTTTTGTTTCTGCAAACTCGGTAGGCGGTATGGATAAAAGCGAGGATTTCTTCGTTGAGTTTTTAAAGGACAACAGCAAGGGCAAGCTAAAAAACGTGTTCGATCACGAATGCGGAAGTGTTACTGAAGTAGTTGCAGACAAACTGGGCATTACTGATTACATGACCACTATTAGTACGGCTTGTTCATCATCGGCTAACGCTATATTTTATGGGGCACGGTTAATTAAAAATGGGTTGCTGGATGTAGTTGTAGTGGGCGGAACAGATGCCCTAACCAAATTTACTCTAAATGGATTTAATACCCTGATGATCGTCGACCAGGAGTATTGCAAACCGTTTGACGAGAACCGTAAAGGATTGAATTTGGGCGAGGGTGCGGGCTATGTGGTGCTGGTATCGGCCGAGGTTGAAAAAGTGCTTCATAAGCCTTTATATTGCAAATTAAGCGGATATAATAACAGTAATGATGCCTACCATCAAACAGCCTCATCGCCTGATGGCACAGGATCATATATGGCTATGCAAGGTGCGTTGGCCAAAGCCGGATTAAGCACAACCGACATTAGTTATATCAACCTGCATGGTACCGGCACACCCAATAATGACAGCGCCGAAGGCACAGCTATTAAACGTTTGTTCGAAAAAAATTTCCCGCCAATGAGTTCTACTAAATCATTTACCGGGCATACTTTAGGAGCAAGCGGGGCAATTGAGGCGGTATTTTCTGTATTAGCTATAAGTAAAAGGATCATTTACCCTAACCTGCGGTTTGAAACACCAATGAGCGAAGTGCCTTTTACACCCGAAACCAAATTTTTAACCGGGCAAAATATTAAGCACGTCATGTCCAACTCTTTTGGGTTTGGTGGTAATTGCACATCTTTAATATTTTCGGAGATATAACATGAGGACCTATATACGCGCTGCATCCAGTATATCGCCGCAAAATACTTTTGGGGACAATGGTTTCTTGACCGAAGTTGTCGAATCTACCGGCACACGCTTAAAAGCTATTGAGCCGGATTATAAACAATATATCGACCCAAAGTTAATACGCCGCATGAGCCATGTGATCAAGATGGGCGTATCAGCAGCTAAAGATTGTTTGAATCGCGCTAATGTGGAAATGCCGGGCGCTATAATTACCGGAACCGCTTTTGGGTGCATGGAAGATACCGTGGCTTTTTTAACCCGCATTGTGGAATTAAACGAGGAGATGCTACCGCCAACATCGTTTATACAGTCTACCCATAATACCGTAGCCGCGCAGATCGCACTCATGCTGCAATGCCATAGCTATAACAATACGTTTGTACATAAAGGCCTGTCGTTTGAGCATGCTTTGATTGATGCCTTAATGCTTTTAAAAGAAGGCGAAGCAAATGATATTTTAGTCGGCGGCACGGAGGAAATGATCGATGTAAGCTTTATCGTTTTAACCCGCTTAGGTTTATATAAACGCCGGCCCATATCCAATCTGGATCTATATAAAGAAGAATCCAAAGGCACCATCGGCGGCGAAGGCGCTTCATTTTTCTTGCTAAACGACAAACCCTCCGCAGATAATTTAGCGGAACTGATAGGGCTAAAAACGCTTTATAAACCCAATGATATTGAGCAAAATATAACCACCTTTTTAAAGGGGCATGATTTAAATATTGGCGATATCGACCTGGTGATTACCGGGCGCAACGGCGATATTAAAAATGATAAGATATATAATGATTTAGGGCAGTCGCTTTTTACAAATAGTACATTAGTTAACTACAAACACTTGTGTGGTGAATATCCAACCTCTTCATCATTCGCGTTATGGCTGGCAGCTAATATCATTAAAACGGGTACAGTTCCGGCCATAGTGGCTGATGTAACCATCGCACCTAAAAAAGTATTAATTTACAATCATTACCAGGGCAATTATCATTCTTTAATGTTGTTATCCGCATGCTAACCGATCCTATTTTTAAAATCCTATCTATCAACAGTACCGAAGGGTTAATTAGTGCTGCTTTAGAAGTAAACGTTAACCATGAGATATTTAATGGACACTTCCCTGAGCAACCCGTAGTGCCCGGGGCCTGCATGGTGCAATTGGTAAAGGATGTTTTAGAGAAAAGATTAAACGCAACTCTACAATTAAAAATTGCCAATAATTTAAAATTCCTGGAATTAATTGCCCCCCAACTAACAACCCATTTACAACTGAAATTAGCCTATACCATAGAAGATGAATTGGTAAAAGTACACGGCGATTTAGTGGCCGAGGATGTGATTTATTTTAAGTTTCAGGGGATGTATAGCCTGCTATCATTGTAAAAAAACGGCTACAAAGACTACTATTTTAAACCACAGCGAAAAAACTTGTCTAACAGCTATCTACTTAATTACAAAAATTTTATAATTTTAGTTAGTTAAACCTATTACAATGATGCCCCTAAAATCAACCACTATGAAAACTGCTTTTGTTTTAATGCTTGCAGGTTTAAGCATATCTGCTTATGCACAAAAATTAACCAATGTACAGGAAGCCGCTGTTTGGGCACCTGAAAACATTAAAATTGATGGTAAACTAACTGAATGGAACGATACTTTCCAGTCAATGAATAAAACCACGCAGCTTTATTATACTTTGTCGAACGATGACAAGTACCTATACCTGGTTATTAAGTCTGCAAAAAGCTTTTCGGCCAATAAATTGGTGGCAGGCGGGCTTAATTTAACTATTAACGCTACCGGTAAAAAAAATGAAGACAACGCAGTAGTAATTACTTTCCCAACTTCAAACATCGCCAGCTTAAGTAGTTTGGTAGCACCAACGGTTAGGCAAGAGGGGTATAACGGCCGACCACAAGAAGAGCTTGACCCCGCGCTGGTTGCTGAAGTACACCGAACAGCCATAGAAGCCGCTAAAGAGATCAAATTAAAGGGTATAAAGGAAGTAAAGGATAGTGTAATTTCTATTTATAATGAGTATGGCTTTAAAGGGCTTATCAATTATGATGATAAAGGCAATTTAACTTATGAGCTGGCTGTGCCATTAAAATATTTGCACCTTACGGATGGAACTGCATTTGCCTATAATGTTAAACTCAATGGCATCGGAGGCAATAGCCTTAATCCAATACCAACTCCGCTTGGAGGCGGCGGTAGTGGAATACCTCAACCAACGCCAAATGAATATACAAGGGATGCCCGGGTTGTTTCCGTAGCCGGTAATATTGGTGGAAGCGGCGGTTTTTCTGCCGGCCCAGGCAGCACCAGGCCTGCTGATGCGATCAATTTGCAGGACATGATGTTCCCAACCGATTTTTGGGGTAAGTATACGCTTGCTAAGAAATAATTACTTCCTATTTGCTTCAATATAAGCAGCCATTGTATTTACGTCTGTTAAGGCTTTGCGGCCCTCTTTAGGGTCGTTAATGCTAATGCCGTATTCCTTTTTTAGCAATACGATCAATTCTAATGAGTCAATAGAATCCAGCCCTAAGCCATCGCCAAATAATGGCTCATCATCTTTTATATCAGCAGGGGTTAAATCAGTAAGGTTTAAAAACTGTATGATCTGCTTTTTCAGTTGCTCTTTTAATTCGGCTGTTTCCATTTTATATTAAATTCTTTCTTTTTAGTCCTAACCAGGTAATAAATTGTATCACTAAAGTAATAGCAAACAAAGGTATCAAGTTGTTCATAACATCGGCTAATTTTCCGCCCTGTAAAAACAACGAGTAATAAGCCTCCAAACACCAATGCATTGGCGACAGGTTTGCTGCTGATCTGAATGTTCCCTGCATGGCAAAACTCGGCACCATTAAACCACCCACAGCTGCCAGTATCACTATAGATACCGCACCAAAGCCATTGGCCTGCTCCTGCGTTTGCGAAAATACGCCTACACAAATAGCATAACTTACCGCGCACCAGCCACAAATTATGGTGGTTATTATCAATGCCGATAGATCAGCAGGTAAATTTAACGCGGGTAACCCCAAAAAAGGGAACAGCCAAATACCTATACCAAATATTACCAGTGCCTGTAGCATGGTTACGCCCAAATACGTTAGCTGTTTGGATAATAAACCCACGGCGTAATTAGTGGGTAATGTTTTTAAACGGATAAAACTGCCGCTCACTTTTTCCCTTACCACGCTACCACCTAACGACATAATGACGAAGAACATGGCAAATATGGTCCATGCAGGTACATTGTGTTGGGTAGCATTTGGTGTTTGGAGTGTGCCATCTTTTGATACCGGTTCTTCATTAATAACCGTGCGGTTATCCAGCATATCTTTTTCCATATCCGCCGGTAATTCTGTTTCATTCAGCGCGAAGTATAGGGTACGTAAAGTTTCGCGGCTCTCCACCATTTGTAAGGCACTTTGCAACGCTCCTTTAACTGATAAGCGTAATGATTCCTGTAAAATTGGGTTATAATATAATGTCAATGGCTCAACATTGCCTACGGTCTTTTTAGTCGTATCTCCCTCTAATCCAAAACTGGTTAATGCCCTACCCGATACATTGTCTGCCTTCTCCTTTACTTTTGCCGAAAAATTAGCCGGGATAGTAATACCCAGCATAGCATCCTGCCTATGCATGGCATCTGCAATTGCTTTTGGGTTGCTATTTTTAGGTAGCTCCGTTACTTTAAACATACCTATTTCGCCAATAGCAGTTAGCAGTTGTTTGCTTGATTGGCCGGTATCCTGGTTAGCTATTAATATGGGCAGCCTGTTTTTATTTACTAACTGAAAAGTGCTGTTTTGTATGCTCGTTACTACTACCACCAAAATAATAGGCATCACAAACATTAATGATATTCCTACCTTATCACGTAGCAATATCCTAACATCCTTTTTTATGGTGGCCCAAAGTTTAAACATTAGTCGCGGTAGGCTTTGCCTGTTAGGTTGATAAATAGTTGCTCTAACGATTCCTGGCTATGCTCCTTTAATACGTCATCAATATTCCCCTGGGTGATGATCTGCCCGTCATCTATCATAGCTATGTGCTCGCACAGGTCCTCCGCCTCACTTAACTGGTGCGAAGTATATATTAGTGTAGTGCCGTTATCGTTCAGCATGCGCAGGTAATTCATTATAGCATGTCGGGTTTGTACATCTACCCCAACAGTAGGCTCGTCTAAAAATAAAACCTGTGGATTATGTATTACGCCAATAGCTAAATTAACCCGGCGTTTCATCCCACCCGAAAATTTTTCTACCGCTTTATCCCGCACATCTGCCAAACCTAAAATGGTCAACAATTCATCTGTACGTTGCTGTATTTGTTGCTGATCCATTCCGGCCCAGGCACCAAAAAATTCCAGGTTCTCCGCAGGAGATAGTTCCTGGTAAAATGAAAAATCCTGCGGTACAAATCCGAAAAGCTTATTCACTTCCTTTTTTTGATGACCGACCTGATGACTCAACAAAGTTATACTGCCTTCGTCAGCCTGCAATACCCCGGTCATTAAATTCATTAGCGTGGTTTTACCCGCGCCGTTGGGACCAAACAGCCCAAAGCGTTCGCCCTTTTTTACTTGAAGATTAAGCTTAGTAAAAGACACCTCCGCGTTACCGGGATAACGGAAACCCAAATTTTGTATGTCAACAGCAAAGGTATCTATTACCGCCATTTTAAGTTTTTTAACTGAGTGAACGCGTTTTTCTCAATTTCGGCAATTTCCAGCAAATAATCGCCCATTTGGTTAAAATCTTCCTGGCTGCCTAAACGGCCCTTATAAATACCTGCGGCTTGTACTGCGGATGTTCGCCATAAGTCGCCCGACTGTGTAAACAAGTTTGACACCTCTAATAACTCGTCCATTTGACAATAAGTATGCGCCTCCTGCAAAAACGCGCCATAAATATAACGGAAGCCACCGCCACCTGTGCCAATTTCTTCCTGCATACGTACCAGTTGGGCGAGGTATAAACCGGCTTCTTTTAAGCCCAGTTTATCACGCCATTTTTTTATTCTGCCGGCCGTAAACCTGATACCGCTTACTCCAGTAATTGGCCCTGCAAAGGTTAACATGCTTCGTACATTTTTTTCAATGCCGTCTTTTATGCCTCGTTTAATTTGCTCGTCAGTTACCGGGCGGCCCTCTAACGGGTAATATAATTGCCCTTTTGGAGCTAATGCCCCTTTGGCAAAACGTACGCGCTCCAATTCGTAACTGGTTAGCGTAGTTGGTGTTTCCATCACCGGGTCGCTTATCAGGTAGTTATCTTCCTCTTTGCCGTATACGATAAGGTTATGCGCGTTAAAATGAAAGCGATATTCTTTTGGGAAATAGGTTAAATAATAAACCCCAACCTGGCAGCCCACCGGGCGGCCCTCTTTCAACTGCTCCTGTAAAAAAGCTTCCGCCTTTTCGCGCGAGCTAAACTTTTTGCGCACCACCGGTATACCCAATGCTTTGCAGGTACGGTTAAATATATTCCCCGGCAGCGTGCGGAACGCAATTACAGGCCCGTTATTTATTTTAATGATAGGGATATAAACAAAGAATAAACCAGCCCCAATACCAAAGGCCAGTGGCTCGGTAATTTGATGAACACCAATATTTTTTAACAAGCTGGTAGTAACACCATTTTCGCAGTGCGCGGCTTGTATATGGTTAAAATTAAGCTCCATTAAATAAATACGACGCCTCCTAATCGCTCGCATATTTTACTCACCCGGTCTTTGCTTCGCTCGACCACCCTCTCTTCGCCTTTGGCGTAAAGAGGGGATTTAAATACGCTAAAGTTATCTACCATTGAAACACCCTCTTTCCGCGCAGCGAAGAGAGGGTCGACGAGCGTCTTAGCGATGTCGGGGTGAGTCACCCCGACGCAAAGAAGGGATTTATATGTATTAAGCTCCATTCACCTTCATGTTTTTCAGATCATCCACACTTACGTTAAACACCTCGGCGTAACGCTGCAGCTTTTTATCAGATAGTTTATTGAATACACTCGGCTTTAAATGGCGTTTAATTTGCCATCGCCAAAACCCGGTATAATCTGCCAAAAGGCTAATATCCATTATCCCCTGTTCAATAAAAAACAATAGCGGACTAGCTTCTCCTTTTAACACTTTTTGACGGGCTGCTTCAATGCGCTGATCAATATCTTCCCATGCTTTATCCAACGCGGTAATTTTAACATCCCAGCCTTTACTCAATTCGGTAACGTATTTTCCCTCACTATCCGTAGCATAGCAAACCTCTTTGGTAATTTTACCCAAGGCGCTTACATCCTGCGGAACATCTTCCTTTTTCATTTTTACGGGGATGGATTAACAAACCGTCAGCAACGCGTACATGTACGAGAAGCGCGAGCTTTCAGGAACCAGCAATAATATTTTCTCGCCTTTTTTCAAGCGGCCGCTATGGAACAGTTCATCTATCATTAAATAAACAGATGCCGCGCCTACGTTACCTACAGTATACAGGTTAATAAACCATTTATCGTAAGGTATGCCACCACCGTATATCTCAACCAGCTCGTAAATTTTACTGCGGAAGAAGTCGCTGGATATATGCGGTAAAAAGTGGTCAATATCTTTTGCTGTAAGCCCTTTGCGGTCAAATATTTCTTTTATTTTTTTTCCGCCAAGCGGGACGATGTTATCGCTTAATAAACCAATATCCTGCTTAACGCTAAATATGGATCTGGTCATCACCTCTTCAGGTGTATAATCCATAAATCCTTTTAAGGTACCGTCTTTTTGTTTATCGGCTCCCATATACATGCAGGCTTCCATCTCGTTGGCGTAGGATACGCCTTCTATCCATTCCAACCGCAAACTTATACCATCGGTATTGGGTTGGTCAGAAAGTAAAAAAGCCGAAGCTCCGTCGCTCAACATCCACCTTAAAAAATCTTTGTGAAAAGCTATGTAGGGGTTTTCTGTAAGCTCTTTTAGTTTTTGAGCTTCTTCTTCAAAAACATCTGATACCAGTAAACCCGAAAACCTTTCAGAGCCGGTAGCTACTGCCAGTTTAGCATCTCCGGTTTTAATGGCCATGTAGGCATATTTTAAAGCATGCATTCCTGCACAGCATACGCCCGATGGTGATACTACTTCAATAGCTTCTGCCTCGGTCAGCCAGCCGTGGGTCATTACCCCATGCGATGGCATCATTTGGTCGGGCGATGAAGTTCCGCATGATAACAGGTCAATTGTTTTTATTTGCTCCGGATCGTCCTTAAATAAATTGCGTACTGCTTCGGCAGTCATTTGCGCATTAGTATGCGTAGGCTTGCCACCTTTGGTTAAAGCATAATAGCGTTGCTTTATGGCATTATTACGCAGTACAATATTTTTTGATTTGGATGGCTTATCGTTTATATAGCCCAGGTAAAGTTCCATATCATCATTAGGAACCGGCTCATTAGGTAAAAATTTCGATGTCTTGTTAATATAAACAGGCATACTTAGTTTAAATTTAAAAAATGTTGTTTACGCGCCTTAATTCGTTTTGGCGAAGTAAACCTGAACAATATCGCATCAATTGTAACCACAATAGGGGCGCCTACAAAAAAAGCAATTAATAAATAATATTTAAATGCCCTTATCCAGGGTAATTTATTTTTCTTTTTAGATATAATATTGGCCCAAACCCTGAATATCTTACTCGCTACGCCTTCAATCACCATCAGGTTATAATTTAGCACGACCGCTTTCTGGCTATCCAGTTTATCCTGCAAACCTTGCCAGTTATTACTTTGCAAATGCGGTACTACGGTTTCGCCAAATACTTTGGTATTCTTAACATCCGAATCAGCAACACCCGGAGGGGGGAAAATGTTTAGATATCTGTCTTTTTTTCCGTGCAGCATCCAATGAAATATGGTAACAAAGCTAACCGGGTTAGGGTGTTTATCTACCAAAGCAATATTTCCTACGTGATTTGCCCCTGCATTTTGTATCAGTTTTTTAACGCGTACAAAGGCGTTTAGCCACATATTGCGGGCGCCGGTTGCGGTAATTACAGGCGTGTCCTTTAATACAGTTTTTAGTTCCTCGTTTTGCATTAAAGAGTTAAAAGGTATACTCGGCGACAGGAACCAGGCCTGGTAACCCAGTACCACCAGGTCGTATTTTTTTTCCTTTAGTTCAAAGGGCTGTAGTTCGGCAGGCACATCCAACTGGCAATCGGGCATCACACTAAAAAAAGTATCTGCTGTCCATGGAAAGTTGGGTTCATTTACCAACCGCACGCGCACTTTTTCTACCGTTGCTCCGGCGGCCTCCAGTGGCGCGGTAAAATTGTCAATGATCTCGCCCAACTGGCCCGACTGGGAATAGTAAATGGCTAATACTTTCTTATTCATCGGGGTGTTAAAAATCCTGCGATTTTAAAATTTTTGAACTTTTTGCATAGTCAGCAATGGCGTTCTGTACCACTGCAGGCAGGTTTTTATATTCTTTGGCAACTATTTGCCTGTCGGCTTCCAGATCTTTATTATACTTTACAATTTTAGGTGCCTTTTCCTCAATGATCAATCTTAAAAAATGATACTCGGCATTGGTGTTATCATGTAACAAAGCGGTTTCCAGTTTAATGCGCCCTGCTTTAAAAAGCTTTAACTTTTCTGCGGGACGGGCGGTAATGCCTGCTTTTCGCATCAATAAAAAACCCTCATAAGCCGTTTTCTCTAAGATATCTGACGAAGCTAATAATGCCAATTGTTCATCAATACCTTCCTTGTCACCACTTTTGACAACCTCATAAAACCGTGCCTTGTCAAACCTGGCAGCCATTTTACCAAAAGCAACCATCCCAGACAAGAAAAGCACAAGGGCGAAAAATATTTTTATTCTCATAGTAGCTTCAAATGGTATGTACACAAATATAAATATTTATAGCGAGCAGCCTAATTTTGCCCGCTAACTGTTGGACAGGAAAGTATAGCAGTGGTTTATTCCATAGTGATAGGTTTAAAATCCATTACGATGTATGAATGAGTAAATCCCCAACATTTCGTTTACTTTTGCCGCTATAGTTTTATATAAACAATATGTTTTTTTATATATTACCTGATAAATAATATCGAGTGCAAAATAACAAACAAATGTTCTCTGGCCAATGGGCCATTATTTTAGGCGGGTCAAGCGGGTTTGGCCTGGCAACAGCCGAAAAACTGGCGGCCCACGGGATGAATATAGCGGTACTTTACCGGGAAACTGCAACAGCCGAAAGATCGCTTAAAGAACAGCTTTCGCAATTGGCTAAAACCAATAATGTAATTATTGAACCTTATAATATTAACGCGCTGGATGCCACGGCGCGAGCCTCATTTATCGAGCACTTTGCCAAAGGGAAAAGCAATAGCGTAAAGCTACTATTACACTCCATAGCCCGGGGAAACCTGAAGCCTTTAGCTCCAACCGAAAACAATAATGATACTTTAAGTGTTGCGGATATTCAGCTAACTACCTATGCCATGGCTACCAGTTTACTGGATTGGACAAGGGAATTGTTGGCAGCAGGTGTTTTTGGCAAAGACGCCCGTATAATAGGGCTAACCAGCGAAGGATCGCACAAGTATTGGGATGGCTATGCGGCAGTATCTATTGCCAAGGCATCTTTGGAGAGTTTGGTTACTTACATGGCGGTTGAACTGGCTAAATATGGCTTGAAAACTAATTTAATACAGGCAGGTATAACGGCTACACCATCATTAAAGCGGATACCCGGCAGTGAAAAATTGTTAGCAGTTACCGCCGACAGAAATCCACTGGGCCGTATGACCGAACCAAAGGATGTAGCTAACGTGATATACTTGTTATGCACACCGGAAGCCGCGTGGATAAACGGCACGGTGATACATGTAGATGGCGGGGAGCATTGTAGGTAGGTTAGTGATTGGTGATTAGAGAATAGTGATTAGTAATCTGATGAACGACATATTAAACTATTTACCCTATAAATCGTCTTTCCTGTTTGTTGATAACATCATCGAACTAAATGGAGATGGCGTAGTTGGCGATTATACCCTTAAAAAGGAATCCTTTTTTTACGAGGACCATTTTCCGGGTAACCCGGTTACACCGGGGGTAATAATTACCGAAATAATGGCACAGATTGGTTTGGTAGTTTTGGGTATACATTTAATGTTAAACAATAGACATGAGGGTGCCGTTATGGATGAGGGATCATTCCCCTTATTAACCTCAACCAATGTTGAGTTTTATAAGATGGTATTACCCGAAGAAAAAGTTATAGTAAGTTCAAAAAAACAATATTTTCGTTTTGGAAAATTGAAATGTTTGGTACAAATGCACAATACGGAAGGCGAATTAATAGCCAAAGGCACATTTGCAGGTGTTATCAAAAACGCCGTTTTAATGGAGAAGGGAACAAATGGGTAACCGTGTTGTAATTACAGGAATAGGCGTAGTTGCCCCTAACGGCATTGGTGTGCCCGATTTTTTAAATGCTATACAAAACGGCGTATCGGGTATAAGGTTTGTCCCTGAATTTGAGGAACTAAAATTTAATTGCCAGGTAGGCGGTTTCCCTGAGTTTGAGATAGCCCAGCTAAGCGGTTACATTACCGAAACATCATTATATGGTTTAAAAGGTAAAGGAATTGCCTTTGGTATACGCGCTGCTTTAGATGCCTGGGTTGATGCCGGTAACGAAATAGCAGGCGAAGATACCCTTTGGGATACCGGCTGTGTTTTTGGCAGCAGTGTTGCCGATACTGATGTAATAAAAATGGCCATTACCCGTGTGGATGCTAAAGAGTCGAAAAAACTGGGCTCGCGCGTGGTGGAACAGATCATGAACAGCGGTATTACAGCATACATATCCGGCCGTTTAGGGTTGGGTAATAAGATCATTAATAACTCGGCCGCTTGTGCCACAGGTACACAATCCATTTTAATGGGTTATGAATACATTAAATACGGCATGGCCAAACGCATGGTAGTTGGCAGCTGCGAGTTTGTTGACCGTTATGTTTTTGGCGGGTTCGACTCTATGCGGGTGTTATCACGTAAATATAATGATGAGCCCGAGCGCGCTTCGCGTCCAATGAGCGCCAGCGCTGGTGGCTTTGTACCGGGATCGGGCGCGGGTGCTTTAATTTTAGAGGACCTGGATTATGCTTTAGCCCGTGGAGCTAAAATATATGGCGAGGTGCTGGGCGGATCGACCAACTCGGGCGGACAACGTAATGGCGGCAGCATGACGGCACCCGGAGAAGAAGGCGTGGTTAGATGTATACAGGATGCTATTGCTGATGCAGGGATCACACCGGATGCTATTGACCTGGTAAGCGGACATTTAACCGCTACCATTGCTGACAGGCTGGAAATTCAAAACTGGGTAACGGCTTTGGGCCGGAAAGGCGACGACTTCCCGCTGGTTAATTCATTAAAGTCAATGGTGGGCCATTCGCTAAGCGCGGCAGGCTCCATTGAAATGGTTGCTGCAGTATTGCAACTAAAATATAACTTTGCGCACGCTAATTTAAACCTGGAAGATCCGATACCGGAGATCGTGGATATGATTGGTGCAAACAATTTGCCAACAAAAAAGGTAGACAGAGAGATTAATACCATTGCAAAAGCTAACTTTGGCTTTGGCGATGTTAACAGCTGTTTAATAATTTCAAAATACAACGCATAACAATGGATAGAATAGCTATATTAAATGAGCTGAAAAAGGTACTTGCCCCATACACGGAAGATAAAGCGATTTTAGAGCGTATAAATGAAGATACGGACTTAATAAAGGATCTGAAAATAAACTCGGCTAACCTGGTTGACATTATTATTGATGCCGAATCGCAATATAATATTGAGATAGATTTTGATGCCGCGGAGAAGATGTATAACGTGGGCAACTGTATTGATGTAATTGCCGAAAAATTAAACTCGGCCGCGTGAAAAGCGCGGGTAACGATATTGTAGCCTTAAACGCTATTGATATCCAACGTACCCGCGACGCCCGATTTTACTCCAAATTTATTACCGATAGCGAGCTGGCTATTTATCAGCACCTATCACTACCCTTACCTTTCGAAATTTTTGTTTGGTTGCTATGGTCGGTTAAAGAGTCGGCTTATAAATACTTGCAACGGCACGATGCCGGGTTACAATTTTCTCCCATCAAATTTATTGTTGAGCAGTTAAACATCCCTGCTGATTTTAATTTAAACCCATTTACCGGCATTGATTGGGATAACGAAGAAACTCCTGCCAACTATCTAACAGGATCGGTTTCTTGTGGTAATACTCATCTATACTTCCGTTCGCATATAACTCATGATTTTATCACCTCAGTTGTTGATGCCAACGAACAATTTGAAAATGTTTATTGGGGAATTAAGTCCATTGAACACGCGGACCATCAACACCAATCACAAGAGGTGCGGAATTTTGTCCTTATCAAAATAAAAGCACTATTGGCTATTGAAGACCTCCGTATAGTAAAAAGCGAGATTGGTTACCCTGTGGTAATGGAAGGCGGCACTCCATTGGAAGTCGACCTGTCCTTTACACATCATGATAGGTGGGTGGGGTACTCGTTCGTATTGTAAAATCATGGTTTACACAACTTAACACATTTTGACTTGTTTTTTACACAACTATCTGAAAATCAAACAATTATAATTTTTGAAGTCAAAAAAGTGTAAACCATGATTTATGCACTAAATCAGGCCATCCAAATTACTTTTATAATTATCTCCAACCGGAATATCTTCATCACCAATTTTTATGGCAGACCGGTGTATTGCGTCTATATAGTTTTTATTGACCAAGTATGATCTATGCACCCGGATAAAGGTATCAGCTGGTAATAATTCGCACAGGAACTTCATGGTCATGTGGGTAAGGTGATTTTTCTGGCGGGTACAAAGCTGTATATAGTCTTTTACAGAATGCGCATACAACAAATCAGCATGCAATATTTTTATCAACTTTCCAGATACCTTAAAATAGCTGTAATTCCTGTTATGCTGCTGCTCTATTGTTTGGATCTTTAAAAACTTATTGATGCTTTTTTGAAAACGCTCAAAAGTTATCGGCTTTAAAAGATAATCTACAGCATCCAATTCAAATCCCTCAATAGCGTGGTTAGCAAATGCAGTAGTAAAAATTACTGCCGGTGGGTTTTTTAATGCCCGCAGAAAATCAAGCCCGTTTACACCCGGCATTTTTATATCTAAAAACATCAAATCAATTTGTTCCTGTTGTAATATAGTAAAGGCATCTAAAGCATTTTTGCAAGCTCCAACATACTCCAATTCCGTAAACCGATCAATATAATTGATCAGCACTTCCTGCGCTAATGGTTCATCGTCTATCACTAAACAGCGTATCATGCTAATTGCAGGGTTAAAGTTACTTGGTAGGTGTCAGGTTCATTCTTCACCTCTAACTGATGCTTATCTGGATATAACAATTCTAATCGTTTTGATACATTTTGCAATCCAATTCCGGTTACCAAATTTTGCTGTTGCGGCTTGCTATTGGTTATTTCCAGGGTGAGTTCGTTATCAATAACGCAAAGTATAATGATTACAAAACCTTTCTCCGTTTCCTGTTCCAGGCCATGCTTAAAAGCATTTTCAATAAATGGCAGCATTAACAATGGCTCAATATATAAAGCTTCATTAACCCCTTGCACATCAAATTTTATGGTGTTTTGCTGATGTCTTATCTGCTCTACTTCTACATAATTGCTTAAAAAGCCTATCTCTTTTTTTAACGAAACTTTGGGTTGATCGGCCTCATATAAAATATACCGCATCATATCAGCCAGTTTGGCCACCACCGGTGCCGTATCTTTTGATTGCTTTAGCGCCAGCGAATAAATATTATTCATCGTATTAAAAAAGAAATGCGGATGTAATTGAGCCTTCAAATAATTAAGTTCTGACAGTAGCTGCTGCTCTTTTAATACCTTCATTTGGTCCTCCAGCTGTAATGAACGGATAAGGAAAGTAAATCCAATAAGAGGTACGGCGTCGCGTGTCAGTGGATAATTTATAGTAAACCACAAATGGGCGTCCTTCAAAATACGTACAGCGTTCGCTTTAACATCTGTTGAAAATATCGGCAGTGAAATTATTACCCAGTTAGCGAGATATGCTGTTAGTAAATGTTGCAAAAAGAGAAAGACTGCCATACCCAATACAACGGATACTGTCTTTTTATTAAACACAGCAGTTTTAAAAAAAACCCAGTAAAAAATACTATAAGCTACTAAATGAAAAGTGCCAAATGTTGTATAGTACTCAATGTTTTTAGTGAAGTTGGCAGTACCGTGTTCCATATAATAATTATATTCCAAATCACCTATAAACGAAATGCCGTACGACAAGTAAATAAAAAAACACAATTCTATACGAAAGTATTTCCATTCTATTTTGTTGCGCTTTCCAAACATACTGCAAGGTAATATATTTTGTAGCAGGCGCTTTTCAGGGCAGCGGATTTTCGACAAAACAGCTTGTTTTTTAGACTAAAGCGGTTTAAGGCAGATTGGTCTAATTAAACCAACGATCGGTCTAATTGGAGTTTCATGAAGCACTTAGACATCCTACCTTCACTGCATAAAACAACCCACAATTATGAAAAAAATCATTTTATATTCATTTTTCTTCGGCTATTTCATTACCGCCGCAAATGCCCAAACCCCCCAAGTGCCCGATGCCTGGAAGGCAATGACAGATAAATTAGCTTCCTTAAAATATGTTACATACAATTATGAAGGCGCGATAAATAACAGCAAAAACAACTACAAATATTATTTAGCTTTCAACTTTGATGACAAACAAACAGTATCGCAATTCAGATTGGAATCAGATAATTATATATCTATTTATAACGGTACAGAATTTTTTGCTTTGAACAAGGCGGACAAAACTTACACCTTAACTGAGCAAGCCAGCCAAAAAAAGTTCTCAAATTATACCCCCTTTCTTAATTCTTTACAAACGCTACGGTACGCCTCAAAGGAAATATCGGCTAACGACAGCATTCTTAAGCACCAGCGAGATACCCTTATTGGAGGGAAAACTTATAAGCTGGTACAACTTGACATGTTCAAAAAAACACTTTACTACGCTGAAAATTACATGCATTTTACAAAATATATAACCGCTTACTACAAGGTAATTATTGATCCGGCTACATGGTTACCTTACCAGGTTTTGGCAAGTAATAGTTTAGATAAGGAATACAGCGAAAGAGCCGTCTTTACTGATATAAACACCGATCCGGTTAAACCTGACGAGTATTCCTGGTTTTACAGTACGTATCAAAACGAATATAAACCAGAGAAGAAGGAAGTACACAACCCTTTAATTGCACCCGGCGCATTTATGCCTTTTGATTGGAGTTTACCGGAGTATAGTGCAAAAGATAGCCCCACTTTTCAAAGCAACGGCATAAAGGGTAAATTAATACTGCTTGATTTTTGGATAAATAACTGCGGATGGTGCAGGGAATCTTTGCCGGCACTTAAACAATTGCAAGCCAAATACGGCAGCGATAAATTTCAGTTGATTAGTATAAATGCCTACGACAAAAAGCCCGAAATAGAGTCTTTTTACAAGCGTGAAAAACCTAATTATAAGGTGCTGTATAACGGAGCCACATTTGCTAAAAGTTTAGGAATATATGCCTATCCAACCGTAATCCTAATTGATGGCACAGGTAAGGTTTTATACTCACACGATAGTTTTGATCACGCAAAGATTGAAAGCCTGATAAAAGCTAATCTTTAACTGACGCTAATTGCCCTTAAACTCGTCATCGCTAAAAACGTTCGAGGTAAAGCTTTGGAAGACAAGTTAAAGGAGTTATTTCCTTAAGAGGTTTGGCTAAAGCCCTTGATTTACTTCTTTATTATTCGCCCCTTAAAAGGGACGGCAATGAAAAGTGCCAATCATAAAGATCCAGATGGCCAAAAGAAATATTCATTGCCGTTGGCTTCAGCCAACGGATAGTAAGTTAAGCAGGAATAGCTTTAGGCAAATTCACCACCACAAAATCCTCCTTCGGTGAATCACAGGTTGGGCAGCAATATTCTGTCAAACTTTCAAACGGTGTACCCGGGGCAATGCCATTGAAATCATCACCATAAACATCATCATAAATACCCAGGCAATTTTTGCATTGGTAAACTTCGTGTGTGGCAATACTTTGCTCAACTACTTCCGGCTCATCTGCGCTGGCAATGGTAACATTGCTTTTTTGGCTATAAAACCAGTTACAAAGCTCTATCAGGTGTTTACTCAGGTCGCTTTTAGCAATATCCTGGCGGTAAACAATGTAGTCTTTAGAGTTAGGGTTAAAATCGCGGGTATGCAGTATTTCAAAAAACTCGCCTTCCTGCTTCTTCAAAACTATTGAACCACATAAGCCTGTTTTGGGTTGTTTTTTTATAGCGAATGATAAGCGGTAGGTGCGCAGGTCGGCATCTTCAAAATCACGAACCAATTGCTTTTTAAGGTCCAGGCAGTAATCGCAGGCATCTTCTATCTGCCAGTTCAATTCGTTAGCAGCATGGCGCACGTTGATGCGGTATTTATTCAGGATAATTCCCCAATGGTCCCTATCCGTATGTTCAATACCTTTTATTAATAATGATTTCCAGGGGGTAGTGTACAATTGCCCTACCCTTGTTTGCATACACAACGCGCAAATATCTTTCAAAAAATCAATCGCATACAATTCTTCCCTGCGGTAAATACCCAGCCATTGCTTGTTACCGTAGCGGTTAAAGCCTTCATAATAGGGTAGCTGAAAATCGGGTACTTTTAGCGGCTGTACAATAGGCTGCATTACAAAATTACCCTTGCTGGTAACCAGCTTGTGCAAAAACGCCGAGTTTATTTTAGGCTGATCGTAAAAGAATTCCTTATTGGCAAATATGGTTTCCTCAATGGCTTTACTTATTCCGCCAATATCATCTGTATAAACCAAAGTTGGCCAGCAATACAAAACATTAGTTTTAGGGAAACGGATATACAAGTACCAGTAATTGCTGATATCCGAAGAGATAAAATTCAAATTACCGGTAAAGAATGGCGCAAAAGTTTGGTTACTATCCACCACATTTATTTTAAGGGTAGGCTTATGGTTAAAACCATCAAAAACATCTTTATAAACACCCTCCTTTACCCAGTTATCGTAATTAAAAACGGTATCGGTAACGTACGAGCTTAATATATTGGGATAATTATCTGCATCCACCTCGTAGGCTATTTCGGCGCTTAGCATATCATTTTCCAGGTCCTCCAGAAACTCGGCGCCTATGGTAAAATACATTTGCTGGCGGTTGCCTAAGCGGATATGTTTGGCTTCGGCTTTTTCGGCAATGATCAAAATCTCGTACAAGTCACCCGCGGATATTACACCGCCGGGCAGGTTGATCTTGATCAGATGTTGGCTCTTGTTTCCCATCGCTTCCCTAATTTACCTTTTCTAATAATACTTTGGTTAATGCTTCGTCCAGCAGGCGTTTAACTTCGGGTTTGCATGAACCGCACCCTGTACCGGCCCCGGTAGTATTGCACACATCATTTAATGTGGTGCAACCCTCGGCTACCTTTTTGCGGATATTATCGGCACCAACATTATTACAGCTGCATACCAATTTACCCAATACAGGCTCGGCTTGTTTGCCACTGCGTAATAACGACAAGCGTTTTTCGCTTAACTCAGTTTTATTGGCTATCAGTTCCCTAAACTCCTGGAACTCGCTTTTATCGCCAATTAAAATGGTACCCACCAGCCTGTCCTGGTGAATGATACATTTTTTATAGTAACGTTTGGCTTTATCAATAAAAACAATCTCTTCGTAATTTGTATCATCCGGACTTTCAGACAAGCCGATGCTACACAGATCAAACCCATGAATTTTAATGATATTCATAAACAGGCTGCCTTTATAGTAGCTGGCAATATCGCCGCTGATGTAGCGGGCCATTACTTCGGCTTGTTGCTCGGCAGCGGCGGTTATACCATATAGCGTGCCCTGAAACTCGGCTATCTCGCCAATCGCGAAAATATCCGGGTCGCTGGTTTGCATACGTTCGTTTACAATAACACCACGTTTACATACCAATCCGCAATCGCGGGCTATCTCTAAATTAGGCGTGGTACCAATAGCCAATATCATGGCATCGCAATTAATTTTGCGACCACTCTTCAGTCCTACCCCTGTTAGTTTTGATCTGCCATAAAATAACTGCACTTCGTCGTCATAATAAATATCACAGCCCTGGTCAACCATTTCTTCGTGCAGCAGGCGGCTTCCCAACTCATCTAACTGGCGGTTTAAAAAGCGCGAAACCCGTTGTACAATAGTGATCTTGATGCCAATTTCGCGTAGCGAAGCGGCCATCTCCAATCCCAGCAAACCACCGCCTACTATAACCACATGCCCGTTTGGCGAGATATGCTTTTTAAAGTTATCGGCATCGGCACGGTTACGCATGGTAAAAATGCCCGGCAAAGCAGGTACATTTTTAGGCACCGATGCACGGCTGCCCGTTGCCATCAGCAATACATCATAAGTGGTTTTTATCCCCCTTGAGTCGATAACAAATTTATTTTCACGGTCAATTTTATCAACCGTAACCCCACGATACATTTTGATGTTGTACTCTGGCTCTTCCTCGTCGGTCATTTTTACCAACTGCTCCCATTTTTGCTCACCGCTAATATAATCGGGCAGCATAACACGGTTGTAGAATGGGTAGTTTTCTTTGCTGAAGATGATGATCTCATCGTCTTTATTCAACTCGCGGTAGCTTTTTACAAAGCCGAATGCGCCGGCGCCTGCACCTACCACCACTACACGTTGAGCAGGCTTTTTATATTTAACCACACTAACCGCGCAGAATTTAAAATCAGGCTCTTTGGATAACGGGTCCAACCTATCGCTGGTTACGTTATTAGCACGGTTCAGGTCGTTGTTTAATATCTTGCTCCAGTGCATGGGCAAAAACACCACGCCCTTTTTTATAGTGGCTGATATTTTAGCTTTAACCCTTACATCACCCCTGCGCGAAGAGATAACCGCCAAATCGCCCTCATTTAGGTTAAGGCTTTGCGCGTCCTCAGGATTTATCTCTAAAAACGCTTCCTTTATGTGCTGGTTCAGCTTGTTTACCTTTCCCGTTTTACTCATGGTATGCCAATGGTCGCGGATGCGGCCGGTGGTTAGTATGAACGGAAAATCTTTGCTCGGCAACTCGCTGGTCAGCGTATCCGCAACCGGACTGATGATAGCTTTTTGCGATGGCGTATAAAACTGCTTGTCGGTAAACAAACGCGGCGTACCTTTAACCGGACCACGTTTTCTATACGGCCATTGTACCGTTTTTAATTCTTTAAGTATATCATAATTTAAGCCGCTAATGTCGATATTGGTTTTGGCGGTCAATTTAGCGTGCTCGGCATATATCTCTGCCGGTCCTTCAAAATCAAACCCTTTATAACCCATTTTTTGCGCAAAGCGACAAATAATTTCGGCATCAGGTAAGGCCTCGCCGGGAGGTTCAATTATTTTATTGAGATAGCTTATACGACGCTCGGAATTGGTCATGGTGCCTTCTTTTTCGGCCCATCCTGCGGCAGGTAATATCACATCCGCATAAGGCAAAGTTTCCGACTTATTGCTTATCTCCTGCACAACAACAAATTTGGCTTTCTTTAACCCTTCCTCCACCAGTCTTGAATTTGGCAAGCTGGTTACCGGGTTGGTGCATAGTATCCATATAGCTTTTAAACGGCCATCATTTAATGCCTCAAACATTTCGGTAGCTGTTAAGCCCGGTTTGGGGTTAATGGTGGTGCCGCCCCAAAATTTTTCTACTTCGGCACGGTGGTCCGGGTTGGCCAGGTTGCGATGTGCCGGTAATAAGTTCGATAATCCTCCAACCTCGCGGCCACCCATAGCGTTGGGTTGACCTGTTAATGAAAAAGGACCCGAACCCGGTTTGCCTATATGCCCGGTAATTAAATTCAGGTTGATCAAACTCAGGTTTTTATTTACACCGATGCTGCTTTGGTTCAACCCCATCGTCCACATGCTAATAAATCCTTTGGCATCGCCGATATATTTTGCCGCCAGGCGGATATCAGCCTCGCTTACGCCACAGATCTCTGCCGAATCGGTTAACGTTCTTTCAAAAACCAATTTGCTGTAGGCATCAAAACCTTCGGCATGGTTGGATACAAAATCAAGGTCAATATCACCGTTCTCTATCAGCACACGGCCAATAGCATGGTTCAAGGTAATATCTGTACCCGGGTTTAATTGCAGGTGCAGGTCGGCTATGGAGCAGCTATCCGTAACCCGTGGATCAACTATAATTATTTTGGTGTCGGGATTGGCTGCCTTATGCGCCTCTACCCTGCGCCATAAAATAGGATGGCACCAGGCGGGGTTGGCCCCGGTAACATAAAAACAATCTGCCAGTTCAATATCATCATAGCACCCGGGTACGCTGTCTTCGCCCAATGCCATTTTATAGCCCACAACCGCGCTGCTCATGCAAAGGCGCGAGTTGGTATCAATATTATTGCTGCCGATAAACCCTTTTATCAGCTTATTAATTACATAATACTCCTCGGTTAAGCATTGGCCCGAAGCATAAAACGCCACCGAATCGGGACCGTATTTATTGATGAATGTTTTAAAAACAGCGGCAGCCCTATCCAAAGCCTCATCCCAGCCTACACGCTGCATGGGCATGCTTTTATTATAACGCATTTGCGGGTACAGCAGCCTGTCGCTTTTATCATTAACGGTATAATGCAGGTTCATGCCCTTACTGCAAAGCATGCCTTTATTTACAGGGTGGTCCTTATCCCCCTCAAGGGTGATGGTATCATTTTTATCGGGACCAATAAGCACACCACAACCAACCCCGCAGTAACTGCAGGTGCTGGTTTTTTGAGTGGACGAATGCTTAGATACAGACATAGCTATAGGTATTTAATTAGCTGCAACAGCTACGCTTGTGTCAGTTTGCTCTTCTGTTTCTGATTTGCTTACAAAGCGGGTTATCAATACAATTACCGATACCGCTATAACCGTATAACCGATATAGGTAAATGCCTCTACATAGGTGATGGTTGTTGATTTAAACAGGAAGCCAAATAGCATCCCGCCCAGGTTACCACCAGCCCCAACTATGCCGCTTACCAGGCCTACATTTTTGGTGTTCACAAAAGGCACTATACCATAGGTTGCCCCGTTAGACATTTTAAGGAACAGCGCGAATGTTAGCATAGATATGATGGCGATGAATAACGAACCGGCTTGCGCAAATAATAACAAGCCACAGCCTTCTAATAATAAAACACCGGCCAGTAATAAACCTTTGCCCTTCATGCCGAATTTAACACCTACTTTATCAGAAGCTATGCCCCCTAATGCACGGGCAAAAATATTCATCATGCCAAATATACCCGCCCAAAACCCGGCCGAGCTTTGCGATAGATGGAAAGTGTCTACAAAGTGTAGAGAGGCTACGTTATCAAAAGTAAGCTCCATACCAAAGCACATGGCATAAGCTATGGTAAGCGCCCAAATTCTCCAGTCTGCTAAAACCGACCAATCTGTTTTGCCGCCGGCTTTAGCCTTATGGCCAATTTCATCAAAGTTCCCGTTGGGCGTATCTTTAGTGTATTTACTGTATAAATAAGCCATACCCAACATCATCAGGCCCGGTACTATCATGGCATAGCGCCATGCTTCGGCTTTGGTATAGCCAAAACCAACAATGGCTGCAAATATCAATGGCATTATAATATTGGTAACACCTCCGCCCAAATTACCCCAGCCGCCTGTTACCGCGTTTGCTGTACCTTTAATATTAGGCGCAAACATTTGCGAAGTGTGGAACTGTGTAATAACAAACGATGCACCTATAACGCCAATAGCTAAGCGGAACAATAAAAACGTTGTATAATCATGCGCCAGACCTACCAAAAACACCGGGATACAGCCCACCAGCAATAACCTTACCGCTGCCTTACGCGGGCCCCAGGTATCGCATAAGCGGCCTATAAATAAACGGGCTATAATAGTTGCCGCAACCGATGCGATGATGGTGTTACCTACCTGGGCCTTGCTTAATCCCAGATCTTCACGAATGGTAGGCATTAGCGGGGCTAATCCAAACCATCCAAAAAAACACACAAAAAACATCATCCAGGTAATGTGGAAAGTTTTCATTTGTATGCCCTGCAGGCTAAAAATTTTTAACTGTTTTAATTGTTTTCCTTGGTTGCTCATATCGTATTGGTTTATATTTATTTAATGTTCGTCATTAATTGAAAATTTGTCTATCAACAAGCCCAAAAGCCTGTCGTGTATCTCCATGTATTTAGGATCATGCACTATATCCTTTTTATTCCGTGGGCGGGCTAATGGCACATCCACAATTTCTTTAATAGTTGCAGCAGGGCCATTATTCATCACTACTACCCTGTCTGACAAAAAGATGGCTTCTTCAATATCATGCGTTACCATTACAATTGTTTTTTCGCGGTTATCCAGATTCCACAATTTAAGCAACTCAATATGCATGTAGCTTTTGGTTAGCGCGTCTAAAGCGCCAAATGGCTCATCAAGCAATAATATTTTGGGATTGATAGAAAACGCGCGTGCAATAGCTACCCGTTGTTTCATACCGCCCGATAGGTGGCCGGGCAGCTTGTCTTTATGCTCCCACAGGTTTACCATTTTCAGGTTTTTCTCTACCAGCGCTATTTTCTCTGCCGTAGTTAATTCCGGCAAAGCCGAATCAACTGCTACCAATATGTTTTTATAAACCGTAAGCCATGGTAGCAATGAATAGTTTTGAAAAACAATACCCCTATCCGGTCCGGGTGCGGTTATTTTTTTGCCATTGGCAATTACTTCGCCCTGTGTAGCCTTAACCATGCCACTTATAGTACCCATCAAGGTTGATTTGCCGCAACCCGAATGCCCAATTAATGCTACAATTTCGCCTTTTTGAACGGTTAAATTAATATCCTTAATAGCGGTATAAGTACCCGTTGGCGTTTTAAAGCTTACCGTTATATTATTAACATCAATACTTACATCCTCGGCGGCTTGTTTTAAAAGCGCTTCGGCCGCAGCTTCCACTTTCTCGTCTTTTGTTATGGTTGATACACTCATGATCGATAAAATTTGAGGTTAGGCCGCGTATGAAAAGCGTTGCTGTAACCAGGTGAAACATTTGTCCAATAAAGAACCTACTAAACCAATTATGATAATGGCTACTAATATTTTTGCGGTACTGCCACCGTTAAAGCCTTCTTCCCAAACAAAATTGCCCAGGCCTGTGCCGCCTGACAGCATTTCGCCGGCAACAATTACCATCCAGGCAACCCCAATAGAAAGGCGCAGGCCGGTTATAATATGTGGCAAGCTATAGGGCAATAATACTTTGGTAAAATATTTCCAGGTTGAGAAGCCAAATGCACGGCTCACGTTTTTATGATCCTGCGGTACATTGCCAGCCCCAAATGCCGCGTTAATTAATGTTGGCCATAGGCAGCAAATAAATATCATAAATACACTTGCCTTTGGCGAATCCTGGAAAATAGCCAGCCCCAACGGGAACCAAGCTAAGGGTGATACCGGGCGTAGTATTTGCACTATGGGATTGGTTATTTTAGTAACTATTTTACTGCTGCCCATTAATAAGCCAATAGGTATGGCCACTAAACTCCCCAAACCAAATCCTATTGCAACCCGGCCTAATGAGCTTAATAATTTAATGCCGATACCTTTATAATCAGGATCGTTTAGGAATGGCTGATCCATTACTTCCTTAAAAACTCCCCAGGTATCTCCGGGGCTTGGTATTTCGTTTTTGGTAAGCAGGGATATACCTTGCCATATACCGCCCATTATAAACATCCCCGCACAGAAGTACAGTATGGAGTATGCTGTTTTTACTGAAAAGAGATTTTTCATAATTGTATCTTTTTAATGTTTAAATAAGTCCCCGGCAACTTGCGCCACCGGGAACCCCACTTATCAATCAATTTACTTTTTAGCAGCGGCTATATATGCCGCCGGATTTGCCGGGTCAAATGTTACCGTTTCCAAATTCGTTTTAAATGGTTTCATGTCCGGCTGTATGGGCACATTCATGCTTTTAGCAACCTCTTCATATAAGTCGCTCATGATCAATTTATCGGCAACAGCTTTATAGTTTGGCGCGCTGTTAAGCATACCAAAACGCATATACTGCGCCATGAACCATATACCATATGATATTTTTGGTGTGTTTACCGCGCCATTGTTATAAAACAACATGTAATCGTCTTTATATTTTTTCACGCCAAGGTCACACCCAATATCTGTTGAGCCCATTATGCGGGCCTCAATAACCTGCACCGCGGCATTCACATAATTGGGTTTGCTTAAAAACAAGGCTGCTTTTTTACGGTTACCCATCACATCCAACCATTTGCAGGCTTCAATAATGGCCTTCATAACGTTTTTCAGGTCTTCTTTATCGGTCTCAGAAAATGCTTTGTTTACAACCAATGCTTTTTCGGGGTGATCTTTCCAGATATCCTGGCTGGCAATATGGGTAAAGCCAATGTTTTGCGACGCCGCAACACCATTCCATGGCTCACCAACAGAAAAGCCTTCCATGTTATCTACCTTCATGTTGGCTACCATTTGCGGCGGCGGGATAGTGATTATACCCACTGATTTTGAATTAACACCTGCTGCCGCTAACCAGTTGCGCAGCCATATATCATGGGTACCGCCGGGGAAGGTCATGGCAAAGGTTACTTCTTTTTTGGTCTGAACCTGTTTAATTGCAGCCGCTACGCGCTTTAGGTCATTATACCCAACAATTCCGCAAAAGTCTTTTGACAGCGTGATGCCCTGCCCGTTGTTACTAATGGTCATGGCTATACGCATTTCTGACCCGGCTTTTCCGCCTACGCCTGTGTAAACAGAGAATGGCATGGAGAACAGGCAATGTGCGCCATCAAGTTCGCCGTTTAGTATTTTGTCGCGAACGACGGCCCATGAGGTTTCTTTTGATAATTGTACGTCTACGCCGTACTTTGCGAAAAAGCCCATTTCCTTTGCTATTACCAGAGGGGCACAATCCGTTAAGGGTATAAACCCCAGTTTAATTACCCTTTTTGGCGGATTACCCGCTATTGAGCTAAAAAAGGTAAACAGTAATACTACTGCTAAAAATGCTTTTGATTTTCTGTTGATATGTCGAGTCATGATCTTTAGTTTTAGGGTGATTATTTAAGTGCAACCGGTTTAGCATAAAAGAAATCAGGCGTAAACTTTAACATTACGTATGCCCAGCTGGCTGTTTTATTAAATGTAGCCGCTGCCACATCGGTAGTAGCCTGGCCTTTGGCAAAAGGCATACTATCGGTAGCTTTCATCATAGATAGGCCCATCTCAATATTGGTAAACTTGTTCATGTTGTAGTTCATCTGCAAGTCAACCTCGGTTCCCAGGCGCTTGTTAATTAATGTCCCATCTGCTTTTTTCATATCCTTATCTAAAGCAAATGAGTGTACATCCAACCCTAATGAAACTATGCTGGTTGCGTATTTAAATTTCAAGTAGGAGTTAGCCAAGCCCCCGGCCGGCGAACTTGTACCCGCGTAGAAATAATCCATATACCCCCAAAACTTATGCGGTGTGCCATATAGCGGATCAAAACGGTTGTCTTTGCCCGATGGGCTTACCGCATTATTACCTGATAGTAAGTCATAACCCGGTGTAATGCTGAAGTTTCCTTTTTGATAAGTTAAAGCAACAGTATAATGGTAAGCATCTAAAGCTACATTATCACGGCTGGCACCAGATTGTTTGTAATAAGCAGCCTGCAAGGCAAACTTGCCAAAGTCAGACGCGTTCCCCATAGTGTGATTAACCATTGCACCATAGGTATAACGGTGAATGGGTGAGTAATCAAAATTATCGGCTGCCCCTGCACTAACAAAACGGCGGCCATATACATAGCCCGTAGCTAAAGTACCTACCGAGTCAATTTTGTATTTGCCAAAGTTGTCGTTAAAAAACAAACCTGACACTTTGGTCTGGTTGAATTTTTTGCTGATATATAAGCTGGTGAATGATTTATAGTTCTGTGTAGCTGCATTGGTGCCTGGCGGGTTAGCAAAAACAGGCGTACCGGTTTTTGAACTATTATTTGCAGCGCTACCACCCGGCGCCAATGGAACAAACCCGGCCGGAACAGGCATTACAGCCCCCAATGAGTTTTTAACAGTTAAAGGCACATTGGCGGGTACGTAACTGGTATTGGTATAACCAAAGGCGTCCGTATTTTGATTATAAGCAAACCCCAGATCAACTTGCCAGCCATGATGTACAGCCTTTAATAAAGCCATGTCATGACGGCGGCCCTGTTGTAGCCAATCTAAATTGCCTATTAGCCTTGAGTCGTCATATATTAACTCTTGCCTGCCTATTTTAAAGGTTAACATATCTAATAGCTTAAACTTTAAGGTAGTATCTGTTTTATTGGCAAGGGTTAATTCGGCCCATGCTTCATGTAGCTGTAACCGGTTATCGGCATTTGATATGGTTGATGCATCGGCACCCCAAACACGTACATCCTGTATGCTTGTACCTATGGTTAACCTATCCCATTTATAACCAAATATTAACCGGGTACGTTGTGATATGAAATCTGCATTTTTAGTGCCGGTGGGAACCAGGTTGCCAACTCCGTTCCTGCTTTCGAACCGTGGGCGTATTTGACCGGTTAGTGTTATCTGAGCCATACTATTTAAAGTTTGGCAACAGGCTGTTATTACTATTATTGTGAAAAGCCTGTAATGTTTGAGTACATTTTTATACATTTGATATGGTTTTTAAGTTGTTAAAGCTGAGAACTATTTGCCCTGTCCGGGAATGCGACCTCCCGACAGGGTTTTTTTATATATTAGTATTTTTTTTCTCCATATTATTCCTTTTTTTAAGTAAATACTCATTTTGTTGTTATAAATATATCCAGTTTAAGGATATAAACCTAACTTTTTGCTCATTTTGCTAATTTTTATAACTTAAATCACATTTGTTATTGAATTTTATAAATATTTTAAATTGATATTAAGATTTTTAGGTCAAAATATTAATTTGATAAAAAAATTATCTCTAATTATTTCAAATTCATTTAAAAAATTGACAATAATTTCAATAATTAAGTCAAATTATGCGCAAAATCATCTAATTGTTAGATAAATTTTACAAAAAGCGTCGCTTTTCATTGCATTTGTTGTCAAATTTTGGTTATTATTGTGAAAAAGTAATATATTTTACAATGAAACTTAAAAAAAGTGCCTCATTACTCAATCCGAATGATTGTTATTTATGCAAAAACTGTATAAAAGAGTGGATTCCGGCCATCTTAGCCAACAAAAAAACCTTTAAAGTAAAAAAAGGCGAAACCATTTTAAAAGAAGGCGATCCCGTTAAAGGAATATTCGTAATTGATTCGGGTTATGTAAAAGTTCATAAAAGATGGGATGCAGATAAGGAACTAATTGTTCGTTTTGCAAAAGCGGGCTCCATATTAGGCCATAGGGGTATGGGTACAAAAGCTATTTACCCGATATCGGCAACTGCTTTACAACCGGGTATAGTAGGTTTTTTTGATACGGAGTTTTTTGAAGCAACACTAAAAGTAAATCCTGACTTCATGTACAGGCTGTTGATATTTTTTGCCGATGAGCTACGCGAATCAGAAAGAAAAATGCGCAACCTGGCACACATGTCGGTAAAAGGCCGCGTTGCCGAATCGCTTATTATATTAATGGAGCAATTTGGTGTTACCGAAGAAGGGAATATTAATATAGAACTGAGCCGCCAGGATCTGGCATCGTTTGCAGGGGCAACTTACGAAACTGTATTTAGGGTGATCAACGAGCTGGTAAATGATAAAATGCTGGTACTGACAGGAAAAAGCATTTCGATAGCGAACTATGAAATGCTTGTTAAATTAACACAAGATTAAAAACACACATTACCGGCAGCTTAAGCGCCGGTAATACCTACATATACTTTCCCGTCTTCTACCTTTACAGGGTAAGTTTTAATTTTATAATCTTCGCCGCTTAAACATTCGCCGCTTAATAGCGAAAATGTCTTTTTATGGAACGGGCAGGCTACCTTAGGCTCGCAGTCGGTCCCCGCGCTACCAATCATCCCTCTTGATAATGCCATTTGCTGTTTATGCGGGCATAGGTTTTGTGTGGCATACCATTCGCTACGGCGCTTAAAATTATATATGGCAATTTGCTCATGCTCATGCTTCATGCAAACACCACCATTTTCGGGCACATCATCGGTATAGCAAGCCAGTACCCATTTAATTGTTTCAACTGTTGTTTCCATAATTTCTAATGTTTTAGTGTTTTATACTCCTTGTCATTTCGAACGTAGTGAGAAATCTATACATAGGTTCGATTAGCTTGTGTATAGATTTCTCCTCGTTCCTCGTCGAAATGACATTCCTATTTTATAATATTTTCCTTACCAACTTGCTTTAACCTGCTCGCGCATGGGTTGAAACTTAATATTCGGGTCCTTTTCTTGGGGCGCGTTTACAAAATGCGAGAAACGTTTACGCAATTCAGGACTTTCCACTACCTCTTTCCACTCACAGTGGTAGGTATCAACCAATGCCTGCATTTCTTCATCTAACTGTTCGGCAATACCCAGGCTATCATTGATCACTACATTTTTAAGGTAGTCAATACCGCCTTCCATTTTATTTAACCAGGTTGCAGTACGTGTAAGCGGGTCGGCGGTTTTGATATAAAACATCAGGAACCTGTCTATATATTTTATACAAGTAGCGCTGTCAATATCAGTAGCCAGCACTTGTGCATGCTGTGGTTTTGAACCACCGTTACCGCATACATATAAGTTCCAGCCTTTTTCGGTAGCTATAACTCCAAAATCTTTGGCCTGTGCTTCGGCACACTCGCGTATGCAACCGCTAACGCCGCCTTTTAATTTATGCGGAGAGCGTATGCCTTTATATCTTTCTTCAATTTCAATAGCAAATGATACACTATCATGCAAGCCAAACCTGCACCAGGTACTGCCAACACAACTTTTTACTGTACGTAATGATTTACCGTAAGCGTGCCCGCTTTCAAAACCGGCATCAATTAACTCTTCCCAAATATTTGGCAGGTCGCTCACATGCGCGCCAAATAGATCAATACGTTGACCACCGGTAATTTTGGTGTACAAACCATACTTTTTGGCAACATGCCCCAGTATGATCAATTTATCAGGAGTAATTTCGCCGCCCGGTATACGCGGAACAACAGAATATGTCCCGCCTTTTTGTATGTTGGCCAGGTAACGGTCGTTACTATCCTGTATGGTATCTTGTTTTACTATAAGGTCATTCCAAAGACTTGATAGGATGCTGGCCACTACCGGCTTACACACTTCGCAGCCATCGCCCTTACCGTAATGATCTAATACCAGGTCGTAATTTTTTAATTTATTGATCTTAACCAGATCAAACAGCTCCTGGCGCGAGTAGTCAAAATGCTCGCATATCACATTTTTAATATACTGACCATTGGCTTTCATGGTGCCATTTACCAGATCTTTCACCAACGGAACACAACCACCGCACCCCGTACCGGCTTTGGTGCATTTTTTAACACCATCCAGGTCTGTACATCCGCCATCGGTAACTGCAGAACATATATCAGCTTTACTTACCGCCTCGCATGAACATATTAAGGCATCATCCGGCAAACTCATTACACCGGCACCGGCGTTACTTTCGCCACCGCGAGAACCTAATATTAAATCCTCCGGATCGGGCGGAAGTACTATTTTATTATTAACCGTTTGCAGTAATATATTATATGCTGCAGCGTCGCCAATTAAAATACCGCCCAATAAGTATTTACCATCGTTGGTGATATTGATGCGTTTATAGGTTCCCTTGTGGGTATCTTCAAAAACAATGGTGCGGCAATCAGGCTCGGTAATAAAGGCATCGCCAAAGCTAGCTACATCAACACCTATCAGCTTCAACTTGGTGCTCATGTCAAATCCGTAGAAAGATTTATCACCTTCGGTAATACAAGCCACAACCGTATCAGCCATTTCATAACCCGGCGCTACCAGGCCATATATCATATTATCATATAAAGCGCACTCGCCAATGGCAAAAATGCTGGCATCGCTGGTTTGCATTTTTTCGTTAACTACAATGCCTCCGCGCGTACCCACTTCCAGTCCCGATAATTTAGCCAGCTCGTCGCGCGGGCGGATACCTGCAGATATGACCATCATATCAACCGGCAGCGTAGTATCATCATTAAAGCGTAGCGCTTCAATTTTATGTTCGCCTTCAAAGCAGGCGGTACTTTTATTTAAATGGATATTTAATCCTAATGCTTTTAATTTGCTTTGCAGCATGGCGCTACCTGCCGAATCAATTTGCCTTGGCATTAAGCGCGGGGCAAACTCAATTACATGGGTTTCCTGAATGCCTAGATCCATTAACGCCTTGGCTGCTTCTAATCCTAATAAGCCCCCGCCCATAACCGCGCCTACTTTTGCGGTAGCAGCATAGCTTTTAATAAGTTCAAGGTCCTCAATGGTACGATATACAAACACCCCCTCTTTTTCAACACCCGGAATATCAGGCACAAAAGCTGACGAACCGGTGGCTAAAACCAGGTAATCATATTTTAATTTTAGGCCGCTTAAAGCATGAACGGTTTTTTCGGTGCGGTTTATTTCCTGTATCGGATCGCCAAGATGTAGCGTGATGTTGTTTTCGGCATACCATTCCTGTGTTGACATGGAAAGATCGTCGGCAGATTTGCCATTAAAATATTCGCTTAAATGCACACGATCGTATGCCCTGCGGGGTTCTTCCCCAAAAACAACTATATTGAACCGGGATGATTTAGATACAAGTTTTTCGCAAAACTTGTATCCTACCATTCCATTGCCAACTACTATAATGTTTAGTTGCGACATATTTATAATTTTTAAGTGTTAAAGCCAATTGAACAAGTAAAATGCTACCTAATTGCGACCTGGTTACATTTACTTTAACAATATTAAAGATTAAATCAATTTGTTGCAATTTTTTGAGCAATTTTTTAATAAAAAATGGTAATTTTTATTAAATTGGATATAAAAATGAGTATTTTTGAACATTGTTTTAATAAAATGCATGATATTAATTAAAAAATTATGCAATTATTAATTTAATAATCTAAAATTTAATTAAATAGATCAAATTTTAGTCTGTGTTTAGCATTATATTAGATTAAATGACAAAAAAAGAAGTAAATTTTCCAGAATTGTACGTAATTGGTGCCGGACCGGGCGATCCTGAACTAATAACAGTAAAGGCTTATAAGGTTTTACAGGCTGCCGACGTGATTTTGTATGATAATTTGGCAAATAAAGAGTTATTAAGCCTTGCAAAGCCCGAATGTGATCAAATTTATGTGGGTAAACAGCCTTATGGTGACTATACCTCGCAGGAAAAGATATTGGAAATGATAAAACACTTTGCTTTTACCAAAGGCACGGTGGTACGCCTTAAAGGCGGCGACCCATTTATTTTTGGGCGCGGTTTTGAAGAAATTTTATTTGCCCGCGAAAACGGTATAAAAACACATTTTATCCCCGGTATATCAAGCATGCAGGCGGTGGGGCTGGAAGACATTCCATTAACGCACCGTTCGGTAAGCGAAGGTATTTGGGTGGTTACCGGTACCAAAAAGGACGGCACCCTATCCGGCGATTTACGGCTGGCTATGCAAAGCAACTCGACCGTGGTTATATATATGGGTATGAAACAACTTGACTCGATTGCGGCTACCTATATAGAAGCAGGGAATGGCGATATGCCCGCGGCAATTATTCAACACGCATCATTGCCCAAACAAAAAATGGTAAAGGGTTTAGTGAAAGACCTGGCCCAACTGGCTCAAAGCAAACAGTTAACCCACCCGGCTATTATTATAATAGGCCCGGTTGTTGATTTATATCATAATCTATAAAAGAGCATATTATGAAGATCAGGATAAAAGGCAACTCGCTGCGTTACAGGTTAACCCGTACCGATGTGGATACATTTACCAAAACCGGTTACCTGGAAGAGCAAACCAACTTTGGCGGCAATACCTTAGTATATGCTATACAAAGCAGCGATGCCGATACCTTAACATCGACCTTTAAAAACAATAAGATCGCCGTGCTGATGCCGACAGCAATGGTTAAGGAGTGGGCCGAAACCGAGCGCGTAGGATTTGAAAACCGAACAACTGACTTTTTCCTGCTGGTTGAAAAGGATTTTAAATGTTTGGATAATGTAGAGGAGGACCAAAGCGATAATTACCCTAATCCGCTGGCGAAGAAATAACCTATTAATGGGTAGGTGTATCCGGGCCTGTAAGGTTAAAAAAAAACTTTGCAGGCTTTCTGTTTTAAAAAAAAGTGAAAATAATCCTTGACTCTTACCTTACGTCATAGCCTACCTTTGCATCATGAATACAAATTATACAGTTAAGCAACTGGCAAAAATGGCGGGCATTAGTGTGCGCACATTGCATTTGTACGACAAGATGAAGCTGCTGCGCCCGGCAATACGCACCCGTGCAGGCTACCGCCTATATAGCGAAGCTGAACTGCTGCGATTGCAACAGATACTATTTTACAAGGAGCTTGATTTTGCTTTAAAAGATATTAAGCAGATTTTAGATGAACCTGATTTTGATGTTAGTAAAGCATTGGAAAGCCATAAAAAAGCACTCGGCCTAAAAAAATCCCGAATTAACACCTTGTTAAAAACTATAGATAATACATTACACAACCTAAAAAATAAAACCATGATGAACGCAGATGAATTATATGATGGACTATCGCCACAACAAGCTGCCGCATACCGCAAGGAAGCAATTGAAACTTACGGAAAAGAGGTGGTTGAACATGCCGAAACCCATTTAAAAAAGTTGGACAAGGCTGCCATGCAGGCATTAGTTGCTAAACAAAAAGACCTTGCCCAAGCTCTTTATTTACTATATGAACAAGATCCAACATCACCACAGGTGCAAGAATTGATCAGCCGGCATTATATGAATACCCGCAAACTTTGGGGAACAGAACATGCCGCCGATAAACAGGCCGAAGCCTATAAGGGATTGGGCAATTTATACTTAACCGACGAGCGCTTTAATTTAACCGGCGATGAAAATTACTTAAAATTTGCAGCATTTATTAAAGCAGGAATGGCGTATTTTGCAGATCATCAGTTAAGTTGATATTAGCCTGGCAGGTTATAAAAAAACTCTTCGGCAACAATTTTACCATCCTTTACTTCATATACGCATAGTTCAGTAAAAGCAACCCGTCCATGTTCTTTATATGTTGCGTCAAAATACATGCTAACGCTAAAAAAATTACCGGCTATTAAGGGGTCGGATATTTCCTCGCTATGTATTTCTTGTAGTGAATTAACCCATTCCTCATTCTTAGAGATTACGTCCGCCTTCCCATTGGTTAGTTCCCTGTGACTGCCCTTGGGCTCCTTGCTTACAATATCATCGCTGTAAAGTTCATTAACAGCATCTATATTTTTGTTTTCGCGGCATAATTGTACCAGCCTGGTAGCTATTTGCAGTGTTTCCATAATGGTCTACTATTAAGTTAATGACGTATAATATTTATTAATAATCATTAACTTTTAAAATTGTTTAACCAAATTAATATATGTTATTATTTAAAAAAAATATAGCTATTAAGAATATGGCCTAAATTATTGGGTTACATATATGTTACAAGTTATAATATATACTTATATTTGTTTGGCGTAGTATATAACATAGGCAAACTATGTATAGGTATTATGCGTTAAAAAAATACTAATTGATTAAAGTGAACCCAATACATACATTTAAAATAATATTTTCAGGTGTTATTATTTTAATGCTTTGCAGCAAAGTTGGTTTTGGTCAAAATGCTTTTGAATATTTATTAGAAAAAAAATTGGATTCGCTGGCTAAAGCCAAACCATCAAATTTAACCAATGAACTATCACCAAATGATGCAATGAAAAGCGTAATGACACCTACAGGATTTGGCGGATTTGGCACCTATGTATTTGGTGGTATAGGCGGGGTATATCCTGCTGTTTATACCAATAGGGGCGATATGATCAGCTCGGTGGGTTTTTGCATAGGCAATTCTGAAAAGATAGTGAATTTTGCTACCAGCGCAAATATTACCAAGGTTACCAGCTTAAGTGATGTGTCGGCGAATTTTATTTTAAGCAAAAAAATATTTACAGGAACAAGCATAGCAGTTGGTGCATTGCAAATATTTGCACATTCTGTACAATCTGATGCACCGGGAGGCACCTATTATGCAGCTATTAGTCATGCGGTACAAACAGTTCGGTCAAAAACCCAGGGATATTCGGCACTTACCTATACCATAGGATATGGCAATGGTCGTTTTATACAGAAAAGCCCTTTTGATGTTGCCGCAGGCAGGGGATCAAAAGGCACGGGGATATTTGGTAATATATCATACGAGTTATTTAAACGTGTAAACATAATGGCTGAATGGACGGGCTTAAATTTAGGGTTTTCAACCGGGCTGCGCCCTTTAAAAAATAGTCCTTTTTCAATAGGAATAGGTGTTTCAGACTTAACAAGATTTTCGTCTGATAAGCCTTCAATGATGTTTTCAATGGGGTATCCACTTTCATTAACCAGAAGAATATGAAGAAATTAATTTATATATTATTAATGGGCATTGCGGTGTTTGCCGCTAAACCGGCTAGTGCACAAAGTGGCGTAAACAACAATTCAGATTTTCACGTACCACCGCAAGTACCGGCTATTCCGCCTGCGCCAACTGTGGCTACCATTGTAGCGCCTGTTGCTGCACCGGCAGTAACCGTATCGCCTGTTACTACCGTAGCCAACACCAGTTTATTACCTACTACAGTAAATACACCTGCTATGCCTGCTGTACCGGCACAAATAATAGCCACTAATAATGTTGCGGCTGCGCCTGCAACCGCGCCTGCAACCGCACCGGCAGCAGCACCGGCAGCAGCAACAAACACAACAGCCCCAGCTGGAAATACAGTAGCTGAAGTGGCAGCTCCTGCCGCTGCCCCGGCAGCAACAAATACACCCACAACTGCACCAGCGGGAGGTGTTAATAATAATACAACAGTGGCCGCACCAACAGTAAATGCTATTACCGTAACACAACCAATACCTACACTGCCACCAGTGCCACCGGTACCACCGATACCTGAATTGCAACTAAATTTATAACATTCATCATTATCAACCACCAAAAATGAACTCTATACAAAAGCAAGGGTTTATGCTTAATAAAAGATCGATCGTCTTAACTACGCTCCTTCTTTTGGGTGGTTATATATGCAGCGCGCAAAAGCGTGTTTTCACATTTACACCGGGTGATGAGTTTGAAAAACAAAGCGTTTTAAAGTCAACATCCAACATTCAACGGGGCGATCAAAGACTTACTGTAAGTTCATCCTCAAATATCACTAAGTTATTTAAAGTAACAGATGTAGATACTGCTGCAAAATTTGATGTCACCATCACAAAAATGGATAATATAATAAGTGCGCTTGGGCAGTTATTGCATTATGATTCAGAAAAAGGTGCCGATACTACTTCTAAAATACAGAAATCGCTCAGTTCAATGTTGAACAAGCCGGTAACTGTATTCGTTAATAAAAATGGCAAAATTATATCATCTGATGAGTCTGCTTTACAAACCATTAATGATAGTTTGATTGTTTTTGCAGGCATACAGTCTGAACCTTTTACCAAAGGAACCCAATTTAGTTTAACGCCAAATTTTACGGTAAACGACGACCGTATTAAACCCGGCTACACCTGGATGGATACCCTAAAAAGCGATCAGCAGCAAATGGTAACCAGGTTTTGGATAGACGATATTACTTTTGACAATACCGTTATAAAGTTTCAAAGCAAACTTACCGGCACTTACATGAATAGTAATACTACCGGAACTTATGTATTAGACAATTATTCGGGAATGGTAATACAACGTTTGGTACAAAGCATTTCTAACGGCTACCAGGTTATGAATTCATTGGTATATGTTACAAGCCGAAGTATCAGTTTGTCCGAAGAGGTAGCTATGCGGCCCGTTAAGGGCCGCGGACCCACGCCAATAGACCCGAACATGACCGTTAAAGCAAATTAGTTGCTCTACAATTAGCGTGTCGCAGCCAATGCGTTTTCGCTTATTAAACCATCTTTAACCATTTGGTCCTGTATTGATTTTACGTAGCCTTTTAAAAAACTCTCCAAGTTAACCGGGTCATATGTTTTTGACTGTGCGGCCCATATCAACTGCTCGGTACGCGCATCAAACAAGTTAGTTTCAAGGTAATACACTTTTTGCTCATCATAGTACCCGGGCGAGTAAATATAGGGGTACCAGTTATTATAGTATCCCCAAAAAGTACCGTAGTAACCGTAACTCATAGGGTTCCACATACCCGCGCGGCTGCCTACAAAGTGCGTCTCTGTATCTTCCTTTAACAATGCTATAGTTAATATCCCGTCGGCACCGGTGCCTTTTATTTTATCAATTATCAATTCGTGCCGCTGCCCGGTTACTGTACTAAACTCAGGCGGAAAAACATCTGTACTTTTTGATACGGTTAACCCTTTTTCTTGTAATAGTTGTTTAAGGCCCTCTTCTACCCTTTGTTTAACCGGTATATTATTACTAATGGCTGCTATAAAAATATTACGATAGCCGCTGGCTGTAGCATTGGGCTTGCGCCACGAACTGGTGATCATGGTGCTGGTGCCGCAAGCCGCCATTAAAAACAGCAATCCGGCACACAAGTATTTAATTTGATTTTTCATGGTGTTGTTTTTTTATTATCTCATTCATTGCCACCATTTTAATGATGGTATTAAATATTACATTTCCCATTCAGAAATGTTTTTCATAATTAATTATAAATTACAATTAATTACTTAAACAACTTATTGATAACTCCCTTGAAAGTTTAGCATTTGTTGCTAAAAGCAGTTCCTTATAATTCATGATTGATTATTATGAGTAAATCACTAATTTTATAAAAACCCTTTATTATGAGCCAGATAAAAAAAGAAGATATTAAACAGGAAGTATTTGACCTGTATGATGATTATGCCCATAACCGATTAGACAGGCGCGATTTTGTGCAAAAACTATCGCTTTACGCTGTTGGTGGCCTAACTGTACCCTCGTTAATGAGCTTTTTAATGCCCGATTATAAAGAGAAGATACAAGTAAAGGCAGATGATCCGCGGTTGCAGTCGGGGTATATCAATTATTCGTCGCCAAAAGGTGGTGGCAACATTAAGGGTTTGCTGTCAAAACCTATAGATGCCAAAGGCAAATTGGGTGGCATTATTGTAGTGCATGAAAACCGCGGACTAAACCCTTATATTGAAGATGTGGGCCGCCGTGCGGCATTGGCTGGTTTTATATCATTAGCGCCCGATGCTTTAACGCCTCTTGGTGGTTACCCCGGCAATGACGACGAGGGCCGTACCATGCAAAGCAAACGCAACCCTAAAGAAATGGAGGAGGACTTTATAGCCGCTTATGAGTACCTTAAAAACCATAAAGATTGCAATGGCAAAGTTGGCGTAGTTGGTTTTTGTTATGGCGGAGGAATAGCTAATACCTTAGCCGTACGCATACCTGATTTAAAGGCAGCAGTACCTTTTTACGGCAGCCAGCCGGCTGCTGCAGATGTGCCTAAAATAAACGCGCCATTAATGATACATAATGCTTCGTTAGATACCCGCATAATGGCCGGCTCGGCTGCTTACGAAGCGGCACTAAAAGAGAACGGTAAAAAATACCAGGCATTTGTATATGAAGGCGTCAACCATGGTTTTCATAATGATACCACACCACGTTATGATAAAACCGCTGCCGAACTGGCCTGGAAACGTACGGTTGATTTTTTTAAGGAGAATTTGAAGTAGTATAGATAAACTGAATATAACCGACTATTTTATCGCAACATGTATTACTTGCACCCTTAAACCGGGAATGTTACAATTAGCTGGTTGGTATTTTTATCAATTATGTTAAATACCACTTGTGATTTATGATAGTCAAGCACACGCTTTACTATGCTTAATCCAACGCCACTACCCTGTGTTTGAGCCGCGTTACTTCCTCTTGTAAAAGTGGTAAATAACGTGGCTGTATCATCTACTTCAGGGGTGCTGCCTGTATTGGTTATAAATAACTGTATTTGTTGTTCCTGTTGTCGTATCAGGCACTCAAATAATTGATTATCTGAATATATGTAAGCGTTTTTAAATAGATTTAACAGGGCTATTTTTAATAAGGTTTCGTCTCCTGATATTTCAAGTTCGGTTTCTTTTGATGTGGTGTTTTCAATTTCAAACTTTAATTTAAAATCAGGATATATTTTTACCAATGCCGCGGCAGTACTAAAAACAAGTTCGTCCAATCGTAGTTTTTCAAAAGAAAAATTATGCTCCCTGTTATTAATATCTGCAAGCAAAACCAGCGAACTGATAACATCCGAAAGCTTAAAAGCATCGTCAAAAATGCTTTTTAAATTGGCTTTTATCTGCAGATCAACCCCTTCCCGATGCAACAAATTTTCCAGTTGGGCAGTTATTCGTGCAACCGGCGTACGTAGTTCATGCGATGCATTTCCGGTAAATTCCTTTTGACGGTTGTAGGCATTGTCAATCCTGTCCATCATTTGATTAAAAGAGCCTGCCAGGGCATTTATTTCATCTTCCCCACCTGCTGTAGCCAATCGTATTTTTAAATTACTATCCGTTATCTCCTGAATATTTTTCCTGAAATTATCTAATGGCTCAAGCGCTTTTTTACTTAAACTAAATGATAGTACCCATACCACTATAGTTCCTGCTACAAATACTATTAATAAAATATATTTTAAGCTGGTTAGCTTACTATTGTCATAAGTTTTATCTGCAGAAATCAGTATGTAATATGGTTCGTTATCAATAATATTATATAAGCCTAACACTACGTATTGATCTTCCTTTTTAAATACTTGACGGTCTTTTTTTAAACGCCCAAATTCAGCGTTCGTCCATTGTATGGTAGGTGTATCTGTGCTGCTATAAATTAATTTTTTATTGGCGTTATAAATTTGGGCCTTTTCATAATACAGTTTATTAAAGCTGTTCTTGTCAATGATCTTTTGCATATCATAGTCAATCTCTTTAACCTGTATAAGCAACCTTGCTGTTGTTTGCGCCTTTTCTGTTAATTCTTCTATTAATTCTGTTTGCCTTAAGCCGGCAAATACATAATATATAGTTAGCATAACCGTAGCCAAAACCACAGAAAAAAGGCAACTGAAAATAAAAGAAAAGCGCTGTTTTAAATTCATTTGAGGTAATATCCAAATCCGGCGCGGGTGTGTACCAGTGCCCTTTGGTGGCCTTTGTCTATTTTATTACGTAAATAGTTTATGTATACTTCAATGGTGTTAGTGCCTGTTTCAAAATTTATTCCCCAAACTTTAACAGCTATGGTTTGCTTTGAAACGGGCTTTCCCTCCTCGGTTGCCAGTAATTCAATTAGTTTGTATTCTTTGGGGGTAAGTGCAATTTCTTTGCCGGCACGAATCACCCTCATATCTTCGGTATATATTACCAGGTCATCAACCGTAATAATGCGCCTGCTTTTTTCAGGGCCCGGATAGCCCCTTCTAAGCAATGCTTTTATACGTATCTCCAGTTCCTCCAAATGGAAAGGCTTTACCAGGTAATCATCTGCACCGCAATCAAACGCTATAACCTTGTTTTCTATGTCGCTATAAGCCGTTAGCATCAATATGGGCTTTGATTTATCGGTAAGCCGTATTTTTTTACATACCTCTATCCCGTTAAAAAGCGGCACATTAATATCCAGTATATACAGATGATAATTTTCTAATTGAAGCTGCTTAAAAAACAGCGCGCCATCATATACTACATCACATAAAAGCTCATGACTTTGCAAGAATATCTTTATTTCGTTGGATACCTTGTAGTCATCTTCTAAAAGCAGAATTTTATACATTGTAATGTGATGAATAAATATTAGTAAATTTAAACAATAAAGCCCCTACTTTTATCAAGCAGAGGCTCTCTGAGATGCGTAAAATCGTACCAAGGAAAAAAAGCTTCTCAAAGGTTTTTAAGATGTTTATCTTGTTTTAATATTACCGCTGCTTAAGCAAGCGGTAATATTAAAAGGCATCAAATTAATCAACGTATCCAACTACCCCCATTTCAGGCATATCCAAACCGGCCACTTCATCCTCAGTTTTAACCCTGATAGGTGTAATTTTATTGGATACTTTAAAGAATATGTACATTACTACAAATACAAACACAAAGCAGGTTAATACGCCTATGCATTGCGCGCCCAACTGGCTGGCATCACCGTAAAAAGCACCTTTTACCGTACCTGTTACACCATTCCATCCGTCGCCGTATGAGCCATCGGCAAATAAACCTAACGCAATTACGCCCCATGCACCATTAACGCCATGTACCGCAAATGCACCAACCGGATCGTCAATTTTTAATTTGTAATCCATAATGTAAATGGTAAATACAACCAATAAACCGGCAATGGCACCAATTATTACTGATGAGATTGAGTTTACAAAAGCGCAAGGGGCAGTAATGGCAACCAAACCGGCTAACATGCCGTTTGCCAACATGCCCGGATCAGGTTTTTTACCTTGTATATAAAGTATGATCAATACGGCCAGTGTCCCGGCAGTACCGGCCATCATGGTATTTACAGCAACTATTGCTATGCGGAAATCGCCGCCGGCTAATGTTGAACCGGGGTTAAAACCAAACCAGCCCAAAGCAAGAATAAAAGTACCTAATAACGCCATTGGTATGTTATGGCCGGGGATGGTGTTAGGAGAGCCGTCGGCATTAAATTTGCCAATACGCGGACCAATAACAATAGCACCTGCCAAAGCAGCAGCACCACCTACTAAATGCACCACAGACGAACCTGCAAAATCAACCACACCATGACCTAAACCAAAGTTAGCGCCTAACTGTGATAACCAGCCACCGCCCCAAACCCAATTACCATATAATGGGTAAACAAACATGGAAATAAAGAATCCAAATATCAGGAATGATTTAAATGACCATCTTTCGGCCATTGAACCGGTAGGTATAGTGGCGGTAGTATCCATAAATACCATTTGAAACAGGAATAAAGTAAATACGCCTACATCATAAACATCGCTGTTTAAGAAGAACCCTACCGAACCTGCTAAACCAAAATCATGGCCAAACATATGTACAATATATTCGTGGCTTGCTACACCGGGAGCACCACCAATTGTTGCCATATTTAACGCCCCGCCAAACATAAAAGCAAAACCGCAAACCCAAAACCCAAACATACCAACCGCATATACCATAAAATTCATTCCCATGGTGTGGGCCACGTTTTTCTTTTGTGTAAAACCGGTTTCAACCAATGCAAAACCTGCCTGCATAAACATAACCAGGAAACCGGCAAGCAGTGTCCACATAATGTTAATGGCTATTTTGTTGTGACCAACCGCATCGCCAATTTCGCCCATTGTAGGTGCACCGGCCTTAGCAGCAGTTACATCGCTAATGGTTCCGGTTTTTGCCCCGGTTGGGTCTTGTGCCAATGATCGCAATGGCTCAAACAACACCAGTGCCGTTAATAAAATCATACCTAACACCAGGTATGAAGGGATTTTTTTGTGTAAAATTTTGATCTTCATGTTGATTTGGATAAGTGAGTTATAAATTTTGATTTTTAAGATTATTATTGAGTAAATAACTTTCCTTTTTTAATTTACAATCCAAAACTACCCATACGAAGAGATAAAAAGATTAAAAAAACCTTAGAATTTGATTAATACATCAAATTTTTATCGATTTAAATAATAATTTCACAATTAAATTTCATTTTTTGTATAAAATATACAATAAAATACACCAAAACGATCTAAAATGCGCATTTTAAATAAAAAACTTATCCTAAATAGAATTTATTTTATAAATAATTTAATAAACATTACCAATTTCATTAAATATCTCCCCATTTAGATAAAATTTTTATTGTTTAATGCAATTATGGCATTTTTTGAACCCAATTAATATAATTGCACCAATGGAAGCTGAATCACAGAGGATATAGCGTTTATTAATCGTTGTGATGGTGCCTATGAAATAAACTGAAAAACACTGACAAATTACCGCCACCATTCTTCAATTTATAAATCCCGACATTTGATGGTACCGCAGGTTTGGATGGATATTCAAATGCTTTAAAGGTTGCCTGCGCGATAAGTTTTTGAAATTTTAAATTTTAACCCCCGCTATTCGAAGCCTCTGACTTCGAACTAATAGGCTGCATTTTGCAACTACAGTAACCTGCTGAACGATTTTATTTTTTGCTCTTATTAATGATCTTATAAATATCCAATCTCCTGTCTTTAAGGTTGCGTACGGCACCAAAGCTGTGCAGTTCTTTTAGCAGATCCAGATCAACATCGGCAATTAAGGTGGTTTCGGTATTGGGAGTGGCTTCCGCTTTTATGCCGTTAGTTGGAAATGAAAAATCTGAAGGTGTAAATACCGCGGATTGCGCGTACTGAATATCCATGTTGTGTACTTTGGGCAGGTTGCCCACGCTGCCGGCTATGGCTACATAGCATTCGTTTTCAATGGCCCTGGCCTGTGCACAGCTACGCACCCTGGTATAGCCATTTTGCGTATCGGTCATGAAAGGTACAAACAAAATGGACATACCCTGCTCGGCCAATAAACGTGGTAATTCGGGGAACTCTACATCGTAACATATCAGGATGCCTATCTTGCCGCAATCCGTATCAAAAGTGGTAATTTGATCGCCCCCCGTCATACCCCAGTCGCTTTGTTCGGCAGGTGTTAAGTGAATTTTGCGGTACATTTCAAAGCTGCCATCGCGCCGGCAAAGGTAGCCTATGTTTTGCAGCACTCCGTCCTCTAAAAACGGCATACTGCCGGTAATGATGTTAATATTATAACTAATGGCGTACTCTATAAATTTATCCCTAAGTGGTACAGTGTACTTGGCAATTTCGCGAATGGCCCCGGCGCCACTCATGTGGTTATAGGCCGTCATTAATGGGGCGTTAAACAACTCGGGGAACAAAACAAAATCGCTTTGATAATCGCTTATTACATCAACAAAAAATTCAATTTGCTCGCATAACGATTCCATACTTTCAAACGGACGCATTTGCCATTGTACTAACCCAATGCGTACAACGGATTTATTGGAATTGATGTGTGTGGCTTCTTCATTATAATATATATTGTTCCACTCCAAAAGCGAAGCATATTCCAACGATTGTGTATCTCCGGGCAAATAGCCTTTTAATATCTTCCTTACGTGAAAATCATTAGATAATTGAAAAGATAGGGTAGGGTCATGAATTTCTTTACCTTTTACTTTTTCCAGGTAGGCTTTAGGGGTTAGCCGGTCCGCATAATCTTTATATTTTGGTATGCGCCCCCCGGCAATAATTGCCCTCAGGTTATGCCGTTCACAAATTTCTTTACGGGCATCATATAATCTTCTTCCAATTCGCATCCCACGATGATCCGGGTGCACAAAAAAGTCAATACCATAAAGCACATCGCCATCCTCGTCATGGGTATTGAAGGTATAATTGCCGGTGATTTGTGTATAAGTATGATTGTCGCCAAATTTGTCATAATCAACTATTAATGATAAGGCACAACCCGCAATGGCGCCGTTTACCAGGATACATATCTGCCCTTCAGGAAATATTTTAACCAGTTTGGTGATGTGCGTTTCATCCCAATAGGATGCGCCTTCCCACTCAGCATAAGCTTCAATCATTGATGATTTTAAACCCAAATAATCATCCTTGGTAAGCGTGCGTAATTCTATAATATGGTCTTCGTTCTTTGTTTCTTTTTCCGGCTTCATAGTATATCAACAAATTTTTAAGAGCGATGTTCTGAGTTTCAGATCAGTCGTTATGGAAGTGTCTTAGTAAAAATACAATTAAATTGCAGGCTCTTGCTTAAATATCTGGCTTAATTGCTCGTATAACTCCGGGTGTTTTTCCTGGAATTTTTCGGGCTTTTCAAAAAAGTATTCGGCCGCTACGGCAAAAAATTCGGCTTCGTTGGTGAGGGCGTAGGGGTTAATATCCGAATGGCCCTCTTGTATGCGGTGCATTTCGCGGTGCATCAGGCTTAACCAGGGTTGGGCATAGTCGGGTGGTACCAAATGTTCCGGCACGCCATCGGTAGCCCCGTCAGCGCCATCCAGCAGGTGCACAAACTCATGTATAGCTACATTGCTTTTACCAGATTCAGAAGAAAATCCTTTCATTAAAGCTGATCGTGATAGTAACATTTGCCCGGTAAGGTGCCTGTTACCCACCATCCCAAAAAAACCGCGGTTCTCGCCCTCATATTGGTATTCCTCGTTAAACGCATCGGGGTATAGTATTACATTGGTAAGGTTGTTGTATTGCCAGTCGCCCAGACCAAAAATGGGTATAATGGCGCTGCTGGCTATCAATACGCGGTCAAGGTCGGTAATTTCAGTTCCCACTCCCTCAATGTTGGTGTTTTGCAAAAACCGATTTACCTGCGCTTCAAAACGCTTGCGAGCCTTTTTATCCAGGTTATGGTAATAATCTACGTGGGCGTCTAACAATAGGCGGTAGGCGGCATTAACATCCACCTCGTCAACAACAACAGGTGCGACAGCGGTTGGCTTTACAGGTTTACGAAACAGGTACCAGGCCAGTAAAACAATCAGTATAGCACAAACTACAAAATACATAGGGTTTGGATTAGTGTAGTAATATAAGAGTAAATGGGGCAAAATGTTCTTAGGATTTGGAAGCTACTTGCATTTATTAAATAAAATAAATAGTTTTAGTAACCAAATCTCATCACTATTTTCATGAAAAACCTATACGTATTACTTGTTACTTTATTAATATTAACTTCCTGTACAGTAACCAAGCCTTTAACATCATCAGTTAGTGTTGCTGACGTAACTGATATACAGCTTTTTGAACCTGTATCTATGATTTCATTGATTGAAACCGGCAATAAAGGCAAATACAATGATTCTACTTCGCAGATTTCAAAAGCATTACTTACTACTACTTTAAAGTCCTTTCCTCAAAACATACCTATTACCGGCGAAATAACATCGACAGATAACGCAGTCAAAATAAAGCTGACAAATGATATAGAATATTTGTGTGGATCGGCCGATAAAGAAAAGAGTATAAGCAATTTAAAAATCACACCTACTCTTGATTCGTTGCTAGAAGCCACGGGTAAACGCTTTGGGCTTATCGCTGTATCCACTGGTTTTACCCGTCGTAAAGGCAATTATGGCGGGCAAATTGCTAAAGGTATCCTTACAGGTGTATTAACTATGGGTATGTATTATACAACGCCTGTAAAATCATATTCGACGGTATACGTAATGATAGTTGATGCCAAAGAAAACAATATCGCTTTTTTCAGAAAATCATTCCTGCAGGATAAGGACCCATTGGACGAAGGCGTGTTGAGTAAACAGGTCCAAAAAGCATTTGAAGGTTATTTCTGGGCAGCGGGAAGTATGTAAATTTTATGGGATATCACAAAGGTCTTTTATGTTTTTTTACATTACTGCAAGGCAATCTATTATTTGCCCAACATATCCCGTTTGAAAAAGGATATTGGATGCCTGAAAAATTCGTCAAAGAATGGAAAAGTAACAAAAATCATAATTTACAAACAAATCAAATACTCAAAGCTGCGTTAAAACCAATTGAACTGATTTATGTAGGTAAAAACGAAATAAAAGTTCACGGCTATAGAGGTAAATATACAAGCGGATATAGAAGTATAAATAAAGAATCAGTTGAATTAATAAGTGTAATGATCAATTTTGCAGCAAATGGGAAGATCAACTCGGATAAAAGTCTTTCAAAATATCGAGAGGATGTAAGATATTTTTTGCATCATCATGACCCCAACACCATGTATTTGATTGTCAAAAGTAAATTATCATTGGATACCATATCATTTACCCAAGTGCCTAAACCCTTAATAAATATAGGCGGGTAAAATACCCCTAGATAAACCACCAATCGCAATAAAAAAAGGCCCGAGAGAAAACTCCCCGGGCCTGATTCCAATTGTTCTTTATTTCGAAAGATCTTATTCGCCGCCGCTGGTGCCGTGGTCGTGCACTTTTTCCTCGCGGAAAAGTTTGGCACTAAAAAAGTCGTTATTCATGCGCGATATGTTCATCAGGCTGATCTCTTTAGGGCATTCTGCTTCGCAGGCACCGGTATTGGTACAGTTACCAAAGCCTTCTTCGTCCATTTGGGCAACCATGGCTTGTACACGGCTCCAACGCTCGGGCTGACCCTGCGGCAACATACCTAATTGCGATACTTTAGCCGATACAAACAACATAGCCGAAGCATTTTTACAAGCCGCAACACAAGCACCGCAACCAATACAGGTGGCAGAGTTGAAAGCCTCATCAGCAATTACTTTTGGTATTGGGGTGCTGTTAGCATCGGGCACGCCACCGGTATTTACCGATACGAAACCACCTGATTGCTGTATACGGTCAAACGCCGAACGATCAACCGCCAGGTCCTTTATAACCGGGAATGCACCCGCGCGCCAAGGCTCAATAGTAATGGTCTCGCCATCGTTAAAGCTGCGCATGTGCAACTGGCAGGTAGTAATGGCGCGTTTTGGTCCGTGCGGGCGGCCATTAATATATAATGAACACATACCGCAAATACCCTCGCGGCAATCATGGTCAAAATGTATTGGCTCGTCGCCTTTATGGATTAAAGTTTCATTTACTACGTCAAGCATTTCCAAAAATGACATATCAGGCGAAATATTATTTGCCGGATAACTTACCATTTTACCGCTGCTATTTGCGTCTTTTTGTCTCCACACCTTAAGTGTAAGATTCATATTTCCGTCGCTCATCTTTCTTTATTTTGAGATGTGTGATTTTAATTATTTATAACTACGCTGAGACGGATGAACAAATTCAAAGTTCAACGCTTCTTTATGTAATTCTTCCGGTTGATTATCGCCTTTATACTCCCATGCGCCCACGAACGAGAAGTTTGCATCGTCACGCATAGCTTCACCTTCCGGAGTTTGTGATTCCAAACGGAAGTGGCCGCCGCATGATTCGGCACGCATTAAAGCATCATCAACCATTAATTCCCCAAGTTCTAAAAAGTCAGCCACACGGCCGGCTCTTTCTAAACAGGCGTTAACCTCTTCGTTTTGGCCAACTACAATAGCGTTTTTCCAGAAATCGGCACGTAACTCCTGTATCATACCTTTTGCCTTAGTTAACCCTTCGGCAGTACGGGCCATACCGCAATATTCCCACATAATGTGGCCCAAATCGCGGTGATATTCGTTAACGGTTTTGGTTCCCTTTAGCGACAATAATTTGTTTACACGATCCACAACCTCTTGTTTGGTTTGCGCAAACGCCGGGTGGTTTGTATCTACCGGTTTTGGGCCAATGGTAGCCAGGTAATCGCCTAAAGTGTACGGTATTACAAAGTAACCATCAGATAAACCCTGCATTAATGCAGATGCACCTAAACGGTTTGCACCGTGGTCGCTAAAGTTACACTCGCCCAACGCATATAGCCCCGGCACATTGGTACTTAAATTATAATCAACCCAAAGGCCACCCATGGTATAGTGTACCGCAGGGTAAATACGCATTGGTTGGGTGTAAGGGTCCTCGTTGGTAATTTGATAGTACATATCAAACAGGTTACCATATTTAGCCGATACAGCATCTTTGCCTAAGCGTTTAATAGCATCAGCAAAATCAAGGAACACGGCAATGCCCGATCCGCCTACACCGCGGCCATCATCAACCATTTCCTTAGCGTTACGTGAAGCCACGTCGCGCGGAACAAGGTTACCAAATGATGGATATTTTCTTTCCAGGAAGTAATCGCGGTCCTCTTCGGCCACTTGCGCGGCTGTTATTTGTTTGGTGCGCAACTTCTCGGCAGTTTCCTGTGTTTTTGGTGCCCAAACACGTCCGTCGTTACGTAACGACTCAGACATCAATGTTAGTTTTGATTGATGATCGCCACTTACCGGGATACAAGTTGGGTGAATTTGTGTATAGCAAGGGTTAGCAAATAATGCCCCTCTTTTATGCGCTCTCCACGCAGCAGTAACGTTTGAGCCAATAGCATTGGTTGACAAGTAAAATACATTACCATAACCACCGGTACATAATAATACCGCGTGTCCGCTATGGGTTTCAATGTTACCGTTTATCAGGTTACGGGTTACAATACCTTTGGTATGGCCGTCAATATTAACCACGTCCAGCATTTCGGTACGGGTATACATTTTAACTTTGCCCAGGTGTATTTGGCGGTTTAAAGCCGAATAAGCACCTAATAATAATTGTTGCCCTGTTTGGCCACGTGCATAAAACGTACGTGATACCTGTGAACCACCGAATGAACGGTTATCCAGCAAACCACCGTACTCGCGGGCAAAAGGTACACCCTGCGCCACACACTGGTCAATAATATTTACTGATACTTCGGCTAAGCGATAAACGTTGCCTTCGCGGGCACGGTAATCGCCACCTTTAATGGTATCATAAAACAAGCGATAAACGCTATCGCCATCATTTTGATAATTTTTGGCCGCATTAATACCACCTTGCGCAGCAATGGAGTGCGCACGGCGCGGGCTATCCTGGAAACAAAATGCCTTAACATTATAACCTAACTCGGCCAATGATGCCGCGGCTGATGCGCCAGCCAAACCTGTACCTACAACTATTATATCGTACTTACGTTTGTTGGCCGGGTTAACCAGCTTTAAGTTAAATTTATGCTTGCTCCATTTTTCGGCTAATGGGCCCTGCGGAATTTTAGCATCTAAATTCATATATACTATTTAGCTAAACTCTTTAAATAATAAACTATCGGCATCAGGGCAAAACCTAATGGAATGATCACCCCAAAAAACCAGGTGCCAATAAACTTAACAATAGGGGTGTATTTGCGGTGGCGCCATCCCAATGTTTGGAAAGCACTTTGAAAACCATGCAATAAGTGAAAGGCAACCGCGCCCATGGCAATAACATAAATTGCATCATACCATAACAGGCCAAAGCTTTCTTGCACTTTTGCATGCAGATCTTTAACCCTTACAATCTCTATATCACCTTCGCTGGTAGCTGAGTGTTCAAAAGCAGGATCAGCAGGAACAAAATCAGCTACTGTAGTTTCGTTAGTTAATACATTGGTGCGGTACTCTTTATAGCCTACAGTATGGGTAAATTTGTATTTATACCAAAAATCGCCCATGTGTATCACAATAAACAATAAAAGTATAGAACCCAGCAACCCCATGTTTTTTGATGACCATGAAGCAGGCGCGTCATTATGTGCAGCATAAGCTACGGGGCGAGCTTTTTTATTGTTAATAGTTAAAATTAGCGCATATAAAGCATGCACTATGATAGACAGGTACAGAATATATGCTATTACTTCAATAGGCGGAAAGTGCGTTAAGAAGTTGGCATATAGGTTAAAGCTGTATCCTTGGTCGTCACAAAACAACAGGAGGTTACCACCTAAGTGTACAATTAAAAACGTACACAAAAACAACCCTGTTAAAGCCATTATAAGCTTTTTGCCCAGCGATGAGTTAAAGGTTTGTTTGATTTCGCTCATTATAATGTAAAAATTTATTTTGGCAAAAGTATTTATTAAATGCCAAAAGATAGAAATGGAAACGGCTTATTATGGCCCAAATAGTTATTTAGAAACAATCTAAAATGGATAAATTATGATTTAAATAATATAACTATTAAATTAGTGCACCAATAACCTAAACCACATGAAATACTTCTATTTTGTTTTATTAGCATTTATACTATCAGGCTGCGAATACAGGAACATTGAAATTACCGGAACAGCCCCCGGCATGGATGGCGCAACAATTATCATAGGAGCTCCAGGTAAAACACTCTTCGGCGAAAATATACAAAACGGCAAATTTCATGTGGGCCAGCAATTATTAGAGCACCCCGGGTATTATAATTTAAGTATAAGTACGCCCGGTAAAATGCCCCATGCATTTGAAGTTTACCTTGAACCGGGCAAATATGATATTGCTATATCAGATAAAAACCCAGGTCGATATCCAAAAATCAAATCACCATCAGCAATACAAAATGGTTTATCAGCTTATCACTTAATTAGAGATAGTTTAGACGGTTATGCAAATAGCCAGTACCGTATGTGGCTAAAAAAACTGGATGACCCTATGGCCAGTACATGGCCGCAAAAGGTTTATGACAACGTATTAAACAATGTAAATTCATGGCGAGACAGCGTTGACAATACGCAGCTAACTATATTTAAAACCTTAGTAAAAAAACAACCGGACAACCCGGCAATTCCGCATATTTTAAATAAATTAAGCATCACCAAAAACCCATTAGCATTTTATAAAGCCTTTGGAGAGGTTAGTTCAAGCGTGAGAAACTCTCCGGAAGGAAAAACTATCGGCGAAAGATTAAATATTTATGCAAAATTGGTTACGGGAGCCATTGCACCTGAAATAGAAGGCCTAACCCCTGATGGTAAAAAAATAAACATTAAGGCCCTGCATCAAAAAGCGGTAATAATAGCGTTCTGGCGATCGGGGTGGTCTATTATAAAAGATGACCAGTTTGCAATAGTTAACACATTAATACCATCGCTGAAAGGCAAAGCAGTTTCTGTTATAGGAGTATCTTTTGATACTGACAGAAGCAAATGGTTGGAAACTATAAAAGAACGGGGATTAAATTTCACACAGATATCAGATCTTAAAGGTGACGATTCGCCAAATGCGAAAAATTGGAATACAACAGTACTGCCCAATTATTTTATATTGGACGGCGAAGGAAAAATATTGTATAAGGATCTCTCGTACGCCGCTTTAACACTTTCTATTGAAGAGTATTTAGCCAAACATTAATCAATAGCTATAACCTTATCTTTTACTACCGCAAAAATGCGGTCGGTTTGGCTGTTGCAAATAGATATCCGCCCGGTAAATTTCCCGAATGACGGCAAAATAGCCTGCTTATCGCCAAAGGCAAAGCATGATAAAGTAAGCGCCTGCCTGCCCTTACCCACCAAACTTATCCCCGGGTGGATGTGGCCGCAAAATGCATAGGCCGGGCCTTGTTCTATTTGTTGTGGTGTTAAAGGATGGTGCAACATTAAAAAGGGCCCTACCAAAAGCTCAGGGTATATGGAAATATTAAGTTCGCGATAGTGACGCTCATCAATAATATCATGGTTGCCTTTAATTAATATCATTTCCAGTTTGGGAAATTGCTGCCGCCATAGCTTAAACCATTCCCAATCGGCATTCATATCGCTGTGAAAAAGGTCACCCAAAAAAATAATTTTTTCGGGTTTATATTCAGCTATCAGGTCAGATAATCCGGCCAAATCGTCCTGCTCCATATCCAGGGGTACAGCAATACCCGCTTTACGAAAATGGCCAACCTTGCCCAGGTGCACATCTGCCGCAATTAACGCTTTGTGCTGCTGCCAGTAAATAGCTTTTTGTGGTAATAGTAAAAGATCTTGATTTAATAACTTAAAAGGAAGGCCGGCACCCATTGTCATGCCGCAAAGATAAAAAATAAAAAAGGGCCGAAATACTCTCGCAGTTTTTCGACCCTACATCTACCTATGAAAAACACCCCTTTAGAAAGGGTAATTATGTTTTTATTAAGTCAAACGAAATGCCAATTCGTAATTACGCTTAAAAAGGGCATCGGCCTGAACTATTGGGTAATTAGGCTATTATATTTGTGGAAACAATTCCCATTTTGAGGCATTAATTTGCACAGGTAATAAAATTATGAAACCATAAGCTAATAGTGTTGTTTACAACATATATGGACCACAATGTATATCTATTAGTAACAGACCCGCACAACCCCTGCAGAGATGTAATACACTCGCGGGACACGGGTTTGAAAATTAAAGTATTTTGCCTGGATAAGGAGCGTTTTAGCCCCAACAGTAACGAAATACAACTATACGGATATGCCCATTCAAAACTATACGCTTTTGAAACTATTGATATAAAAGCCGAAGACGCGCTTGATGTGGTAGGCGCGATACAATGGTATGCCGACTATATTGAATACCCCGAAATGGAAATTTTACCAGAAGACCCCCGCCCGGGTCAAAATTTGGCGGTTTAATAACCTGATATTTTAAGCAGTCGCAATTTTTTCATATTTATTTTGATGAGTTGTTGCATAATTCTATATTTGCAATCCCAAAACGAAGGGAGTTTAGCTCAGCTGGTTCAGAGCATTCCGATTTAAATCGGAAGAATCACTGGCTGAGAGAAATAAAAAAGGGAGTTTAGCTCAGCTGGTTCAGAGCATCTGCCTTACAAGCAGAGGGTCACTGGTTCGAACCCAGTAACTCCCACACAAAGCCTGATAGAAATATCAGGCTTTTTTGTTTACTTTTAAGTATGTATTGCACATATATACTTTATTCAGCTACCAGAAATAAATACTATGTTGGGTCATGTGAAGACATAGCTCAACGAGTAATCAAACACAACACTAACCATTCAGGATTTACAGGCAAAACTGGAGACTGGATATTAAAATGGCATGAAAATTATCAACAAAAGAGTGATGCTCTTAAACGTGAAAAGCAGATTAAAAACTGGAAAAGCCGTAAAATGATTGATAAGCTTATTAATGAATAGCTGGTTCAGGGCATCCCGATTTTACATCGGGAGGGTCACTGGTTCGAACCCAGTAACTCCCACGTAAAGCCTGATAGAAATATCAGGCTTTTTTTGTTTTAGACTCTTGGCAAATCTTCTATATTTGTTTCTATGACCGGTTTTTTACTGCGCTCGGATAATGACTTGGTGATAAGGTTTAATTATTACACAGAAGAAGCCCCTCAAACTTGTGAGGCTTTTGCCGCGCTATTGCCTTTTAAACGCATTTTTTTTCATGCCAGGGTTTCAGGCCAAGAGATATGGATGGATAATGCTCCTGTTATGGATATTATACAGGAAAATGCTTCTGTTTTCACCGAGTTGGGCGAAGTTGTTTATGGTCCCTTGCGGCCTAAACGAACTAAGACATCCAATTGTATGGGGATTTATTATGGGGAAGGCAAGGGACTAGATTGCTGTAATATTTTTGCTTGTGTCTTTGATGAAGATAGGGCACTGTTGGCTTCACTTGGCAATGATATCTGGCAGCATGGTAAAAAAGAGCTTACGTTCGAACCCTTAGCGGCATCAACGCAAAATAAATAGGGGTCACTGGGTTTGAACCCAGTAACTCCCACATTATCGAAAGCCTTTAGATTAAGTTCTAAGGGCTTTTTTGTTTTATACATAGTAAGGTGTAATAAACTCAATAACCAGCTAAAACAAAAACCATCCTTGGTACTTATTACGTATACTATAAAAACACAACCATGAAAAAATTTATAAAACCATTGCTATTTGCCGTAGGCATTGTGATGACAGCTACTGTTACTAATGCGCAAAGCATGATGAGTAAAGATATCTCAGGAACCATGCAGCTACAGGGGATGTACCGCCAAAGTAAGCTGGGCCAGCTTAACGGCAATTTAAATGCTAATGGCATATCATCGTTACCTGATAATAATTACTGGCTAAACCTATCCATGAACCATATGCATAAAAGTTGGATAATGGAGGATGGTATTGGAGCCAGTTTTACTTCCACATCGGCACCCAACACGGTTAACGGAATATATGCCAAATACAACCAGTTTCAGGTTTATGGCCGTATGGGCTATAATGTGGTAAAGGACGAAAATATGCGCCTGTTCCCTTTTGCAGGCATCAACCTTTCAAACGCCATGTTACGTATACGTGATGACAGGCGCATGCAAAGCACTTCAGATTTTTCGGCTGAATTATTAAACTCCACCTCCAGCAAAACGCTTTGGAACCCTCGCTTTGGTTTAGAGTTTGGTGGCGGGTTTGATTATTTGATTGGAGTAAAGGATAAAAAAGTAGATAATTACACCATTCACCGTTATATTCCTATTGGTGTTAGGGTGGGCTACTACCTGCAAACATCTAACAGCAACTGGAAAGTTGATGACAATTACAATTTAAATAACGGGCCCAATAATAAACAAAGCAATATATTTATTAATATTAATATTGGCTTGGGTTATAAGGTCCAACGCCCTTAACTAAATTGAGATAAAAAAGCATGCATAAACAAAAAATGCCGGTTAATACCGGCATTTTTTTAACTTAATTATTAAATTTACTGAAACCTAAATCCCCTTGTAGCCACAGGTTCGGGTTTGTAAGGAAGTTTCTCGTTGGCCCATTTAATAAACCATTTCATATTAGCCTGGTCCTGGTGGCCCTGGTCATGCTGGCGCCATGCTAACTGGCCGTCTAACATGGGCGTATTTACAGGAGGCATTTTTTCTGTTTTATAATCATTAGATACGCCAAGGTCCTTCGCGCCTAATAATTTATATACACTACCTGCAGCAACGGTAGCCATATAGCTGCCTTGCTGATCCAACCATTTAGCGTCCCCTTTTTCGGGTATACCATAGCTTATAAAGGCTAAGCGAGGTGCGCACAAAGCAATTAATTCATGTGCATCTACGGGTATGTCATTAGCTGTTTTAGCACCAAATTTAGCGTCGGCAGCGCCGTATTTCAAAAAGTTTCCGGCCATCCAATGGTACTCGCCGGTTCCGGTTAAATTCTCAACGGCTTCGCCAAAATTACGGCGGTGCAGTTTCGCGCCGCCCTCGCCTGATGAGCCTACCAACGCCATAGCAAAGCGCTCTTCAAAAGCTAAAGTCACTAACGCAGCTTTACCATAACGAGATACGCCTTCTATGCCTACTTTTTTGGCATCAACGGTAGGCTCGTTCGCTTCTAAATAATCTAACGCCCTGGCTGCACCCCATGCCCATGCACGTAATGAACCCCAATCATCCGGTTTGCGCGGCTGGCCCTTGTTTACTAAACCAATAATACCTTTTGTTAAGCCTGCACCATTATCAGCTTGTATGCTTCCGGGATTAATGGTCATATATCCCCAACCTGCGGCTAATAGCTGCTCGTTCGACGGTGGATCGTTATTTACCCCCGGTACGCCCGGAACATCCGGCGTTGCAGCACGGGCCGGAGCCGCAGCGGGGCCAAATCCAAAACCTCCAGCGGCTGCCGGTGGTGCAAATGGCTGCCATGCAGGATGCACATCTAAAATTGCTTGTATTGATGGATCAGCACCAACTAATAGTTTTTTTAATGCATCGTTTATTTTTTCAGCTTCGGCAGCTGTTGGCTGGCTTGGTGCAGGTAAACGGCTGCCACCACCAAACATCATTAATACCGGCACCGGGCCTTTTACATTGGTAGGCAAAACTAACATCGCGTCTATATCAACACTAATATCAGGATATGCCGAATTATCAACGTGCCCAACCAGTTGTTTTACTATAATAGGCACCCGGTTAAACACCTCTCTGTCGGTCAGCTTTACTTTCCAGGTTACAGCAGGTACATTTTTTGGTACGCGGCCTATAACTTCGCGCTCAAAATCTTCTTTAATTTCAGCACGGCGCTGTTTCCACATTTCCGGGGTTGTTACTTTTTTGCCGTTGTTTAAAGTTAGTAGCTCGGGCAAATTTGGATACGGATTGGCTAAGGCCTCATCATAATTTGCATGATTGGGCGCAGTTTCAGTACCGCTTGGGCCGGGACGCAACGCCTTAATACCCAATTGTTCCATCATATTTTTATGGTTGGGGTCAACAGCGGCTGCCGGAGGGCCTTGTGCCAAAGCACCAGACGATGCCAATAAAAGCACACTTAAAATTTTCTTCATTGTTGGTTTATTTAATTGATTTTGGTCGTTAACTTACTGTAGTACAATATATATATAGGATATCTTTTTTTAATAACAAATTTTAAAAATTAGATATCTGATTATCAGATACTTAATAAATGTAATATGTACATTAATTAAGCAAACAATGCCCAAAAAGCTATTGGGCAATAAATTATTGACATCGATTGCAATTTTTATAGTAAGCTTGTAATGATTATCCGTTTAATATATATTCCCCACTTTTTTTATCCGATAAAAAACAAAAAGCATATAAATTAAGTTGCTATGATTATTTGACGATGCCCACTGAACCCTTAATTAATTATTAGTTTGACAACTCTATACCTTTTAAAAAAACATCTGCTTAATACTTTGCTGCGAAGGGGCACTATTTGTCTATTCTTTTTAATTTTTTGTACGGATGCTTTTGCACAGCAAATGCCAATGCCTTACACAGAAGCCATTCCTGATACGCCCGCAAGTGTTTTACGCAGGTTAAACCGGCAAAACCGTCGGTTATTTGTGCAACAGAATCCTACTCCAAAAAATTCTACACGTGCATTTGTTGAGTTAGCGGGGATGGAAGTTGGGGTTTATTCATTTAATCAATGGGTGCGTCATGCCGACTTTACCAGAATAACCTGGGAAACCACAAAACGCAACATAAACCCAACTAACTGGTGGTGGGACAAAGACGAATTTCAAACTAACCAGTTTGGACACCCTTTTCATGGGTCATTGTTTTACAATTCTTTTCGCAGCAACGGCTATAGCTTTTGGCAGTCGGCTCCGGCAGCGGTTGCCGGCAGTTATTTGTGGGAAACTTTTGCCGAAAACGAACCCCCTTCTATAAATGATTTTATCAACACCAGTTTTGGGGGAATTGTATTAGGCGAGATGACCCACCGCTTAGCCAATAAAATAATTAACAATCGTGATCGTGGGTTTAAAAGGCAAATTAGCGAAGTTGCAGGGTTTATTATTAACCCTATGAATGGTTTAAACCGGATAATGGATGGCAAATGGGGTAAATATAGCGCTAACGGAGCTGACAGGGATTCATCAAAGCTAAGTGCCGAATTGGATATCGGGCTGCGGAGGTTTGGCGCCGGAAGTATTAACCCATTTAAAGGTGGTGGCTTTGGTTGGTATGGCAGGGCAAGGATGTTATATGGAACACCTTACCTTGATTACAGAAAGCCTTTTAGTAACATTTCCGTATTGATGGAAGTGGGCAAGGACGACAGCACATTGGTGAATAACTTAGCCGTATATGGATCAATAGCGGGCTGGCCTATCAAGTCTAAAGGGCAGTTTCAGCATTTAGCTATACTATCTGCAAACTATGATTATATACGTAATTCATCTTTTTTTTATGGCGGGCAAAGTGTTCAAATTAACCTTTACTCAAAGGTTGAGCTCCATGAAAAAGTAAAGATAAATACGGCCATAGGTGCCGGTCCTATACTATTATCAGCCATACCCAGCTATCATCCTACTACCGGGCGCAATTATGATTATGGCCCGGGCTTAGCTTTTGATGCCTATGGAGGCATAACCATCCTTGATAAATTCAATTATACCCTTAGCTATCGGGGTGCAGTAACCAGGACGGTAAATGGGGCTGCTTCCAATTATTTTTTACATGCACTTACCAATGAGGTGAGTTACAAATTTCATAATAACCTGGCGCTGGCGGCAGAATCGGGCTATTTTGTTTTGAGCCGTAATTATACTGATCTGCCTGACGATACTAACCGTTATCCTTACCTGCGATTTTCTCTCAGGTACATTATTAACCCGTAAAGTGTTAATAACCACAAGGATATTGATAAATACTATATGTTAAAATACGTTAAAAATTATGCTATTAACTCTATAGGCTTTATATTTGTCTTGTTATATTATCGAACTAACCAATTGTTCTTTATGATAAATAATAAGTCAGTTAATTAAAAAAGGAGGTTTGCAAAAGCCTCCTTTTTTATTACATGCTAAAATTTATCAATTAAATAAACATCCCGCTGTTTATAGTGTTATTATTAAAAACACTAAGCCATGATTGATAAGGAAGATATTACCCCTGCTGATAAAGACGGAAAATACGAGTTTAAAATGTTTTACTCGGAACGCGAAGTAACCTGCAAAGTAGAAAAAGAACAAAATATTTTACACGTAACTATAGACAACGGTATAAATGCCACACTTAAAATTAATGCCGATGGTTCATTAACCCAAACCGAAGGAAACGACCTCCCCGACTCGAGCATTGAGTTTATTAAAAAACAAATTTTAGGGTAATTAACTCAATACTTCTTCCAATACCTCATGCGATTTAATATTGCCAAAACCTTCAATATGCAGTGCATAATACTCTAATAGTTTTGCTAATAAATAGCGCCGTTCATCGTTGCTAAATTTTAAAGCCGGCAGGGTTTCAAATGTACACTGCAGCAGTAAACTAAAGTTTTGCGTATGTGGTGGCGATAAGTATGAAGTTTGCGGTTTGTAACGGGTAAAATTACCATTCTTCATATCAAAATATTCGGCCTCGCCGGTTGGGTATTTATCCGGGTAAAAACCCAGGTAACGGGTTAATCGGGTTAAAAAAAGCAGATGGAAATTAGCTAACCCCGTAGTTTGATGGTCCAGCCATTCTATCGCGTTAAAAACAAAATCAAACAAGCTTTCTTCTGCCGTTTGCTGTTTTACCGATTTATGCAGCACCTCGTTTAAAAATATGACCAAACAACTTTTTATAACATCATAGGGTATCGTTTGCAATAACGGCGAGTTTTTAAGCTCTGCCATACGCTGTACATTGCCTGTAGCTTTATGATAAACTACCATATCCAGCAAATGCAGGGGCTGCAGCATATTACGACTTATTTTCGCCTTTGGTTTTTTTACCGCGTTAATGATATAGGATTGCAGCCCAAACTTTTCGGTAAATATTTGCACAATAACACTGCTTTCGCCGTAATCAGTAGTTTTAAATACAATGCCCCGGGTTTTATGCAACATATTAAATAAGCGCTATTAGTTTAGGTAAAAAAATAATGCTGCCGCTTATCAGCGCAAAAAAGCATGCAATAAGAACCGCCCCTGAGCTTACATCTTTAACACGACCCGCCAGTTCATTGTATCCAGGCGATACCAGGTCGGTTAAAAACTCAATAGCAGTGTTAAACAATTCGGCTATTAACACCAGCACAATGTTCAACATTACCCATTGCCATTCGTTAACTGAAATATGCAGGATAAAGCCAAGGCATACAGACAGGGCGGCTGTTACCAGTTCCACGCGGAAATTAAGTTGCGTTTTTGCGGCATAGCTAATGCCTTTAAATGCGTAGCCAAAACTGTGTATAAGTTTTTTCATATCGTGATAACAAAAATCAGTTTTATATTCTACACATTGCATAAATTTAAAAAATCTCTTGTCATTTCGAACGGAGTGAGAAAACTATACACAGGCCTTTCCATCTAAATGTGTATGGATTTCTCCTCATTCTTCGTCGAAATGACAACACGAAAAAAATATGGATCTTAAACTCACCAATAAAGTAGCCGTTGTATTAGCCGCCAGTAAAGGTTTAGGCAGGGCCATAGCCACCACCCTATCTGCCGAAGGCGCAAAAGTTATTATTGGCTCGCGCGATGAAAAGGAGCTGAGCCAAACCGCTCGCGAGATACAACAGCTTACCGGCAACGAAGTTATGGCCATCCCTGTTGATGTGACTAATGCGAAGCAAATGGAAAGCTTTATGGAAAAAGCTGCAGCTACCTTTGGCAGGATAGATATTTTACTAAACAATGCCGGCGGGCCACCATTTGATAAATTTGAAAACTTTGATGATACCGACTGGCAAAAAGCATTTGAACTGAATTTATTAAGCGTGGCTCGTGCAAGTCGTTTAGCATTGCCGCATCTGCGTAAAAGCGGTAGCGGGCGTATTATTAATGTGATAAGCGTATCGGTAAAATCAGTATTGGCGGGCTCGGTGCTATCCACCAGTATGCGCATGGGCGTAATAGGTTTAGCCAAAATGATGGCCGATGAATTTGCCCCTTACCATATTACCGTTAATAATGTAGCGCCGGGCACCATGCTTACCGAGCGGATTACCAAAACAGTTTCACCGGGTATTGATCCGGAAGAGAACTTAAAGCAACGCGCAAAAAATATCCCATTGGGCCGAATTGGAAAGCCAGAAGAGTTGGCCGCGACTGTGGCTTTTCTGGCGTCAGAACACGCCGCTTATATTACCGGGGCCACCATTCCGGTTGATGGCGGGGCAAGCAGGGCTATTTATTAATGTTAACAAGGTGTCCAATAGTCCATTTGCACCAGTTTTCCGTCTTTAAAAAATAGTGCCCATGCATCTTCCGCGCGCGTTTTACCAGTATTTACACTAATTGATATAACTTCTCCAAAAGTGTCTATCACCACAGTTGATTTATCTTTAACGGACTTTGGAAAAACTTTACCGAGGTCTGCAAGCGTAGTATTTCCACTTAAAACGAGTTTTCCGGCCGTCAGGGTTATGCCTGATTGTTTAAAATTTATTGTGCTAATTACGGCTGTATCCCCATATAATTCAAAACTACTACCTTTAAAATAAGCAGTTTTAAAAGGCTTATCATAAAAAGAAACGCATTCCACATTCGGAGTAATTATACTATCCGGATTGCCTAAAGTTTTATACAACAATTTAGTTGTACTAATCGGTGGAAGCACGTCATTTATACGCACACTGTCCCAATCAATATATTCGTCGCTATTATTTAAGAAAGCCGCCGTATCAGTCGTAGATGTTACGCTATTATTAGATACACCTATAAGTGTATCGATAATTTTTTCTTCATGGCGCGCTTTACTATTACAAGCATACAGCAGCACTATACAAAATAAACCCGAGATAGAAATATAAAAGGTTTTCATGGGTGTTGTGATTTAGGTTGTTTAAAGATAGTTTTTTGATGGCTATTCAACAAGTTAAATATGAACCCATAAATATGATAATTTTAGTATTTTTGCAACCTCTAAAAATTGAGGTGAGGTAAATATTAATGTACAAGGAATATAAGCAGTTAAACTTATCGCAAACAGGTAAAGAAATACTGGAGTTTTGGAAGAAGAATAACATCTTCGAAAAAAGCATCAGCAGCCGCCCGGAAGATAACCCGTATACATTTTACGAAGGTCCGCCAAGTGCTAATGGTATGCCAGGCATACACCACGTAATGGCGCGAGCTATTAAAGATATTTTTTGCCGTTATAAAACCTTAAAAGGTTACCGTGTTGAGCGTAAAGGCGGGTGGGATACCCACGGACTGCCTATTGAGTTGGCGGTTGAAAAGGCATTAGGTATCACCAAAGATGACATCGGCAAAAAAATTACGGTTAAAGAGTACAACGATGCCTGCCGCAAGGAGGTAATGCGCTATACCGATGTTTGGAACGACCTGACCGAAAAAATGGGTTATTGGGTTGACCTTGCAGATCCGTACATTACTTATAAAAACGAATACATTGAATCGCTTTGGTGGATATTAAAGCAATTGCATAACAAAGGCTTTTTATATAAGGGCTATACCATACAGCCCTACTCGCCAAAATCAGGTACCGGCCTAAGCTCGCACGAGCTGAACCAGCCCGGCACTTATAAAATGGTGAAGGATACTACCATTACCGCCCAGTTTAAGGTTAAAAGGGATAACGATTCGGCCTTTTTATTTGAAGGAATAGATACTGATGTATTTATTTTAGCCTGGACAACTACCCCATGGACCTTGCCTTCAAACAGTGCGTTAGCCGTTGGCGAAAAAATAGACTACGTTAAAGTAAGCACCTTTAACCCTTATACCTTTACACCTATTACGGTTGTATTGGCTAAGGACCTTGTTGGCAAATTTTTTAAAGCCGATGGAGAAAATGCTTCGTTTGAAGATTATAAACCAGGCGATAAAGTTATCCCCTGGGCAATAAAAGGCACTTATAAAGGATCTCAATTAGTTGGCATCCATTACGAGCAACTATTGCCGTATGTAACTAATGCCGATTTGGAAAAGAATGCTTTCCGCGTTATCCCCGGAGATTTTGTTACTACAGAGGACGGCACCGGTATAGTACATATTGCCCCAACTTTTGGTGCGGATGACTTTAGGGCGGCCAAGGAAGCGGGCGTGCCTGCTGTTTTGGTTAAAGACGAAGCCGGAAAAGATGCCCCTTTAGTTGATAAGCAGGGCCGCTTTGTAGCCGAGGTTACCGACTTTGCAGGTTATTACGTTAAAGAAGAATATTATAGTGATGCTGAACGTGCCGTAGAAGGTTTTAAACCTACTGATGTTTTGATCTCTATCAAACTAAAAACAGAGAATAAGGCGTTCGACGTAAAGAAATATGAGCACAGCTATCCGCACTCGTGGCGAAGCGATGAGCCTATATTATATTATCCACTGGATAGCTGGTTTGTAAAAACCACCGCCGTTAAGGATAAAATGGTGGAGCTGAACAAAACCATCAACTGGAAACCTGAATCAACCGGGACTGGCCGTTTTGGCAACTGGCTGGAAAATCTGGTTGACTGGAACCTTTCGCGCTCCCGTTTTTGGGGCACACCGCTACCTATATGGCGCGAAGAAGATGGCACCGAAGAAATTTGCATTGGCTCGATAGAGGAATTAGAAATAGAGATAGGCAAATCAATAGCCAAAGGTTTTATGTCGAAAGATTTTGACATTGTTGATCTGCACCGCCCTTATGTTGATGATATAATATTAGTATCATCAACCGGCAAAAAAATGTACCGCGAGCCTGATTTGATAGATGTTTGGTTTGATAGCGGCGCCATGCCTTACGCGCAATGGCACTTCCCTTTTGAAAACGAGGACAAATTTAAAAAAGCCTACCCGGCAGATTTTATAGCCGAAGGCGTTGACCAAACCCGTGGCTGGTTTTTTACCCTGCATGCCATAGCTGTAATGTTGAGCGAGGCCAGCGACGATATCAAAAAAATCAACACCCAAATTGGCAACAAAGGCATCGCCTTTAAAAATGTTATATCAAACGGTTTGGTGCTTGATAAAAACGGCAATAAAATGTCAAAACGTTTAGGTAATGGTGTTGATCCGTTTGAAACCATTGAACAGTTTGGTGCCGATGCCCCGCGCTGGTATATGATAAGCAATGCCGCACCATGGGATAATTTAAAGTTTAATCCCGAAGGTATAGATGAGGTGCGCCGCAAGTTCTTCGGTACACTGCACAATACCTATACATTCTTTGTAATGTATGCCAATATTGATCAGTTTAAATATAGCGAGGCTGAAGTTGATTTAGCCAGACGCCCTGAAATTGACCAATGGATCATATCTTTATTAAATACCTTAAGCCGCGAGGTGGATGGTTTTTATGCCGATTTTGAACCTACCAAAGCAGCCCGTGCTATACAGGATTTTGTTGACGCGCATTTAAGTAACTGGTATGTACGCTTAAGCCGTCGCCGTTTTTGGAAGTCGGACAACTCTGACGATAAGTTATCTGCTTACCAAACATTATATACCTGTTTAGTCACTGTTTCCAAACTAATGTCGCCTATTGCGCCATTTTTTGCAGATCGTTTATATAATGATCTGAACAGCATTACCGGTAAAGAGCCATTTGAATCAGTACACCTGGCGGCATTCCCGGCTTACGATGATAAACTGGTGAACAAAGCTTTAGAAGAACGTATGCAAATGGCGCAGGATATATCGTCACTGGTATTATCATTACGTAAAAAAGTAAGCATTAATGTGCGCCAGCCATTAAGCAAAATATTATTGCCTATACTGGATAAAAACTTTAAAACCCAGGTTGAGCAGGTTAAAGAGCTGATACTATCTGAAACTAATATTAAGGACATTGAGTATATAACCGATACTGCCGGCTTCATCAAAAAGAAAATTAAGCCAAACTTTAAAGTTTTAGGTGCTAAGGTGGGTAAGGATATGAAGGACGTGGCCAATGCTATTAATAATTTCGGCCAGGATGATATTGCCAAATTGGAAACAGAAGGTAGTGTGCCGGTTTTAGATAATAAGTACCAAATATTAGATACAGACGTTGAGATAATAGCGGAGGACGTTCCCGGATGGCAAGTTGCAAATTTAGGTAAACTAACCGTGGCTTTAGATGTTACGATAACCAACGAATTGAAACAGGAGGGTATATCCCGCGAGTTGATAAACAGGATTCAGAACTTACGCAAAACAAAAGAGTTTGAGGTTACCGACAGGATAAACGTAAAGTTAACTAACGTGCCTTTTATAACCGAAGCACTAAATAATAATTTATCTTATATTTGCGCCGAAATTTTAGCTGACAGTATAACGGTTGATAATCAACTAAATGATGGCGAATCAAACACCATTGATGAACAAGAAATAATTATTGCTATTAATAAAATATAAATGAAAGTAGAAAACGAAAAAACCCGGTATAGCGATTCTGAGCTAAAAGAATTCAAAGACCTGTTGCTGGAAAAATTAAGCAGTGCAAAAGAAGAGTTAAATGCGCTGGCAACTTCTTTAAGTTCGCCAAATGCTAATGGTACAGATGATACTGCAGGAACTTATAAAACCTTAGAAGACGGATCGGCTACGCTGGAGAAAGAGCAGATCAATCAATTAGCGGCTCGTCAAAAAAAGTTTATTGAGCAATTAGAAGCTGCATTGGTACGTATTGAAAACAAAACTTATGGTATTTGCCGCGAAACCGGTAAGCTAATACCAAAAGAGCGTTTACGCGCGGTACCACATACCACTTTAACCATGGAAGCTAAATTAAAGCAATAAATGAAGGCTGCTTATACAAAACCTTTTATTACTGCTTTAATAATCATAATAATTGACCAGGTTGTAAAAACCTGGGTGCGTACCCACATGATCCTTGGCGAAGAAATTAAGTTCATGGGCGATCGTGGTATGTTGCATTATACCGAAAACAATGGCATGGCTTTCGGCATGGAGTTAGGGGGCGAGTTTGGCAAGCTTTTACTTACTCTTTTCCGCATTGTTGCAGTTTGTGGTATTGGGTATGGCTTATTTTATTTAATAAAACATAAATATCACCGTGGCTTGATTATGAATGTGTCGTTAATATTTGCCGGCGCATTGGGTAATATTATTGATTCAACCTTTTATGGTATAATTTATCAGCACGAGCCTCTTTTTCATGGCCGAGTAGTTGATATGTTCTACTTTCCCCTGCTATCAGGTAATTTTCCAACGTGGCTGCCATTTTTTGGAGGCGAAGACTTTATATTCTTCCGCCCGGTATTTAATGTGGCCGATTCTGCCATATCTATTGGGGTAATTATGATATTACTTTTCCAAAAACACTATTTTAAGCACGAAGTTGAGGAGACCAACCATCCCAACAGCGAAATTGTTGAAGAATAGCTTATAAAAAATTAAAAAAGCTAAAAAATCCGCCATTGTGCGGATTTTTTGCATTTAAGCTGTTTTGTTTCTAAAAAAACCACCCACACTTCGTCATTTATAAAATCTAATTAGTTGATTTTATTAAAAAGCCATTTTTATACAGAAAAAGGTATATTTTACTTAATTTAAATTGCATTTTTTATCAATTATTGATTTTTTTAGCTTATTTGAATAAATATTTTCATTTTTATTATGAATTTAATAAAATGTTAGTAATTTTAGACATGCAAATGCAAAAAAAATCATCACACTTAATGTCATTAGCACTAATTGCCGTGTCAAATACAGGAAAAAACATGTCCAATGTATATGATGTTCGTTTAAATATTAACAACTACTTTATTTTCTTTAAATATTATTATCTAAAGAGGTTTTTTATTAAGTCTGTTGTTTTATCGGGCGGCTTTTATTTCCGAATTATAGATTCGGGTAACTACTATCTAATCAAATCACCATTATCTAATTTAATTATATCAATCAACTAAAAAGTTTAAAACATGAAAAAAATCGTACCATTTGGCATTCTCATCATTGTAGTTATCCTGGCTTTAATGTACCCGGGTAATTCTGCAGCACCGCCACCGGCGACACCGGTAATTGACAAAGCCGACACCGCATGGTTACTTATCTCAACCGCATTAGTATTATTAATGACACCAGGCTTAGCCTTCTTTTATGGCGGTATGGTTAGAAAGAAAAACGTTATCTCAACAATGCTTCAAAGCTTTGTATGTATGGGTTTGATCACTATCATATGGGTAGTATTTGGATTCAGCATGGCGTTTGGTGAAGACGTTGGAGGACTTGGCTTTATTGGCAACCCTGCCTCATTCTTCATGATGCAAAATACTTTAGGTGTTGCCTGGGGCACTATACCGGTAATATTATTTGCTATGTTTCAATTAAAGTTCGCGGTTATTACGCCGGCATTGATCACCGGGGCTTTTGCCGAGCGTATCCGCTTTAACTCGTATCTGATCTTCATATCATTATTTATAGTTGTAATCTACATTCCTTTAGCTCACGCTACCTGGCATGCAGATGGTTTCTTTTATAAAATGGGTGTGCTGGATTTTGCAGGTGGCACCGTGGTACACATGTCTGCAGGTTGGGCTGCTTTAGCTTCTGCTTTATACCTCAAAAAGCGTACTGAAGAATCTCATACTCCTGCGCGTATCAGCTATGTAATATTAGGTACAGGATTACTATGGTTCGGTTGGTTTGGCTTCAATGCAGGCTCTGCGTTAGGTTCCGGCGAATTAGCATCAACTGCTTTGGCAACTACAACAACAGCTTCAGCTGCTGCTGCCATGTCGTGGATATTCTTTGATATACTTAGAGGCAAAAAACCATCTGCATTAGGTGCTTGTATTGGTGCGGTTGTAGGTTTAGTTGCTATAACTCCCGCTGCAGGTTTTGTTACTGTATCAAGCTCATTGGTGATAGGTATAGTAGCTGCTGTAGTTAGTAACCTGGTAGTTATCTGGAGAAGCAAAACCAACATTGATGATACCCTGGATGTATTCCCTTGCCATGGTGTAGGTGGTATGGTTGGTATGTTAATGACCGGTGTATTTGCTACAACTTCTGTTAACGCTGCCGGTGCTGAAGGTTTAATTTACGGCGAAACTACGTTATTTGTTAAACACCTTATAGCCTTAGTTGCTGTGTCTGCTTTTGCATTTTTAGGTTCATTTGTGCTACTTAAAATCACTGACTTAATTAGTCCATTACGTGTAACTCCCGAAGAGGAACGTGCAGGTCTTGACGTTAGTCAGCACGACGAAGAATTATAATCTTCCTATAAAAACAAAAAACCCTGCCTGGATACACCAAGCAGGGTTTTTTATTGCCATAATTGGGCTAAAACTATAAAACGTTTAACCTTTTATTTGTTTTAATAAATAAGTTACAATAGCACCATCTATGTTACTAAACCTTTTTATTTATTATTATCTTTAATTATTAATTGATCTTTTACCATAAAGCTATGAGCACAGTAAATATTCCACGCCTCGACCTAAATACTTATATAAATGGTGACGCTGCCGCACGCAAAAAATTTTCGGACGATATTGGCAAAGCCTTCAATGAAACCGGTTTTGTTACTATTACCAATCATGGTTTATCAAAGGAGTTAATTGACGATCTGTATACACAAGTTAAAGCCCTATTTGCCTTGCCTGATAGTGTTAAAAGTAAATATGAAATACCAGAACTGGCGGGCCAGCGAGGCTATACCGGCAAAGGAAAAGAAACAGCTAAAGGTTTTAAAACGCCCGATTTAAAAGAGTTTTGGCAAATTGGCCAAACCGTAACCGATGGCGACGTGGTTAAAGAAGATTACCCGGATAACCTGGTAGTTGAGGAACTGCCCGCTTTTAATACCACTACGCTTGATGTATACAAAAAACTGGAAGCCGCAGGCAAGATTTTACTACGGGCCATAGCGGTTTATTTAAAACTTGACGAACATTACTTTGATGATAAAGTGCATAATGGAAACTCCATATTACGCACGTTACATTATTTCCCTATTGAAGACCCCGATTCGGTGCCTGCTGATGCGGTACGCGCCGGTGCACACGAGGACATTAACCTGATAACGTTATTAATTGGTGCCAGTGCCGATGGCTTAGAGCTGCTTACGCGCGATAACCAATGGTTCCCGGTTAAAGCCCATGGCGAGGATTTGGTAGTCAACGTAGGCGATATGCTGCAACGTTTAACTAATAATAAGCTTAAATCAACTACGCACAGGGTGGTGAACCCACCGCGCGAACTGATGAAAAACTCGCGCTACTCTGTCCCATTCTTTCTGCACCCGGTGTCAAACATGGATCTCACTTCGTTGCCATCAACTATTGATGCCGAGCACCCAAAAAAATATACAGATATAACTGCAGGAGAATACCTGGATGAACGTTTACGTGAAATTGGATTGAAGAAATAACAATAGATTGCGGCAGGAGATGAAATTACTTAGCTTTCATTTCCTGCTGTATAGCCTGCAAAAACTCGTCAGGGTGGCGCGAGCCGATGATATAAACCAGCCCATCCCTGTCAGTTAAATGAATAGCTTCCCTGCCTGAGGCATAAAACCTTATGGTGCCCCGGCTATGCAGGTTATAAACCGGGTTATTAAATAAATAGCGGCTATATAAACCCTTCTCGGCCTTTACAATACTATTAATGTCTATTTTAACCAGGCGGGTAGTCCATAAACCGTCAAGCATAATGCTTTTATTAAGTACGCGGGTACTAAAATGAAGCATAAACCTTAATATTATGGATATTACAATAATAGCTATACCAACTACCAGCAATAAGTTGCCGCTTGATTCGCGCTCGTCCGTAAAAAAATAAATCGCGAAGCAAAACGCTGCCAGCATTATGCGTATGGTAGCGGGTATAAACTCCCTGCCCAGATATTGTTTTTCGGTAAAAATTGGTTTGTTGCTCATTATACTTTAAACAATTCGAATATAGTTACTTTTTTGGTGTTATCGCTTACTTTATAACGCTCATCGGGCTGATAACCACCAATCCACACAATATCGCCATTACCATTAACTAATATAGGTATTTCGGCCTTTTGATGCAGGGCCACTTTACGGTTAATAAAAAAATCGCTTAGCTTCTTGCGTGTTTTCATCCCCAGCGGGTAAAAAAAATCGCTTTGCCGCCATGGGCGAACCATTAATGGGTATACGAGCAGATCGGCATCAATTGCTACAGCAAATGGATTATTTTTTATAATTAACGGACTATCATCATGTAAAAGAGTAAGCCTATACCCGCCATAAGTAACGCTATGGTCAGCCTCATTGATCAGTATCGGCTGCCGGTTATTATTTGCTTTTTTTGCCAGGATAAGTTTATCCCTGTCTAATACTAATTGGTATCCTGCCGACTCAAAAACCCTGCCCGAATGTTTATCTAAACTTGAAATAACATCATCAATAGTGGTTTCATTAAATCCATAATCCTGCAATAATTTATAAAGCAACAGGCGCTGTGGGTTTAACTTCTTTAGCCTGGATATAGGCAGATATATCTCATCACCCTCACACACTAAAAACTCTTTTTTTATTTCGGCTATTTTAAGTTCAAGCAATTGCTCCAGGTCCCTAAAATGCTTTAAATTATTCTCAAAAGTGTTTTCCAGGTTAGGGTTTAACGCTTTTAAATGCGGTATTACCTCCAGCCTGATCTTATTACGCGCATATTTTACGGATGAGTTGGAGCTATCCTCTACATAATCAAAACCATTCTCAGTAATAAGAGATTGTATCTCCTCTCGCTTTAAAAACATTAACGGCCTTACCAGCGCTCCGTTTTTTGGCAATATCCCGTGCATGCCGGCAATACCTGTGCCCCGGGTAAGGTTTAACAATATTGTTTCAATACTATCGTTTTGATGGTGGGCCAATGCAATAACATCATAATCATGCTGTTGCCTTAGCTGCTCAAACCATTGGTAGCGCATATCGCGGGCGGCCATTTGGATAGATACTTTTTGGCCGGCAGCATATTGTTGGGTGTCAAACTTTATAACATGAAATAAAACACCTGCATCATGGGCTAATTTTTTGCAAAATGCTTCGTCGGCATCAGATTCATTGCCACGCAATTGAAAATTACAGTGGGCAATATCAAAATTAAACCCGGCAGCTTTTAATAAATGAACCATTAAAACAGAATCCATACCCCCGCTTACAGCAGCTAATACTTTGCTGTCAGTGGTAAACAAGCTGTTTTGTTCAATAAAATCAATTAAACCTTTAATGGGTAGCATTCATCAAAATTATAATTTAATAACCCCCAACAAAAAACTAATTTTGCCATTGTGAATAAATACGTCCTAAGTTTGTTTTTATTGCTGACTTTTAGCGCAGTTGTAGCGCAAAGAGCGCCTGGTAAAAAAACTAAGGTAGATCTGGTACAATCTGTTAGGGACCACTCTACAAAAACCCCCGATGGAAAATTGATAAGCAGGGTGTATAAGGGAGTGTTTAAGCAAGACTACTCCACCCTAAGTTCAGACAGTGCTATATTTTACCGTGACGAGAACAGGTTTGAAGCTTTTGGGCACGTAAACATTAACCAGGGCGATACGCTTAATATTTTTGCAGATAAACTGGACTACAACGGAAATACCAAAATAGCCATATTAACCAATAACGTTAAAATGGTTGATAAGGATGCCACCTTAACTACCAACTATTTTGTGTACAATACTGCTACCCGTTATGGCACCTATACCGGCGGGGGTAAATTGGTAAACAAGGATAATACTTTAACCAGTAAAAACGGTTATTATTTTGCCAACTCACGTGATGCTTATTTTAGGCACGATGTGGTAGGTAACACTCCCGAAGCCATTATTAAAACAGATACCATGCGCTATAACTCGGGAACGCGTATAACCTATTTTTATGGGCCAAGCAATATTTATGGCAAAAAAGATAAGGATACCTTGTATACCGAAAATGGTTATTATAATACCGTTAATGACCAGGCTTTATTTGGCAAGAACAACTTATACAAACAGGGCTCAAAATCATTAAAGGGTGATAGTTTATTTTATGATCGGGTTAAGGGCTACGGCTTGGCTACCCGCAATGTTGTTTTTACCGATAATGAGCAAAAAGTAGCCATATACGGCCATAAAGGCGAATATTTTAAAGCCGATGAACGGGCTCAAATAACCATAAACCCCTATATGGTTTTTGTTACCGAAGAAAAAGATACTACAAAAACCAGCCTGTTAATTAAACCCGATTCGCTTAATAAAGAAGGCACAAAAATAATTGCTGATTCAGTTACCCGTAAGTTATCTGCATCCAAAAACACCATGCCGGTAATTACTAAAAATGCTCCTACAGACGCAAAATCCCTCACTAACAACCCGGTTTTAATAGCCAATACTACCGAACCCATAAAAAGAGACAGCCTGTTTATGGTGGCTGATACTCTAGAAACAAGGGTTATAACGCTAAAAGAATATAAGGATATGCAGTTTGAGCAATGGCTAATAAATAATAAAGATCCTTCTATAAAAATAACGCCGCCATATAAAACACCGCCTAAGGTGCTAACCATTAGGCCGCCTAAAATGCCGGTTGATTCCAGCTTTTACCATCGCGATATTTTTGGTAACCCCAAGTCTGTAGCCCCAAAAAAGCCGGTGGCAACTAAGCCGGTGGCACTCAAACTAACAGCTAAAGATTCGCTTATAATGAAGCAAAAGGCCGATTCGTTAGAGCTTAAAAAGAATAATGGGTTACGAGATACTTCGAAAATACGGATAGTAAGTGGCTTCAAACACGCTAAACTGTATAAATCTGACTTGCAGGCCGTTGCCGACTCCATGTTTTACAGCAGCAGCGACTCGACTATACGGAGTTACGGAAATCCTATGATATGGACCCAGGGCTCGCAATTATCAGGTGATACCATCCACTTACAAATGAAGAATAAGAAGATAGACAATATTGACCTTTTTCCATCAGGGTTTATAGTTAATATAGAAAAAGCTGACTCGTTGCATTTTAACCAGGTGTCCGGCAAAAAAATACATGGCGTTTTTAAAGACAATAAACTTTCTTTATTGCTGGTTACAGGCAATGCCGAAACTATATATTTTTTGCGGGATAGTGTAACCAATGAGGCAACCGATATGTCCCACACCATAAGTGCCGCGCTTAGAGCTAATTTTAAAAACGGCAAAGCCGATGTTGTGTCCCTTATATCAAGTAATACAACTACCACGCTACCTTTAAAGGATGTAAAGGATGAAGATAAATTATTAAAAGGTTTTTTATGGAAGCCAAAAGACAGGCCGGTATCTAAAGAATCCATTTTGCCTTCAATGGCAACCTCAGCTCCAATAAAGGCTACACCTTCAAAATCGCCGGCTGCTAAAAAGGCCTCTGCCAAAACTGCTGAAAAGAAAGTTCCGGCTAAACCGGGTAAGAGTACAGCTATCCCAAAAACTGTTAAAGTCAGTACGGCAAGGGATGGCACGATTGTAACACAACCTGCAACTATTAAGAAAGATACGGTATTAAAAAAGCCGTAAACTGCTACTCAATTGTGTTCAAAAAATCCAATAACTTTTCCATTGCTTTTGCGCGATGGCTGATAGTGTTTTTTTCTTCCAGGCTCATTTCGGCAAACGTTTTGGTATAGCCATCTGGTTGAAATATGGGATCATAACCAAAACCCGCGGCACCACTTAATTCATGGCGGATGCTTCCCTCAACCGTTCCTTCAAAAAAATGCTCTTCACCGTTCCATATCAATGATATCACTGTACGGAAACGTGCCTTACGATTAGTGGCTGAACTTAGCTTATGCAGCACCTTCTGGTTATTAGCCGCATGATTGCCATGCTCACCCGCATAGCGGGCAGAGTACACCCCCGGTTCACCTCCAAGTGCATCAATCTCTAAGCCGCTATCATCGCCAAAACAGTTTAAATGGTATTTATTGTATATATAATGGCTTTTTATAGATGCATTTTGACTAAATGTTGTACCGGTTTCCTCAATATCGTCATGGCACCCAATGTCATTAAGGCTTGCTAATTGTATACTGCCTTTAATTTTAGCAGCAACTTCTTCCAGCTTATGGATATTGTTAGTGGTAAATACTAATTGCTGCATATACTATAAATTTTTTACCTGATCCCAAAAAGCCTTTTTATTAGGTGTATTATCCATCATCTCGTCAAAACTAAAAGTATATAGGGCCGGGTAACCGTTTATATTTTGGGGTTGATTGATTGTTAAAGCCGGTAAATTTGCAGGCAACGCATTTTTTCCCAGTAGCAATAATTTACGGGGGTTAAAATAGGTTTGCAGCTGTTCAAAATCAACGTCAGGATAAGTAAACCGGTTAAATATGGCTACGTCATCCAAACCATACTCTTTACGCTTTAATATACTCTCTAATGCGGCCATATGCTCTGCTGCCATATACGCTTCATTAGCATAATGCGCAACTATCAGGAACCCCTTTTTATACTTTCCTAAATAATTAAGATCGGTAATTTGCGTTGTTATAACAGGCTGTTCAATTACTATAGGTTGTTCAGTTTTATCAGCTGCTAAAAGGTAAATATCTTCCTGCATTATATAGCGAAAAGCAGCCGGGTTTTCTATTTTCATTTAAATGATATCTTTAACAAAATTTAACCAAAAATAGTTAAACTGTTTGACGGTTTATTGCCATATTCGCATAATATATAATATGCAGGTTTGTAATGTGTTAATTACATAAACTATTATATAATATTTTTTAACGAAGTTTGAATTTAGGGCTGCGCGCCCGCATTAAGAGTAGTACATGAGAAAAGTTGGAGTTGCCTTATTAATTGTTTTTTTATTTATAACATCGGCTAATGCCCAAAAAAAGGTATTAGACAAAATTGTTGCCGTGGTTGGCGGCAATATCATATTACAATCAGACGTTGAAACAAGCTACGCTCAATATTTATACAACGGCAACCCACCTAACCCTGCTATTAAATGCGATATTGCCTATAATTTATTATCATCTAAGTTGCTTATACAGCAAGCCGTTATTGACAGTATTGCAGTAACCGACGCGGATGTTGATGATGAGGTTGACCGCCGTATGCGCCAATCAATACAAAGAGCCGGTGGCGAGGATAAGCTGGAACAGTTTTTAGGTAAGTCCGTACTACAATATAAAGATGAGATACGCCCAGATGTTAAAGACTTGCTGATATCAGAAAGAATGCGTGCCAAGATCACCGAAAAAATAAACACTACTCCGCAGGATGTAAAAAAATATTTTGATTCTTTCCCTAAAGATAGTTTGCCGATGGTAAGTAAAGAAGTAGAAGTGAGCCAGATAGTATTTGACCCTAAGCTAAGCAAAGAAGAAAAAGACTATTACCGTGAAAAAGCCGAGAATTTATTAAAAAGGGTAAAAGACGGGGAGGATTTTGCCACACTTGCTACTGCTTATTCACAAGATCCCGGGTCTGCCCAGGAAGGTGGCGATGTGCCTTGGGGAGATCGTAATGCATTTGCTAAAGAATATACCGCCAATGCCTTTAAATTAAAGGCAGGTGAATTATCGCCAGTTTTTGAAAGTCAATTTGGCTATCACTTTTTACAGGTTATTGAGCGCCGGGGCGAACAGGTGCATACACGCCATATTTTGATTATCCCTCCTCCTACACCTGCCAGTTTGGAAAGAGCTAAACAAAAGGCCGATAGCATTTACAAAGTAATTTTAAAAGCTAAATCAACTGCTACCTCAACCGATTATTTTGCCAGCGCGGCCGCCTATTATTCGGACGACAAGGAAACTAAATTTAACGGGGGTGTTATATTAAACGCCCAAAATACACAAATCCGGACTTCTTTAATTCCGACAGAAAGCCTTGATCCTCAAATTGCGTTAGTTATTGATACTATGAAAACCGGAGAAATATCATCTCCACAATTATATACTGATCAAACAGGAAAACAAAGCTATAGGATTTATCTTTTAAATTCAGTTACCGACGCACATAGAGCAAATTTGGATCAGGACTTTCCTAAATTAAAAAATGCCGCACAACAGGAAAAACTTAACCGCGCGATTAGCGAGTGGTTTGAAAAAAAGCGTAAACAAACTTTTATTAAAATTGACCCTGAATATAAATCATGCCCAATTTTAAAAGATTGGGCCACCCCTTCAATAACCCAAGCTAAACTTTAAAAAACTATGCAACACCGTTCTGAAGTAGAAGCCGCTGACGCGCTAAAACAAACCTATCAACAAATACGTGCCGAAATAGGCAAAGTGATCATTGGACAGGACGAGGTTGTTAAATTTGTATTGATATCCATTTTTAGTAATGGACACTGCTTACTGGTAGGCGTACCAGGGTTGGCTAAAACCTTATTGGTGCAAACTGTTGCCCAGGTGCTTGACCTTGATTTTAACCGCATACAATTTACACCCGATCTGATGCCGTCTGATATTATCGGTTCAGAAATATTAGGCGAGGACAGGAACTTTAAATTTATACCGGGCCCGGTTTTCTCAAACATCATATTAGCTGATGAGATAAACCGTACACCACCTAAAACCCAAGCCGCGTTATTAGAGGCCATGCAGGAAAAAGCGGTTACTGCTGCCGGGGTTACACATATATTGGCAAAACCATTTTTTGTATTAGCCACCCAAAATCCAATTGAACAAGAAGGTACCTATCCGTTACCGGAAGCACAACTTGACCGTTTTATGTTTAAGGTTAGTTTAAACTACCCTTCATTTGCTGAGGAAATGCAGGTTGTTAAAAACACTACGGGGTCATTAACACAAGAAGTTGCCAAACAGCTAAATGCCGAGCAGATCATTTATTTTCAGCAATTGGTAAGAAATATACCTGTGGCCGATAACGTGCTGGAGTATGCTGTTAAGTTAGTGTCAAAAACACGCCCTGACGGTGAATTTTCATCGCCTGAAGTAAAACGTTTACTAAACTGGGGCGCTGGCCCAAGGGCATCGCAATATTTAATTTTAGGCGCTAAATGCCATGCTGTGATCAATGGCAAATACTCGCCCGATATTGAAGATGTACAAGCTGTTGCTAAACCTATTTTGAGCCACCGTATTGTACGCAGCTACCATGCCGAAGCGGAGGGACTATCAACCGATGACATCATTGAGCGGTTGTTTTAGTGTAGTGATTGGTTATTAGTGATCAGAGATTAGTAAAATTCTCGTATATAAGAAGAGCGCCGTTGTAATATAACGGCGCTCTCTTTTTAAAATATTTTTATCGGTGAAGTATATATTACTAATCACTGATGTCTAATCTCTGATTAACTAACCCCTAATTCTCAATTGCAGAGAATACTTCCAATAAAATATTCCATTTAAAGCTATTATCTAACTCCCATATACGCACATAGTTAAAATTGCTTACTATTTTACCTTTTGTAATACGAGCCTTGCCATAAGTATATGCCAGGTCATTACTGCTTGAACGGCCCCCGTTTACGGTTTCGGCAGATATACTTACTGCGTTGCTTGCTATAAAGTTAAGCACTTTATCGGTGCCAATAATTGGTTCAAAACCAGGGAAGTAATAACGGCTCTCGGGGCTTAAAAATTCTTTATACGCTACCATAGCTGATTTACTTACAAACTGGTTAAAGGTTTTATCGGTATTTAATATTAATGCCTTTCCGCTAAAAGGGTCATTGGTTGCCGATACCTTTTTATTAGGATCGGGGTCCTTAAAATCGATATTGGCTTGTTGCTGTGGTTCGGGGTGTTGCATTCCCAAATCGATCAATAGTTTCAATTTGTCGTCTGCATCACTCCGCCAAATAGATACATATTCGCCATACACCTTATCGTCTTCCGTTTTTCCGTTTTGAAAAACATACGGACCGGCAGTAAATGCCAGATCTCCGCCTTTTGATATACGGGCGAACTTGGGTTCCCATTTTAATGTACCGGGTTGTTTATCAATACTGGCATAAAAATCAATTATTTTTACCTCTTTAGGTTTAAAAATTATTCCTTCAGGGTCAGCAAACTCCAGGAAACCTCCTTTTATTCCTTTCTTGGCAACCGCTTTGTTAAAAGCATCTTCAGTCTTTATAACCTTATCAACTTTTGCTGGCGTAGTTTGTGCAAATAAATTGCCGGTATATCCCGTAAGTAAAATGGCGGCTAATAGTATATTTTTCATGTTTAAAAAATTGAGGTCAATTTAAATATTTTATGCAATGCGTACTACATTGCAGTATGTTATTGTTTGTGTTATACTAACGTTATTTTAGCAATTAAATTTTGCTCCAGGTTGTACCCTCTTTACTATCCTTTAACTGGAAGCCAACTTTTTGTAACCCATTTCTAATTTTATCAGATGCGGCATAGTCATGATTGGTTTTAGCCTCGTTGCGCAAATCAACAATAAAGTTTAACACTCTTGGCAGATCATCGTTGGCCGCTTGCTCATCCATCAACCCTAAAATATCAAATACAAAAGTTTTTACCAGTGTTTTCAATAGTTCCAGATTTTTGGCATCGATTTTTAACTTCCCATCATTTACCGAGTTAATTATGCGCGATGCCTCGAATAATTCAGCTATTAATACCGGGCTGTTAAAGTCATCATTAAGCGCCTCATAACAACGTGCCATCAACGCCTCAACATCAACATCAGTTGTGGCCGATTGTTTTAAGCTATCTAATAATCCAACGGCAGTCATTAATCGCTTAAATCCTTTTTCAGATGCTTCCATAGCTTCATTACCAAAGTCAAGTGTACTGCGGTAATGTGCCTGCAGTATAAAAAACCTAACCGTCATTGGGCTATAGCCTTTATCTAATATAGAATGATCGCCGGTAAACAATTCATGCGGCAAAAAGCTATTACCTAATGATTTTGACATTTTTTGTCCGTTTACCGTAAGCATATTGGTATGTATCCAATACGTTGCCGGATTTTTACCACAGCAAGCCTCATTTTGGGCAATTTCATTAGTATGGTGCGTTGGCACCAGGTCGAGCCCGCCACCGTGAATATCAAACTGGTCGCCCAGGTATTTATGGCTCATAGCCGAACATTCCAAGTGCCAGCCTGGAAAACCGACACCCCACGGCGAAGGCCATTTCATTAAATGCTCGGGCTTGGCTTTTATCCATAAGGCAAAATCAAGCTTGCCGCGCTTATCTTCCTGACCGCCTAATTCCCGGGTATTGTTCAACATATCCTCCAGGTTACGGCCGCTTAATATGCCGTAATCTTTGGTGCTGTTATATTTTTCAACATCAAAATATATCGAGCCATCAACCTCATAAGCCAAACCATTAGCTAATATTTTTTTAACTAACTCTATCTGCTCAATAATATGGCCGGTTGCCGTGGGCTCAATACTTGGCGGCAGGGTATTAAATATCTTTAAAACATCATGAAACCCAACCGTATATTTCTGTACGATCTCCATGGGCTCCAATTGGGCTATTTTTGCTTTTTTTGATATTTTATCTTCCCCCTGGTCGCCGGCATCACCCTCTAAGTGCCCTGCATCGGTAATATTACGTACATAGCGTACTTTATACCCTAAATGAGTAAGATACCTGAATATCAAATCAAACGATATATAAGTGCGGCAATTGCCTAAATGAACATCACTATAAACGGTAGGGCCGCAAACGTACATGCCCACATGGGGCGCGTTAAGCGGTTTAAACTCTTCTTTTTTGCGTGTTAAAGTATTATAAACAAATAAGTTTTGTTTCATGTGCGCAAACTTACGATTTTTTAGATTTTAAGTAGTGTTGATTGGTTGCAACATTTATAACTACTTCAATACTAAATCACTTACTATAGGATAATGGTCTGATAATTTTTTTTCAATAATATGGTAACTCCTTACATCAAACTGATTGGAGGCCAATACATAATCTATCTGGTAGTTTGGAAAATCGCCGTTATACGTGCGCCCCAAACCAACACCCTTTTCACGAAAAGCATTTTTTAGCCCTTTAGCCATTTGGTTTACTGCAAATGATGTTGGGGTATCATTAAAATCGCCGGCTATAATATAAGGGTAGGGGCAAGTTTTGGTATGCTCCTTTATGGTAAACACCTGCTCGGCTCGCTTCATAAAGGCTCGTTTTAATTTACCGGCCAACCTGCGGGTTGATGTTATATCTGTACTCCCGTGTTGCGTAACTGTATCCAGGTATTGATAATCTTCAGTTTTAAACTTGATGGATTGCAAGTGTACACTATATACCCTGAAAGTTTGTTTTGCCTTTTTTATATCTACGTATATACATTGATTCTCGCTACGCGCTTCCGATAATGGTATGAACCCTGTATTAGTTATCGGGTACTTTGAAAATACCCCTATGCCGATGGTCTCGTCGGTATTGCCAACGATGTTTTCAAAATAATAATGCTTATAACCCAAGCCTTTTTTTATAGAATCGGTCATGGCAAATTTACCACGCTTACGGGTAAAAAACTCTTGTATACCTATTACGTCAGGCGATTGATCTTTAATAAGCGTTAAAATTTCAGTCTTGGTTGAAGTATCGCGTCCGCCGCTAAATTTTTTAAAGTTATGGACATTATAAGTCATTATTCTAACAGCATTATCGCCGGATACCTTACTGCTTTCACCCCAATTAAAGCCGATATTATTTTTAAGAACGTTTATACCAATCAAAATACAAAGTACAGACACCAATGCATACCAGCTTTTACGGAATGTCCAGTAAACTATAAGCAATATGTTAAGCAATAATACAGGCGGATATGCCAGGCCAAAAAAAGCTACAACCCAATATTTACGAGGATCGGTAATAGGGGCAAGGTAGCTTATTAACAAAGCTATAGCTATCCCGCAGTTAACCCACAAAACCAGTTTATCAAATAAGGGCAGCTTTTTTTTAGCTTTCATTGTTGCTGGCGCGAAATAGTATTTCCTTTTCCTGCTTGGTTAACTTTTCGTACCCGCTTTGTGATATTTTATCCAGTATACGGTCAATATCTTCCTGGCGGGGTTTGGTAACGGCATCTTTATTTTGATTATTGACAACCACTTTCAATTTACTTCTTTTTTTGAATATTCCGGCGATGGAGGCTACCCAATCATTTCCTTTTTGTATTTGCTTTACATACATAAAGCCAAAAAATGCTCCACCCAGATGAGCTATCTGGCCACCTGCGTTTGGACCGGTTACGCCTAAAAAGTCAATCACCACATAAAATAAAACCAGCCATTTTAACTTAACCGGGCCTATAAACATTAGTGGTATAGTATAATTAGGTACAATAGTGGCTGCACCAACAATAATGGCCATCACACTGGCTGATGCACCAACTACCGAACTTGATACTGCAGCATTGCCACTTACAAAAAATGGAAAAACATTATAGCTGATGACAAAAAAAGCTCCTCCAAATAAGCCCCCTAATAGGTAAAGCCCTATAGTTCGTTTCCTTCCTAAAAACTCTTCAAAAATTTGCCCCATCCAGTACAACCACAACATATTAAATAGTATATGTAATATACCGGCATGCATAAACTGGTAAGTAATCGGTGTCCAGAAACGGATAAGCAATTTCGGCAGATAAGCCGGCATCGCCAGGTAATCAAAAGTATAGGTTTGGATAACGTCAGTTTGAGCTATCAGTCGTTCAAATACTGATGGCACATTGATTACCAAAAAAACGGCAACATTAATGGCTATCAACAAGTAAAGTTTACTGGTTGATTTGAATGTTTTATTAGCTATTTGCTGCCAAAATGTATTCATAAGAAATGTTTAACTGTAAAAGTCTTTCGGTCCTTGTAAATGCCATGCTTTAACCAATATAAAGCCTAATACCGCACCGCCTAAATGGGCAAAGTGGGCAACGTTATCGCCGCTAACCTGGCTTATGCCTAATGATAGCTCTAATAATATATAAACAGGTATTACATACTTTGCTTTTACCGGTACAGGGATAAACATGATCATTAATTCAGCATTGGGGTATATCATGCCAAAAGCTATCAGCAAACCAAATATAGCACCTGATGCGCCCACCATAGTGCCATTATATATACTATATAGCTGTACAGCTTTGTCTCCATATTGAAGGTAAGATGATTCTAATTGTGGATTTGCCAGGGTGAAGCTTCCTGTTATAGCATGAACCTCAATGGCCTGTACAAGCATTTGTAAAGCAATGGCTCCAAAACCGCAAATAAAGTAAAAATTGAAAAAACGCTTGGAGCCCATAATATATTCTACCGACATACCAAAAGAATATAAGGCGAACATATTAAAGATGATATGCATCCAACCGCCATGGAGAAACATGTAGGTGATTAATTGCCAGGGCCTAAATAGTGGCGAGTCAAAATAATAAACCCCAAACATATCTGCAACCGGGTCGAACCCGGGCTGTGCAAAATTATGGCTATAGAATAATGACGGCAGGAAACAAATAATATTTATAATAAGCAGGTTTTTTACAACCGGCGAAAGATTAGCGAAAGGGGACTGCATATGTGTATATAGTATTTAGCCGTTGGCTATTTTTCAAATCGTTCTAAAAGTTCGTTCATGGTAAAGGTACTAATTACGAGCTTACCATTTAGGGCAAGGTTAGGCATTTGACAGGCAAAAAGCTGGTCGGTTAACAAATTCATTTCTTCGGCAGATAATTTTGTACCTGCTTTAATGGCGCCGTTACGCGCTAATGCACGGGCCAGGTTATCGCGTTTATCCAATTTTAAAATGGCCTGGTTATTTTTAAAGCCTTCCAGCAAATGCTCCAGTAATTCGTGCTCACCTACGTTGTTTAATTCTGCCGGAATACCATCAACCACTACTGTATTTTTACCAAACTCCCTGATGTCAAAACCCAGGGCACGAATGTCGGGTAACAACTCTCTTAATAACTCATAATCGCTGCCGTTTAGTGTAACCGACTGCGGAAATAAACTTTGCTGGCTAACCCCCGAATGCGTTTCTAACTGTTGCAAAAATCGCTCATACAATATCCGCTCATGCGCCGCCTGCTGATTGATGAGCATAAATCCCGACTTTATTTGCGACATGATAAACCGGTTATGTATCTGGAAAAATTGCCGCTCGGTGGTTTTACTTATCTCCTGCTCATCAACGGCTATTAGCTTTTCAATATGCAGGTCCTGCTGCGTGGTAGTTTCTTTTTTGCTGATCTCGTACAAAGTATCCCAATTTTTTGGGATAGGGGATGTGTTTCGACTCTCGCCTGTATTGCGTAAAAAGGGTATTTCCCGGTCGGTTTTCCGTTCGCTAAACGGATTAAAATCCGGGTTAAAGGCAATAACCGGCGCTACTATCTCCTCAAAAGGCTTTGGCGTTATTAAATGTTCAATACTGTTCTCCTGGTCAAAATCTAAACTCGGCGTAATATTATATCTACCCAATGAACGCTTAACTGCCGAGCGGATAATAGCGTAAATAGATTTCTCATCCTGGTACTTAATTTCCGTCTTGGTAGGATGTACATTAATATCAATTTTTGATGGATCGATATCTATAAACAGTACATACAGCGGGAAGGTATCATCAGGCAACAACTCTTCAAAAGCTGTCAATACCGCGTGGTTCAGGTAAGCATCGCGTATAAAACGGTTATTCACAAAAAAGAATTGCTCGCCACGTGTTTTACGGGCAAACTCGGGCTTGCCTACAAAGCCATGCAGTTTAATGATGGTCGTGTCTTCCTCAACAGGTACCAGGCGCTGGTTATAATTATTGCCCAACAGGTGTACAATACGCTGCTTTAATATCGCCGAAGGCAAATGATAAACCTCTTGCCCGTCATGATGCAGGGTAAAAAATATTTGTGGGTTGGCTAAAGCTATCCGTTGAAACTCGTCAATAATATGACGCATCTCTACCGGGTTACTTTTTAAAAAGTTACGGCGGGCGGGTGTATTGTAAAATAAGTTTTTTACCGCTATAGATGTGCCGGTATTACATGAGCAAGCTTGTTGGCTCAATACTTCCGACCCTTCAATGATAATATGTGTGCCTAATTCATCCTCATGCCTGCGGCTTTTTAACTCTACCTGAGCAATTGCGGCTATGGATGCCATAGCTTCGCCCCTGAAACCCATAGTACGAATGGCAAAAAGGTCCTCGGCCTTTTTTATTTTGGATGTGGCATGGCGCTCAAAACTCATGCGCGCATCGGTCATGCTCATACCGCAACCATTATCAATAACCTGTATTAACGACTTCCCCGCGTCTTTTATGATCAGCTGAATTTTATCTGCACCTGCGTCTATCGCGTTCTCTACCAATTCTTTTACAGCCGATGCGGGGCGCTGTACCACCTCGCCTGCGGCAATCTGGTTAGCAACTGAATCGGGTAAAAGCTGAATTATATCTGACATTTAAAAAAGTATTCTCCTCCCTGCCGACAAGGCAGATCATTTTATAATTGCTAAATTAATTATTTGATGGCATAACTTTATGTTTTATGCGTTGTATATACTGTATGATTTGATAATTTTGATAATCATGCATTATCAGCATAAACAGTACTAAAATATATGACAGGGAAACAGCGCGTACAGTTACTATTTATTTTAATAACCATTATTTTATTTAATTCTGCCTGCGCCCAAAATCCACCTGGCCTGGCGTATGTCAACGAGGAAAAACAAGTAGCACAAGCCACCGTACTGTTAAATAACGATAAGTACCTTATACCACTAAAAAATTTAGCTGATGCTAAGATTGCCAGCATTCATTTTTCAAGCAATTATTTTACGGCTTTTGACAGTCTGCTGAATAAATATACACAGGTACCATCATTTGACGGCGGCACCTACATGGGCGTTAAAAGTTTAAACGACCTTACCCAGGAGCTTAAATTTTATAATACGCTTATTGTACAGGTTAATGATGCAGATTTAAATAACCTGCAGATCATGAATTTTATAACTACTAATCAAACGCTAAAAAACGTAATTGTTGCCTTTAATGGGTTGGGCATAACGTTAAAAAAGCTTAACGATGTTACGGCACCTATTATTTGGTCAGATAGGGTATCAAACATGTCAGCCTGGTACAGTGCGCAGGCTATTTTTGGCGGTGTGCCTATTACTAAAAAATTAGATGCCCCTTATTCGACAAAATACCTGACTAACATGGGGTTTGTTACTCAGCAAACACGTTTGCAATATACTGTGCCCGAAGAGGTGGGTATTAACTCAAACAACCTGCAAATTATTGACCAGATAGCCCGCGAAGCCATCAACGCGCGTGCTACACCCGGCATGGTTGTACTGGTTGCCAAAGATGGTAAGGTGATTTTTAATAAGGCATACGGCAGCCATACCTATTCGGGCGAAACGCCGGATCAAATAACTGATATTTTTGATCTGGCTTCTATGACCAAAACATCGGCCACTACCGTACAGGCTATGCAGCTTTATGACCAGGGGAAATTAAAATTAGATAGTACTCTTAGCACTTATTTGGCCCCTACACGTAACACCAACAAGGCCGACCTAACTGTTCGCGAAATATTAACCCATCAGGCCGGTTTAATTGCAGACATACCCACTTTTGAAAAAATAAAAGCGTCAGACCATCGTTTAGATTCATCCGCTGCTTATCCAACCAAAGTAAATGAGCGTTACTATTTGCGGAAGAATTATTTTAATGATGTAATGTGGCCCGCCATGTTAAGTTCACCGGTACGCACCCGCGGGCAATATGTTTACAGCGATGTTGGGATGTGCTTTATGCAACAAATTGCCGAGACTTTAACCTCAACACCCCTTGATAAGTATTTACAGCAGCAATTTTATAACCCATTGGGGATGCAAACTGCTGGATTTTTACCATTACAACGTTTTAATACCAATCGAATTGTGCCGACAGAAAATGACCAGGTTTATCGCAAAACTTTAATGGATGGTTATGTTAACGACCCGACAGCCGCTTTAATGGGCGGTGTTGCGGGCCATGCCGGATTATTTGCCAGCGCTAACGATGTAGCTATACTTTACCAAATGTTATTAAACAAAGGCACGTATGGCGGCGAATTTTATATTAAACCCGAAACGGTTGACCTATTTACAGCTAAACAATCTGCAATAAGCCGCCGTGGTTTGGGTTTTGACAGGTGGGATCCTATTACTGACCGTAAGTATCCGTCAGAGCTGGCATCCAATCAAGTTTACGGGCATACCGGTTATACCGGCACCTGTGTATGGGTCGACCCTAAATACAACCTGGTGTATGTGTTTTTATCTAACCGGGTACATCCACAAGTTAGCGAAAAATTATCCAGCATGCGCATTCGTCCACGCATACAGGATGCCATTTATAAAGCTATTGAAAAGGGATTGTAGTTAAAATTCTATATAGGCAAAGCTGCTCAATTGCGTGGTGCTTCTGTTGGCATCGGTTATTATTAAAGCGCCTTTGCCAAAAAGTGTAATTCCTTCCCAGTTGCTTTTTTCACCATCAAAAGTGGTTACAGGTTGCCATTGCTTATCCTTGTAGCTTTTTAAGGTGACAATACGTGCATAGGTGTTGTTCTTTAAATAGTCGGGGTATTGGATTAACTTATCTTTTAAATTTGGTACCGCTTTTTTAATATCGTCTTCCCTGTTTTTTAAAATGCCATTGTTTAAATAGTCATCATAATCGCCATTATAATAATAATTGATGCCATAAATACGATCATTTGTGGTAGTCGCGATATCAGTTACCCTAAAATAAAGGAAAGGTGCTTTTATTTGCTGAGGCGATTTTTTAAACGATGGGTCAATCAAATAACCAATACCGCCACCAGGCATGCCGTTAAACTCATAATATGCCAATAATTTTTTTTCTTTAGACAGATAAGCTACGCTTTCAAAACCGGCATTTTCAATGTAAGGAATCCTTCTTAGCGATATATAATTTTTTGCATCTAAATTGATCTCGCTTTTTACAGTATCTAAAACACCTTTAAATAAATAGCAGTAGTAATGCATGGTTGGTGTTTCCATAGCCATATAAACTTGTCCGTTAACTATGGTTATGGATTCAAAACCCTGGTAATTTTGTTTTATAATTGTGGGTATCCTGTCTAAATTTTTTACTTTGATGGTTCTATAAGTTGTTACGGCACTATCCTTACCCATAATAACACTGTTAATGCTATCAGCTAAAAGGCTATATATATTAAACTCGCCATCGGTTTTGGTTTCTTTATGATTACCGTATTGGGGTAATAAATATACCCTGCTTTTATATAGGGTAATACCTGAATATTCTTCGTTTACACCATTAATTGTCGCCGGAAGAGACATATATTTAAGCTTATTTTGGGCAAAACAATTGCTTAAAACTGTTGCTCCCAGCAATAGCAGTAACAAATATTTACTAAGCCTTCTTTTTAGCATATTATATAGTCACTAAAATAGCTTATCTGTATTTGTTTATTGTTAAGGATAGAAAATATAATTTGACGTTACACAAACCCATATAAGCACAAAAACCCCATCTACTATTGTAGATGAGGTTAAGTGATAAGATTTGGCACCGACCTACTCTCCCACGTATTACCGCAGTACCATCGGCTCTGGCGGGCTTGACTTCTCTGTTCGGA
>NZ_BAAGRB010000004.1:0-5923 GCF_054783175.1 Mucilaginibacter puniceus
GATAAAGTTCTTTTAAGAAATAGAAAATCATGCAGCGTAGCGGGCTTTGAAGAGAGCGGCGAAGTTGAAAGGGGAGGAGTTAGCAATAACAAATCACTGATTAACCACTCACTACTCACTAAACAAAGTTTGTTATAAGAATAGGATATTTGTATAAAGATATATAATACAGATTAAAGATTCTATTAGAAAGATAATAGGGTCAGATAGTCAAACAAAACATTTTACAATGGAGAGTTTGATCCTGGCTCAGGATGAACGCTAGCGGCAGGCCTAATACATGCAAGTCGGACGGGATTGTGGAGCTTGCTTCACATGAGAGTGGCGCACGGGTGCGTAACACGTATGTAACCTACCCTTGTCAGGGGGATAGCCTCTCGAAAGAGAGATTAAGACCGCATAACATTATGATGTGGCATCACAAAATAATCAAATATTTATAGGACAAGGATGGGCATGCGGAACATTAGCTAGTTGGTAAGGTAACGGCTTACCAAGGCTACGATGTTTAGGGGATCTGAGAGGATGACCCCCCACACTGGTACTGAGACACGGACCAGACTCCTACGGGAGGCAGCAGTAAGGAATATTGGTCAATGGGCGAAAGCCTGAACCAGCCATGCCGCGTGCAGGAAGACGGCCCTATGGGTTGTAAACTGCTTTTGCAGGGGAATAAACCTCATTACGTGTAATGAGCTGAATGTACTCTGAGAATAAGGATCGGCTAACTCCGTGCCAGCAGCCGCGGTAATACGGAGGATCCAAGCGTTATCCGGATTTATTGGGTTTAAAGGGTGCGTAGGTGGCTTTTTAAGTCAGGGGTGAAAGACGGTAGCTTAACTATCGCAGTGCCTTTGATACTGAAGAGCTTGAATGAACTAGAGGTAGGCGGAATGTGACAAGTAGCGGTGAAATGCATAGATATGTCACAGAACACCAATTGCGAAGGCAGCTTACTATGGTTTTATTGACACTGAGGCACGAAAGCGTGGGGATCAAACAGGATTAGATACCCTGGTAGTCCACGCCCTAAACGATGAATACTCGATGTTGGCGATATACGGTCAGCGTCTAAGCGAAAGCGTTAAGTATTCCACCTGGGGAGTACGCCCGCAAGGGTGAAACTCAAAGGAATTGACGGGGGCCCGCACAAGCGGAGGAGCATGTGGTTTAATTCGATGATACGCGAGGAACCTTACCCGGGCTTGAAAGTTAGTGAATGTGGCAGAGACGCCACAGCTCTTCGGAGCACGAAACTAGGTGCTGCATGGCTGTCGTCAGCTCGTGCCGTGAGGTGTTGGGTTAAGTCCCGCAACGAGCGCAACCCCTATGTTTAGTTGCCAGCATGTAATGATGGGGACTCTAAACAGACTGCCTATGCAAATAGAGAGGAAGGAGGGGACGACGTCAAGTCATCATGGCCCTTACGTCCGGGGCTACACACGTGCTACAATGGTTGGTACAGAGGGCAGCTACCTGGCAACAGGATGCCAATCTCTTAAAGCCAATCACAGTTCGGATCGGGGTCTGCAACTCGACCCCGTGAAGTTGGATTCGCTAGTAATCGCATATCAGCAATGATGCGGTGAATACGTTCCCGGGCCTTGTACACACCGCCCGTCAAGCCATGGAAGCTGGAAGTGCCTGAAGTGCGTAACCGCAAGGAGCGTCCTAGGGTAAAGTCGGTAACTGGGGCTAAGTCGTAACAAGGTAGCCGTACCGGAAGGTGTGGCTGGAATACCTCCTTTCTGGAGCAGTATCCACTTGTGATAGTGATTAGAGAATGGAGATTAGAGAATAGCCTTAAAACTACTCACCTGATCAACCGCTTAACCACTCACATAAATTATAACAAAACTGTTATCTGCATGATTATTTCTTAAAGTTTAGAGATCAGAGATTAAAGATCAGAGATTAGTACCTGCGAAAGGAACTAATCACTAATTAACCAATCACTGATTAACTAACTATAAAAAACACAAAAGGAAAACCCAAAGATGAAGCCATCGGCATAGTGCTGATCATCTGGGATGCGAGATTGTAAGAAATTACGATTTACGATTTACGAATTACGATTATCTAAATCCGAAATCGTAAATCCGAAATCCGAAATTGAATAGTCCTGTAGCTCAGCTTGGTTAGAGCACTACACTGATAATGTAGGGGTCAGCAGTTCAAATCTGCTCGGGACTACTGCTGCAGCGAAGCTGCAGAGGCGATAGAGATTAGAGAATAGAGATTAGTTAAGTCGCAATGACAACTAATCACTAATCAACCGATCACGAATCACTCATCAACGGGGGATTAGCTCAGCTGGCTAGAGCACCTGCCTTGCACGCAGGGGGTCAACGGTTCGAATCCGTTATTCTCCACGATGCTTTGCAGTCATTAGTGAAGTAGTCATTAGTCATTAGGGTAAAACCAATGACCTAATGACCAATGACACAATGACGAACAAGCAAAACGTTCTTTGACATATTGGAAGAAGTAAAATAAAGAGAAAACAACAGATAGGACGTTGTTATGTCTCGGAGGCGAGTTAAATCGGCGGTGCAAACCAATGACTTAATGACCCAATGAAGTAATGACTGAATAAAAAAGCATACCATGCGAGCAAAAGGCGCATGAGTAGAAGAAAGTAAGAAAGGGTACACGGGGGATGCCTTGGCTCTCAGAGGCGATGAAAGACGTGATAAGCTGCGATAAGCTACGGGGATCAGCAAATATGAATTGATCCGTAGATTTCTGAATGGGGAAACCTAACTATTTGAAGAATAGTTGCATAAATGCGCGAACCTGCTGAACTGAAACATCTAAGTAAGCAGAGGAAGAGAAAATAATAATGATTTCCTGAGTAGTGGCGAGCGAAAGGGAAAGAGCCCAAACCAGCTATGTTACGGCATAACTGGGGTTGTAGGACCACGATATTGTATATTAAAATGAACCGGAACGGGGTGGGAAACCCGGCCATAGAGCATGAGAGCTGCGTACGGGTAAGTAATAATAACATAGTGGTATCCTGAGTACCGCGAGGTCGGAGACGCCTTGTGGGAATCTGCCGGCACCATCCGGTAAGGCTAAATACTCCTGAGAGACCGATAGTGAACCAGTACCGTGAGGGAAAGGTGAAAAGAACCCCGAACAGGGGAGTGAAATAGAACCTGAAACCGTGTACTTACAAGCGGTCGGAGCTGCAGTAATGTGGTGACGGCGTGCCTTTTGCATAATGAGCCTACGAGTTACTCCTCTCTGGCAAGGTTAAGTGTTTAAGACACGGATCCGAAGCGAAAGCGAGTCTGAATAGGGCGTATAGTCAGAGGGGGTAGACGCGAAACCTTGTGATCTACCCATGGACAGGTTGAAGGTGCCGTAACAGGTACTGGAGGACCGAACCGATAAACGTTGAAAAGTTTCCGGATGATCTGTGGGTAGGGGTGAAAGGCTAATCAAACTGGGAAATAGCTCGTACTCCCCGAAATGTTTTTAGGAACAGCCTGGCGGTTGAGTTAATAAGAGGTAGAGCTACTGATTGGGTGCGGGGGAGTCAAATCCTACCAAATCCAGACAAACTCCGAATGCTTATTAATATACGCTGGAGTGAGGCTATGGGTGCTAAGGTCCATGGCCGAGAGGGAAAGAACCCAGACCATCAGCTAAGGTCCCCAAATTACCGCTAAGTTGAACTAACGAGGTCCGATTGCACAGACAGCTAGGATGTTGGCTTGGAAGCAGCCATTCATTTAAAGAGTGCGTAACAGCTCACTAGTCGAGCGATCGGGCATGGATAATAAACGGGCATTAAGCGGTATACCGAAGCTATGGATTTGCAGTAATGCATCTGGTAGGGGAGCATTCTATCTACCGGTGAAGCAGGAAGATAACTGACTGTGGAGGAAATAGAAAAGCAAATGTAGGCATAAGTAACGATAAGGCGGGAGAGAAACCCGCCCACCGAAAGACTAAGGTTTCCTGATCAACGCTAATCGGATCAGGGTTAGTCGGGGCCTAAGGTGAAGCCGAAGGGCGTAGCCGATGGATAACTGGTTAATATTCCAGTACGTTTTATAACTGCGATGCAGTGACGGAGTAGTGAAACTGACGCGAACTGACGGAATAGTTCGTTAAAGGCCGTAGGTATAGGAGATGTAGTTAAGTACGCAACTCTTGCTGAAAGCTGATAGTACACTGAGCCTTCGGGTAAGGTGATAGTTCAGGTAATCAGACTTCCAAGAAAACCTGCTAAGCTTCAGGTTATAAAACCCCGTACCGTAAACCGACACAGGTAGTCGAGGAGAGAATCCTAAGGTGCTCGAGTGAATCATGGCTAAGGAACTCGGCAAAATGGCCCTGTAACTTCGGGAGAAGGGGCGCTGACAGCAATGTCAGCCGCAGTGAAAAGGCCCAGGCGACTGTTTAACAAAAACACATGGCTATGCAAAATCGAAAGATGACGTATATGGCCTGACACCTGCCCGGTGCCGGAAGGTTAAGAGGGGATGTTAGGGTTAAACCGAAGCATTGAATCGAAGCCCCGGTAAACGGCGGCCGTAACTATAACGGTCCTAAGGTAGCGAAATTCCTTGTCGGGTAAGTTCCGACCTGCACGAATGGTGTAACGATCTGGGCGCTGTCTCAGCCATGAGCTCGGTGAAATTGTGGTATCGGTGAAGACGCCGGTTACCCGCAACGGGACGGAAAGACCCCATGCACCTTCACTACAACTTAACATTGATATCGGATACAGGATGTGTAGGATAGGTGGGAGACTGTGATCCGGCTTCGCCAGGAGTCGGTTAGTCAACGTTGAAATACCACCCTTTCTGTATTTGGTGTCTAACCCTGCGTAGTTGGGGGACATTGTTTGGCGGGTAGTTTGACTGGGGTGGTCGCCTCCAAAAAGGTAACGGAGGCTTTCAAAGGTAAGCTCAGTACGCTTGGTAACCGTACGCGGAGTGCAATAGCATAAGCTTGCTTGACTGTGAGGCAGACAAGCCGAGCAGGGTCGAAAGACGGATATAGTGATCCGGTGGTTCTGCATGGAAGGGCCATCGCTCAAAGGATAAAAGGTACGCTGGGGATAACAGGCTGATCTCCCCCAAGAGCTCATATCGACGGGGAGGTTTGGCACCTCGATGTCGGCTCGTCACATCCTGGGGCTGGAGAAGGTCCCAAGGGTTGAGCTGTTCGCTCATTAAAGTGGCACGCGAGCTGGGTTCAGAACGTCGCGAGACAGTTCGGTCCCTATCTGTTGTGGGCGTTGGAAGTTTGAGTGGGGCTGACCTTAGTACGAGAGGACCGGGTTGGACTAACCTCTGGTGAATCTGTTATGGCGCCAGCTGTATTGCAGAGTAGCTACGTTGGGAATAGATAAGCGCTGAAAGCATCTAAGTGCGAAACTAGCCACAAGATGAGACTTCCATTGAGGGTCGTAGCAGACGACTACGTTGATAGGTTACAGGTATAAAGGTGGTGACATCATAGCCGAGTAATACTAATTGCCCGAAGCTTTCTTCGTGTTGGAATATAGAGATTAGAGGTTGGAGATTAGAGATTAGGACTTGTCCTGATGTATAACTTCGCCTCTGATCCCGAACAAAACAACAGACAGATAATAATACCTGTTGTTTTCTCTTAAACTTACTTCTTTCAATAATATGTCAAGTTTATAGTCATTAGGCACTGGTCATTGGTCATTTGGCCCATCATCAGTACAAAAGACTTAAACTATAAAATAAAGTTATCGGCTCAAGGCCAGGAAATCATACCAATGACTACTGACCAATGACCAATGACTAAAAGAAATTCAGGTGCCTATATCGGCGGTGTCTACCTCTTCCCATTCCGAACAGAGAAGTCAAGCCCGCCAGAGCCGATGGTACTGCGGTAATACGTGGGAGAGTAGGTCGGTGCCAAATCTTATCAC
>NZ_BAAGRB010000005.1:0-283110 GCF_054783175.1 Mucilaginibacter puniceus
ACACCCGTATTGGTCAGGTCATTAAACAATACATCCGTCTCCTTGGCTACGCCCTGCGTGGTCTCATCTGAATCATCACTGCCTTTTGGTTTTACAGTTACCGTTACCGTGATATCGCTTGATGTTACACTATTTTTTGTTAAAGTATAAGTGTAAGTATCAATGCCAATAAAATTGTTGGCCGGTGTATATTTTAGTTTAGTTGCATCCTGTGGATCTGTTACAACGCTGCCACCATTTGCCGTAGCCCCTGACTGTGGTGTTACTGTCACAGTACCAGTGTTTGCGGCTGTACCATCATTTGCTTTTACATTATAAGAAATGGGGGTATTCATGGCCGTTTCAATAGGATCCGTAACACCACCTATTTTAACTGTAAAAGAAAAAATACCTATATTGCTAAATGAGCCAAAATTATCCTTCACTTTATAGTTTATAGGGGTTGTTGTTCCCACAAATTCACCCAATGACGTAAATGTTACTACCCCTGTTGCCGCGTTTAAAGTGTAGGTTCCCTCATTTGCTACGGTAAAGCCTGTAGTGGCATAAGTTCCCGGAGTAGCAGGATTTTCAATTACTACAGATGTAACGTCTATTGTACCATCAGTATCTGTATCATTAGTGGTTAAATTTTTAGTAGTTGCTGTATTAGTATTTGCCGGGGTGCCCAAGTCATTATTAGCAACAGGTGTGGCATTAATTCCAAAATTAACATTTGCAACATTATTACCGTTACCGCTTATTTCCGGTGTTACTATAATTTGAAAATCAGGTGTGCCACTCTCAATGCCATTACCCAATGGAGTTGGATTGGCTGAATTAAAGGTCCCGTAACCATCTGCTGAGGGTGCCCAACCTATTGGTAAATTTGCTGGTGTAGTACTAATATTAGCGGGTAATGTTGCATTAACGGTAGATATAGCAACTTTGTACGTTCCGTTATTTACCTGGGAAAATGTATAAGCGCCTCCGGTTACATTTACCTTTTGTAGTATGGCCCCCGTGTTATCAGCCAGGTAAGCAAAAAGAGGTATGGTTGTATGTGCAGTACCAGAAATTACATTATCCGCAGCCCCATTATTATCATTTAAAACATTACCCGAAATAATAACACCTGTTAAGTTGTTTAACTGGTAATCTTCTATTTCCCCATCTGCAGCTGATGATATCGAGGCGTCATCATAGGCAGTACCTAAATTATAATCTGTTAAAGCATCTTTGCTTAATCGCAGGCGCATATATGTGGTGGAACCAAATTGTATAGTACTGGCGGTAGCACCAAACTTGCTTTTAGGAAAGACCAGATTTGTATTATTTGCCGTTGAATTTGCAGCAATGCTTACTGTATTCGCTCTTTCAGCAGCGTCAAATTTACCGTCATTATTAAAATCTATCCAGCCATCTAAATTAACAGCAACTGCTTCAGTGTTGGTAATAGAAGGAACCGTTACTGTTACATCATTAGCCCTGTTAACCTTGATATTTAAGTTGGCTATAGCTGCTGGGGATATTGCGTCCTCATCAACTTGGTTGGCATCATCTGCAGTTGCTCCGGCAGTAAACACAGAACCGGTAGGTAAACCATCGGCATCAACATTATTTGCACCTAAATTTGCACCCATGTATGCTTTAGCCTTGGGTACAATACCAGATAAGCCCGCACCCAAGACACCTCCTGGATTAGCAACATCTTTTAGTACTATTCCCGTACCGTCATTACCGTTATTAATAGGTTTCGATGTAAACGTAAAATCATTAATGTAACTTTCTGGCCTTCCATAGCTATTGCCAGTTAATGGGTTAGGCGCATCACCCAGGTCAAATGGCAATATAAAACCAATGGCTGCCGCCGTACGGCCATTGCCCTTCATGGTTACATTTGTTAAGCTGGTGGCACCATGGGCGTACATTACAGCCTGGGCACCCGGGTCACTTTTAGTGCTTCCACTTATGTATATTTTGAAATCCTTACCATTGTTAGCCAAATCCAGTAGATAACCATCGTTTTTAGCAGTGCCGTCAAGTCTTAAATTTAACAGCTGCCAAGCAGTATTTCCGTTGGTTGTACCGGAAAAATATTCAGATTCAGAGGTCGGCGTAGTAATCCAGCCGATAGATTCGGCATCGGCAATTACCATACCGGGGTAATTCACGGATTGATAAACCCCATTTATTAATATTTGAACCGAAATCGCAATATCAAATTTTACGCTTGGGTGGCTGGCTTGACCATTTTGAGTTCCTATACCTGAAAAAGGTATACCTCTTGAATAAGTATTAACAGGATCGTTGGTGTTTGCATTATCGTTTAAAGCCTTACCATTTATCCCATTACCATTATACAACACATCAAGCCCGTCACCAAAAAATGAGCCAGGTGTATATGCCGGCATTTGAGAGCCAGCACCGGGGAAAGATAAATTACTTATAGTAGCTGTGATCTTTACCGTCGGCGAGTATTGCCATTCATAAGTACCCGCTTTAATATTGGCTTCCGTTGCTCCAGAGGAGGAGAGTGTAGTGCTCATACCAAATGAGCCTGGTTTCCATGTAAGCCAGTAAATTGACTTTTGAAGGTTGGTTGATGCTGTACCTGTAACCGCATACTGCGCACTTGCCTTATTAACCAACTGGAAAAACAACGCAAACAGTAAAAAAACTTTTAATAGTAACCTTTTATTCATAATATCTTGTAATTATCGAAACATCAATAGCTTTGGCAATTCAAATACTCCCTTGCGGAATGTGTTATAAAATTTTATGCTTATCCACATTTACTTTGGAATTAACGCCGCCCCTACAGACAGGAGCCAACATTAGCATAGATAAATTGCAGGTGGAATAAAGCAAACATCACACCTAAGTTAAAATTTGCCTAAAATGCCTTGAATATGGCAAAAACACTAAGCTCTACTGAATTTAATCGGGGAATTTGGGGAATTAAATACACAACGCAATAGTGATGAATTGCCCCATTATACAACAAAACTTTAATTATTCATTAACCCCTTAACAGCAATTCAATTATTCGTTAATAAGAAAACCTTCGTTAAAAATGCTTTTGCTATACTAAAATGGATGACACAAGCCGGCTTTATAATAAAAGGCAAAAACCATATGAATGTATCTTAACAGCAAAATTTTACAACCGTTTAGTTTTAAATAATTGGCTTGATATTAGTATTGGCTTATTTAGCTTTATTTTTGAAATTTTAAAAAAACCGCTATGCGCTGGTGATTAAACTAATATTGTAATTTTACTATACCTTAACCAATTGTTGCTAAATGTTAAATTTCTTTAAAAACTCCCGCTTATCCTGGCTTCCTTTAGTTATCCTTATTTCGTTTATTGGCTTATCAGAATTTATTTACCAATTAACCCGACCCGATGTTTACCAGGCTATAATTATTATAACCTGGATAACAACCGGCTTTTTATTACCCATATATATATTTAAAAATCACATTAGGATATACCTGCTGTTATTGATACCTATATTTTTAACTATCCCCTTAAACATTATCTACATCCTGTCTTTTGCCAATAATGTTTCGATGGACTTGATGTTGTTATTCTTAAACACCAACTCTCAGGAAATAAGCGAACTGGCTAATCAGTATTCCCTTGTTTTAATACCGCTATATATAGTTTATGGTGTAGTATTGTACCTGCTATACCGCAACATTCCGTCTAAATTACCGGCAAAAACAGTCTTGTCTGTTTCGGGCGTGTCTTTAGCATTGTTTTTATTATGCCCTGTTTTAGACGTTAAGTTTATTGAAGAGATGAACTATTATGATACGGCGCGCACCAATTTCTCTAACGTATATCCAACCAGTATGGTTAAAGGCTTTCAAAGGCATCTTGAGGTAAAGCGAGTAATCGCCAGCACGCAACAAATAAGGGACAATTTTAAATTTCAAACCAAAACAGATTCAAGCATTACAGATAAACAAGTAATTATATTAGTTGTTGGCGAAAGCAGCAGGTATAGCAGCTGGGGCATTAACGGATATAAACGCAATACATCACCTAAATTATCTAAACGAGAGAACCTGATATCATTTTCAAATACTGTTACCGGTGCATACGTTACAGAAAACGCGGTACCCCTGATATTAACAGGAGTTGGCGCTCCTAATTTTGAATCGCACTATAAAAAACAGGGAATTATAGGTGCTTTTAAAGAGGCCGGGTTTGATACTTATTGGCTATCCAACCAACCCGGAGACAAAGGCAACATTAAAGTACATGCTATTGAAGCCGAGCACCTGTATAACTTTATGAGCGATAAAACCAGAGACAAGGACATGGATATGGTTGAAAACTTTAAAAAAGTAATGGCTATGCCGGGCGACAGGAAATTTATTGTTTTACACACCATGGGCAGTCATTTTGATTATAGCGACAGGTATCCGGATAGTTATGACTTTTTTAAGCCCAGCAATAAAACTATACGCACCAAAGTACATGATGTTAAAATGAAACATGTGCTGATAAATAGTTACGACAATAGCATACGTTACAGCGATGCCGTGTTAGATACCATTATTAGCATGGCAAAAAGCCAAAACAACTTTGCATCGGTACTTTATATATCAGACCATGGCGAGGACTTGTTGGACGATAAAAGAAATCTTACTTATCATATTGCAGCACTACCACCGTCAAAGTATATTACACATATTCCCCTGTTTATTTGGTACTCGCCACAGGTAGAGAAAAAATACCCCGAAAAAATAGTTAATTTAAAATTACACAAGGATGCAGCCACCTCATCGCAAAATGTTATTTATACGCTTACCAGCCTTGCAGGTATCAGCTACCCTAAACAATTTCCGGAAATGAATTTAACATCGCCCGGTTTTAAGAATAATCCTCAAATGCTTTTGGGAGAAGCACAAACCCTTTACCCCTATGCTATATGTGAATAATTGAGCTTTTATTGGAGACATCATGTATCATTGCAAATAAAATATATTTTTATACAACAATTACTTATGCAGGTTGTTAGTCATAATTATATATACCAAAGCCAACTATGCAATTACCTGAGGCTCAGCAGGGCTCAAACCCTTTACAGAACGCCATATTTAATGCCTTACCGGTTGCGGTTTATACTTGCAATAGCCTTGGCAGCATTACTTCGTACAATAATGCTGCTGAAATTTTATGGGGTCGAAAACCCGAAATTGGCAAAGACCTTTGGTGCGGTTCGTGGAAAATTTATTATCCGGATGGCAGCCCAATGCCATTGGATAAATGCCCGATGGCACGAACCTTAAAAGAAGGAGTTGCTATTGAAAGCGAAGAGATCCTGGTTGAAAGGCCAGACAATACCAAAATTAAAGTAAAATCATACCCTGTTCCTGTTTTTGATAATGACGGTAAGTTAACCGGTGCTGTAAATACACTTATTGATATTAACCAGGTTAATGATGAGCAAATAAAACAAGCCCGCCTTGCCGCTATTGTTGATACATCTGACGATACAATTTTAAGTAAAACCCTACAAGGCATTATCACCAGCTGGAATAAATCTGCCGAAAAAATGTTTGGTTATACTGAAAGTGAAGCAATAGGCAAACATATTTCATTAATAATACCTGCAGACAGGCTTAAGGAAGAAGAACACATCATCAGCGAAATAAGTAAAGGCAATGTGGTTGACCATTTTCAAACCCTTCGCAGAGCAAAAGATGGCCGGTTGATCCCGATCTCGTTATCTGTATCGCCAATCAAGGACATTGATGGTAAAGTTATAGGTGCCTCAAAAATAGCCCGCGATATTTCTGAACAAAAAGCCGCTTATGAGGCTACCCAACGCTATACTGAGCGCCTGGAGGTTATTAACCTAATGGTTGAAAGCGTATCCGAAGAGCTGGACTTGAATAAAATATTACAAAAAGTAACCGACTCAACAACACAACTTACAGGTGCCAAATTTGGCGCTTTCTTTTATAATAAAACTGATGAGAACGGCGAATCATATATGCTCTTTACCCTATCGGGTGCAGAAAGATCTTCTTTTGAAAAATTTGGCATGCCGCGCAATACAGCTGTATTTCATCCTACATTTTCGGGCCAGGGCGTGGTAAGGGTTGATGATATAACCAAAGATGAGCGTTATGGAAAAAATGACCCGCATTTTGGAATGCCTGCTGGGCATTTACCGGTAGTAAGCTACCTGGCCGTTCCGGTATTTTCAAGATCGGGCGATGTGCTGGGTGGATTGTTTTTTGGCCATCCCGAGCCGGGCAAATTCACTAAAGAGCATGAAAACATTGTAGTATCTATTGCGGCCCAGGCAGCCATCGGTATAGATAATGCCAAGTTATACGAAGAAGTAAAAGCCTTGAATGATAAAAAAGACGAATTTATTGGCCTGGCAAGCCATGAGTTAAAAACACCTTTAACAAGCATAAGTGGTTATCTGCAAATTATTAGCCGTTTAAAATCAGATGATGAGAGCCAGAAATTTATTGATAAAACCATTCACCAGGTAAAAAAACTCAATTCCCTGGTATCTGATTTATTGGATGTATCAAAAATTGAAGCAGGCAAACTACAGTTGGGCATTGAACAATTTGACATAAAGCCTGTTGTTGAGGGTGCCATTGAATTAATAAGGCTCTCCAATAATAATTATAATATATCACTTCAAACTTCAATTGATAGCCTGACAATCAGCGGCGACCCTCATCGTATTGAACAAGTGCTGATCAATTTACTAACCAACGCCATCAAATATTCCCCCGGTAAGGATAATGTGGAAGTGTTTTTGAACACCAAAGGAAATAAGGTATTGATTGGCGTAAAAGATTATGGAGTTGGCATTGCTACTGATAACCTTAAACAAATATTCTCCAGGTTTTATAGAGTAGAAGGCGCCAACCCTAATATTTCCGGATTGGGTATAGGGCTATATTTATCGCACGAAATCGTAAGTCGTCATAAAGGAAAACTTTGGGTAGAAAGTGATTTGGGCAAAGGCAGTACATTTTGGCTCTCTCTTCCATTATAAGTTAATATCGACTAATTCTCTCCCCGGTAGGATATTTTAAATTACCGTATATTGCATCAAGCATTAACTTAATCACTTAACTATTAATAATATGTCTTTAGGCTCTATTATAAAGGGAATAATTCCGGATAAATTAGTAAATACGCTTAGAGATAAATTAGGTGTTCCCAGTCAGCATAAAAGCTTTAACAACTTAAAAGCATTAGGTTATATCCCAAAAATTGTTTTGGATATTGGTGCATATGAAGGGTTTTGGTCAAAAGAATTTAAAGTATTATTTCCGGATGCTGCCATTTTGATGATAGAGGGGCAGCAAAATAAAAATGCTCAATTAAAAGAAATCTCAAACTCAATTACCAATACTACCTATAAAATTGCACTGCTGGGAAGCCAAGAAAAGGAAATTGAATTTAATATTTATGAAACCGCCAGTTCTATTTTAACTGAAGATAACGAAACAAACGCCACGATAGAAAAACGAACCCTGGAACTTTTAGATAATTTAGTAAAGGATACGCCATTTGAACGCCCCGACTTTATTAAGATAGACACCCAGGGATATGAGTTGGAAATATTAAAAGGGGGCTTAAATACGCTTAAATATGCCGAAGTGGTTTTACTGGAAGTATCATTACTTAATATATATAACAATTGCCCCCTGGTGCATGATGTTATTCTATTTATGAAAGCGCAAGGGTTTGTGCTGTATGATATATGCTCATTAATTAAAAGACCGTATGATAAGGCGCTTTACCAGTCAGACTTTTTATTTATTAAAGAAACATCCCTTTTAAGGGCATCAACCAGGTGGCAGTAATTGGATACAGGTTTGCCTTTACCTTTATTTTTTAAATGTTAACTTCAACCCCTGTAAAAAAAAGAACATTTATTTATATTTAGCTATAATAAGCAGCCTCCGTTTGGAGCTTTTTTAACAAAACCATCACGTTTGAAAAACAAAAAGATATTAATAACCGGTGCGAGCAGGGGATTGGGTTTAGCCATTTCAAAAGTACTGGCTGCGGATTATCAGCTAATTCTTCATGCATCCAGCCCGGATAGTTTTAAGGAAGTTATTCCTAATAGCGAGCTTTTATGTGCCGATCTTTCTGATCCGGAACAACTAACCAGCTTTTGCAAGCGGTTAAAAAAAGACCATGCCGACTGCCTTTATGGCGTTATTAATAATGCCGGGCTTACGTTTGATAATTCGCTGATATACCAATCTGAAAAGCACATTGATATGATGCTGAACGTAAATTTGAAGGCCCCAATTATGATATGCAAAACCGCTATGAAGATATTTAGCGCATCAAATACCGGGGTTATTATTAACATCAGCTCGGTAGTTGGCGAAACAGGCAACGCTTTCCAGGCAGTTTACGCAGCCACTAAAGCGGGTTTAGTGGCTCTTTCAAAATCATTGGCGCAAGAAGTTGCAGCCTTGAACCAGGAACATAACATCAGAGTATTAAGCCTATCGCCGGGTTTTATTGAGACAGATATGACCAATAATTTATCACAGGAACATAAGGATAAATACTTTAGTATGATACCATCCAAGAGGTTTGGCAAGGCAGAAGATATCGCCGAAGCCATTAGCTTCTTGTTGTCAGACAAAGCATCATATATTAACGGCACCAATATTCATATAAACGGGGGGATGTTATAATGGAACATAAACCCAGCCTGGTGGGCACCGAACCACATATTGTGATGGTACATGGCCCCAAAAAAAGGTATGTAGATAAGTACCACTGGCACTCACCAGAGGTTGGTATTGTGGCCAGCTTTACCCCACGAGCCATTGACGTAGAGGACCATTATGGTGTATTTAGGGGGGTTGACCAAATAGAGGCTTTTGGCCAGGCTACAAACGGTTCATGCAGTGCATATATAGAAACTATTAAACAAAATTGTACTTTTGACCACTTAAAAAAAACCCTTACCCCTTTGTTTATAAGCATAGGGCAGGTACATTTTAGAGGTTATTTGCTGGAAGGTGAAACCTTTATTTGTATGGGGCACATCAAGTTCTATAAATATAGGCAGATGGTGTGTGAAGGCAGGATATATAAGGTGCCGAAGGGGCTTGATCTTGACGAATATTTTAAAAACTATACCGACGAAAAGCTGTTGAGTTACGAGCTTAGCGAAGGTTTTGAATTAGTAGCCGAACTATTTGAGATAACAGGCAAAGCAATAAAAAAAGAAAAGCATACAATTTAATGGAAAGACAAGAAATAATAAACGGCTTGGTAGACATACTAAAAACGGTTAGAACTATAGATCCTGCAAAGCTGGAAAACATAACTGAGGATACCGATTTTATTGCCGATCTGAAAACCCCATCAACCGAGATGATCAATATTGCAGCCAAGGCCGAGCAAAAGTTTGATGTTGAGTTTGACGATGATGATATTGATGATCTGGGATCAAAGATCAGGGATATTGTAGACCTGATCATAAAAACAAAAGAAAACGCATAATAAATGAGTATAGGCGAACGGCGTGTAGCCATTGTTGGCATGGGTGGTGCTTTTCCGGGCGGTAATTACCTGGACCAGTTTAGGCAAAAATTATTTGCTGGCGAAACTCTTATCCGCAGTTGGAACGAAGCCGAAGCCTGGGGTAAAAATATACGGTCGCAGGTAGCCGGTTTTATTACCGAGGCCGAGATGAATATTGAGGCCATTTATTCACTTGCCCCAAATTATCCCGAAACCTATATCGATCATTTAAACCGTATACCCGATGCCAATCTTTCTACAGCAGATGTTGGAAGTATTTGGGCAATGCTAGGTACACAGGAAGCCATTAAAATGGCCGGGTGGAGCACAGAGGAAACCCAATCAGAACAAACCGGTGTAGTAATGGGGTCGGGCAGTGCCGGGCACAGTATACTCAGGAACGCCTGGCATAATTTTTTTGAATTAAAACAAAAAACCCGCCTTGCCGGATCACACACGGTTGACAGGACAATGGTATACCGCGAGGCGGCTAATGTGGCCTGCTTCATCAAAAATAAAGGCGTATGCGAGGCTATTGGCTCGGCATGTGCAACCGGTTTGGGTAATATTGGTTATGCTTATCGCCTAATAAAATTTGGTATACAGGATAGAATTGTGGCAGGCGGTGTTGAACCTACTTCGCTGGAAAGCTTTATAGGTTTTGACGCCATGCAGGTATTAAGCAAAGGCTTTGCGCCCGGCGAAAGCTCGCGCCCGTTTGATACCGCACGTAACGGCTTTGTATGTTCATTTGGGTGTGGAATAGTAGCTTTAGAAGAATATGAAAGTGCTAAGGCACGTGGTGCGGACATCCTTGCTGTTATTGATAATTACTTTAACAACTCCGACGGTGATGGCAATATGTTTTTCCCATCCTTTGACGGGCAAAAACGTTTATGGAAAGGCCTATTTGCGGGCAAACAACCCAAAGCCGATGTAGTAAAGGTTCACGGCACATCAACCCCCGTTGGCGATACTATTGAACTATTTAGCGTGGTAGATGTTATGGGCGACGAGGGTTATCATATCTCCGCGCCAAAATCTCAATTCGGGCATACCCTTGGCGCTGCCGGGGCAATTGAATTAATTACAGCCGTTATGATGCTGCAAGAGCAAAAAGTGTTGCCTTGTTTAAATTCAGTTAACTTAAATACCGAATTAGAGAATTTTCAGCAAGCACCCGAGTGGGATGGCCCGCAAAAACCGGTATCTGCATACCGCCACCTGATATCGCCGGATGTAGTTAGCAAGGAAATTAATAGCATAGTTTGTTTAAATTACGGTTTTGGCGGCACCAATAGTGCTATGTCCATTTCGCGTGAAAATTAAGTACTATGATTGATAATAAAGGCAAAGTAGCGGTTATTTTTGGTGTACGTAACGATAGCTCCATAGCTTACGATATTGCTGTAAAGCTGCATAACTCGGGCTGTAAGCTGGCCCTAAGTTATGTGGAAGACACTAAAGATGATGTGCTTTACCTGATGGATCAATTAGGTATACCGCAACAACAATCCATGCAGGTAGATGTGCGTAATGAAGACCAGATAAAAGCTTTTTTACAATCGGCATATACCCAATTAGGCCCTATAGATTATATTTTACATGGCGTTGCCTTTGGTAACCAAAATGTATTATGTTATAGTTTACCGGGCAGTGACGCTCCACCCCCAGCATACATCAATATTCCGTTTGAGGATTTGATGGATTCATTCAATATCAGCGCCTACTCGTTATTAAGAATAGCCCGTGTTGCCGAGCCTTTTATGAACCATGGGGCCTCGTTGGTCACCTTAACTTATAATGCTTCACAAAGAGTAGTGCCGGGATATGCGGGGATGTCAATTAACAAGGCAGCCTTAGAAAACATAGTGCTTTACCTGGCAGATTATTTTAGGGCTAAACAAATACGGGTTAATGCTATATCGGCAGGTTTGGTTATGACTACTTCATCCGGCGGTATAAATGGTGTACGTAAGATCCGCAAAATTGGTAAAAAAGTTGCCCCGTTGGGTAATATTACCGCAGGCGATGTAGGTGATGCCGCGTTATATTATTTTTCTGATCTTTCAAAAAAAGTAACCGGCAATATCCATTTTGTGGATGGCGGCTTTAATATTATGGGAGTAGCGGTTGATGAAGACTAAGGTATTAAATAGCATAGATGCATTAACTACATTGGGCAACTATGCCATAGGTAATGACCTGGTATTTATCCCCGACTTTAAACATTCACTTACAGACCTATTTAAAAACAAAGTTTACACTGAAGCAGAAATTGCCTATTGCAACCTGTTTGACGATAGTTTGCTAAGGTATGCCTCAACCTGGGCTGCTAAAGAGGCTGTTTACAAAGCCATTAAGCAGTTGGATAGCGTGCCGCTAAGCTGGAAAAAAATAGAAATATTACACGATAAAATTGCAGGTAAGCCTACTGTAACTGTTCATCAAGCGGGATTTAAACCTTCTAATATCAGTCTAACTATAACACATGATGGCGACTACGCCTGGGCCATGGTTATAATTGAAATGCTATAGTACATGACCGATCATTACTTTGAAAACGATTTTGTAAAGCTGCATTATTATAAATTTGGCTCGGGGCCAAAACACATGCTTTGTTTTCACGGATATGGGATGCATGGAAAACAGTTTACATCCTTAGAAAAAGATTTGGGCCAAAAATATACCTTTTGGGGGTTCGATCTTTTTTTTCATAAAGGCACCGTATTAAAAGACGAAAGCCTTGCAACTATAAAAGCCGGTTTGCCAAAAGCACAATTAGTTAACTTGATCAAAGCTTTTTGTAATGAATTGGGTATTGAGCGTTTTTCGGTTATCGGTTATTCTATGGGGTCGCATTACGCCACAACTATAGTTGAGGGCATGCCCGAGATGGTAGACGAATACATTGTTGCCGCGCCATCATCAATTGAGCCGGGCACCCTTGTCAGACTTGGAACAGGGCGCATAGGAAACCGGCTATTAGAAAAATTGATGCTAAGCCAAAAGGCCATGCTAAACATGATCAGGATAAGCAGGCGCCTAAAATTTATTGACGATACCGGCCGTGATATTTTAAACCAGGAAATAGGCACACCACAACTGCGTTTAGCATTTTATGCCTGCTTTACCTATCTGCGGTTTTTAGGAACCGACGAACAGCGTTTTATTGAGGTGGTTGAAAAATACCATATCCGTACTATATTTATATTTGGTAAGCGCGATAAAATGTACCTGCCCAAAATTGGCGATGCATTTTTTAAAAAATTTCCCCGAGCTGAAAAAGTTATATTAGATGCTGATCACGAAATGATCAAACCCGAGTTTGTGTCAACTTTAACCAGGATGTTATCATGATCATTAAAGCCAAACCGTTAAAGCCTTTTGTTTTTAAATTGTTGGCTGGCATATTAAGCCCGGCACTTAAATTATACGTCAATAAAACGGTAGTAAATAACATCAATATTAAGCCCGGCCACTCCTACATTTTAATGTGCAACCATTTTAGCTTTGCTGATGGCTTTTTGGCTTATTACCTATGCAACAAAGCATTTTGGGGCAAAGAAAAAATGCAGCGCTTGTACATCATGTCGCTTAAAAAGCAATTGCAAAAAAACAAATGGCTGCAATATGTGGGTAGTTTTTCTATTGAGCCGGGAAGACGCTCTATACAGGAAAGTTTTAATTACGCGGCCGAAGTTTTATCAACACCCGGTAACCTCTTGTTGTTTTTTCCACAGGGAAACTTAGAGAGCCAGCACATTACCCATATTCATTTTGAAGAAGGATTAAAAGAGATTGTGCCGCTAATCAAAGGGCCCTGCCAGTTAATTTGGTGCAGTACTATTTTGGAGTATTTTGAAAGCCTTAAACCAACCGTACATTATAATCTGCTGGATTGCGGCACTAATGAAAATTTTGATTTTGATGCTTTAAAATCGCAGGTGAACACCTTTCATTTAAACACGCTTAATAAATACGTGCGGTTTACGCAAAAGCCTATCAGTTAGCCTTAATACGTTTTAACCCATCCTTGGCCTGGTTATCAATACTGTTTTGATACTCGTGGTTCTTCATTTTCAGCGTCAAATTGTAGTAGTCGGCTGCTTTTTTATAGTCCCTTTTTTGCTCATATACCATCCCGGATAACATGGCCGAATTAGCCGCGAAATAATACGTAGCCCCACTGCCTATGTTAATGGCCTTTTGGTAGTTTGCCAGGGCATCCGTATCCCTGCCCATTTGGTCATAGATCCTGCCCAGGCGGTAGTACAGTTCTATTTTATCACGGGCAATTTTTAAATCATTAACATCTTTTGTCTTAAGTGCCGCCAGCGCATTGGTATAATAACCCCCGTCAAAATATAAGCGGGCCTTTAGCAGGTCAATATCCGGTTTGGCATCGTTGGCTTCTTTTAGCGCCTGCTTATCCTTTTCGTCGGCTGTTGTGCCTTTTGTTTTTACCAGCTTGATGTAAGTATTATAAGCGGCCATATTATTGGTTAGCAACGAGTGGTAGGCCAGTTTTTGGTAAGCATCTTTGATATAAATTTCGCCCCGGGTTTGGTTTATATAATTTAATAAATAGCGGTTGGCATCAGTATCCATACGGCATAGTTTGGCGGTGCCCAGCCAGTAGTTAATACCCGGGAAAGCCAAATAATCGTTACCATGCGGCGCAGCCATAAAATAGCCAATGGCCTCGTCATTATGCCCGGTTTTATAAGCCACATAGCCCTGCAAATATTTCTTCAGCAAACTTTTGTCGCTCATGTCATTAATGTATGCTATCAGCTTGTTATAATTGTTTTTGTTGCGCAAAACGTCAATATCCGCCAGGCTGATGATCATCACGGCCTCATCATTATAGTAGCTGTATTTGGTGCCGGCTATCTGGCTTTTAAACCGCTCCAATTGCCTAACACCCGATTGCATATCACCTTTGATGCCAAAAATGCCTACTATACCCTTTAAGTTAGCCGGGATGGCGCCAAATGTAAGGTCAACCCAGCCCAAACTTTTTTGGTTGGGCAAAAAATCTTTAAACTTTTCGCTGTTTTCTATCAGTAAATTTTTACCCTTTTTTAAATCGATAACTGAAGTGGTGTAATCGCCAAATTTGGCTTTCAGCATACCCCACTGTATATAAATTTCGGCCTGGGCAAATAGGTAATAGGGCGAGTTTTTGTCATTATCCCCTATGGCATCAATGCGGTCGCCTTTGCGGTCCTTAAATTTTTCGTAATCGCTTTTATTGTCAGATGTAAGCAGGTACAGGTAATCTAAATAGTTCTCTAAAAGGATGGTAATGCCATTATTGGGGTTTTTGGCCTTTTCGGCCTGTATCAATCTTTTAGCTTCCGGGAAACGCAGATCAAAAATAGCCTGGTAAGCCGCTATGGCATTGGCATCCATAACAAAGTTGGCTTTTACAGGCAGCCACAAGCCCAAACAAATAATTAGCAACAAAAAATACTTTAACCTCATGTTTTTCAAAGGTAGGGTTTTGTACTTTGTATGAAAACAAAGTTGGGTAAAAGGGATAAAACGTTGGGTGTACTGATTTGTTTTAGGGTGCCATTAACCGGTCACTGGGTAATCATGTATTACCTGGTGGGTAATAAGGGGGTAATTTAATGGTGAGGTTTGGGGTGTTGGATAATGCTAAATAATAGCCAATGTATTAAAGCCCTTTTTCATAACAGCTTACTTCGTTATTTTTTCGGCAAGCAACGGCAAATGTTGGATAAACCATTCCGGCAATTCCTTTTTTTGTACACTCGAAATGAGTTCTGTGCCTCTGAACGCTGCTAACGGCTTAGGCAAAAAAACCGATGTATCTACAATTTGAAGGTGATCTAACAAATGGTAATGCTCATTCAGCATTGCCAGATTACCGTAAAAATTATTTTCTATATCGTATCGGGGTACATTATGTCCCCCCTTTTTTGCCCTTAGTCCCACCCGCATTTCCGACAGGTCGGCATCCATCAACCCTAAAAACAACATTTGCAGTTGATAGCCGCTTTCTTTAAAGCGCCTGGGGAAATCCCAAGTCGCATAACTTGGGAAGTGACCCTCATAAACAAAGTCCTCATTATTTTGGAGGGCATTATCCAATAAGCTTTCCAAAGTGGTTACGATAAATTCAGCAGCAATTTTTTTGGCTTCCTTCAGCGATTTCATTTGATACGGCCAAAGCTCAGATACTTTGCCTGTGTATAATTTATCCCCATCAAATACTACATGTTTAGCTACAATAGGTGGCGGCAAATAATCGGGCCCTACTGTAGATTTACCCGCACCGTTGGAGCCGGTGATCAAGTACAAAGTAGGCATTACAAACCCAAACGTTTTCGTAAACGGTCACGATCCCTCGCCCCGAGTTTACGAACAGGAACAAAATCATTTTTCCCCTTCACAAAAACCACTAATTGGATGTTTTTATCGGGAAATTCCAGATAGCACTGACCTGGAGGAAGACCTTTTACATTTATCATGAACGGCTGTCCTGAAGTAAGCGTTTCCGTTCTTAAACGATGAACCGCTTTAGTAGCTATGCTTTCTAATACTTCTATTTCACTCATGCTGTGTTCTTCTTGCTATAGTAATTATAACTCTCTTTCTTTAACTCAAATATAACCAATTTTGTTCTATTTATGGTCATCTTACTATCTTTTCTATAGGTGCTTTTTACAACTTCCTGCCTTGTCTTCTGAATGTCCTTTTACTTACCTCCTCCTCTAAGTGTAAGGAGCAGAATGTTATAAGCTAGAAGCAGGAACGGTGGTGGTGCGGTGATAACACCGACCACAGGCTGAAAGCGCGGGAAATTCAGAATTTCTCTTTACTTCTCAGGCAAAATATATTCTCCCCACAAGTCTGTTGGGTTCCATATAAAATTCATATCCTCCATTTTGCCCGGTCCGTTTACACGCACGCCGCCGGTAATAAATTCTATGGATGAAGTTCCATCATGGTCAGACCCATTTAACTTTATATTATAATAGAACTTTTTTTGGCCGGCTGGCAAGCCTATACGATCAAAAGGGATTAATAATTCATAGGTATATCGTATTTTATTGTCAAAAGATGAAACAGCTTTTATACCCACTTCATTGTACACTGATATCACGCTATCCTGCAATAACTTACCTGTTATTTTGATCTCTTTAGATTTATCCACCACCTGTTTATTCGCAACGTTCATAAATGAATCTAATTTGAATGTGGTGGTGGGGTCGGTTGCTGCTACAGGTTTATTTTTCCAATTGACATTGGGTATATTCTTTTTTTCAAATATGGGATAAGTAATAGCTACAAGAGGTTTTTCTTTACGACTATCGGACTTGTTTATAGAAAATGTAAGGCCACCTGCCACTAATTTACGTATTACTAACGGATCGGTAACCTGAACTATTAAATACAATTTGTCGCGATCATTGGCAATGGTATAAAAAGCTTCTATGCTACTATTATAGGCTTGAAATACATTATTCCATTCGCTGGCCTTTCCGTCTATCTTAAAATTAGTCGGGATATGTAAACCCGCTGATTGTTTTGAGGGTAATTTTTGTGAGTAAGCCACAAAAGGAATAGTTAATGCAAGTAATAAAGACCTAGTGAATGCATTCATCGTTTTAGATTTTAGGACCCTTAATGCAAAAGGTTTGCATTAAGGGTAATTTTAATAAGGTTTAAGTTATATATTAAAATTTTTATTTGTTTGACACGCCTTGGACATACCCCGCGGTTACACCATTCTTGTGAAGTTTAATAATATCATTCGCCGTTAATACTTTATAGCCGGCAACGCCGATGCCTTTTACATAGCTTGTGCTTACACCACTTTCTTGCAGAGCGATAATATCATTTGCCGTAAAATTTATGTACCCTGCCTCACTAATGCCTTTTATATAGCTTGTACTTACCCCGTTTTTTTTAAGATTAATGATGTCTTTCGCTATGAAATTTCTATAACCGGCATTAGCAACACCTAGTATATATCCGGCGGTTACACCATTTTCCTTAAGATTGATAATATCATTTGAGGTAAAGTTTCTATACTTGGCACCAGCCCCTTCTAAATAATCCACACCTACGCCATGATGCTGAAGATCGATTATATTGCTTGCTGTGAAATTATCATATCGCAAAGCATTAATGAGTTGTAAATATTCTAAAGTTACGCCATTGGCTTGAAAAGCAATAATATCATTTGCCGTATAATTTTTATTATAGTAAGCAACAGATTTTGCATATACTGCGCTTACGCCATTGGCTTGAAGTTTAATAAGATCATCAGCAGTAAAGTGTTTATCATCAGCATTTATCTGCGTTAAATTTGCCTTATTTGCCACAACAGCCCTATCGATCACAACAGGCTTATCTGTTATAACATTTGATAACGCTACGTTATCATTGATCCGATATGTTAAGCCATTTTTTGCTCCAAGCGCATTCTTCGAGACAAGCGTGCCTGCTTTTTTAACAAGTTTATTTTTTTGAACAATAAGTTTATTATTCTGTATTACTTTGCTTTTTTTCCTTAATGTATCGGCAGGTAATTTTTGAGCAACCTGAGCACTTACTGCAACAGGCTTATTTAAAAGGCAAATCATACAAATAAATAAAGGAATAATCGCAAAATACTTCCATACTATATGGACGTTTGAGCGTCGTGCATTCATCATCATCATACGTTGTTTTAAAAGTGATTGGTTATAGTTGGTTGTTATGGTCATTGCATAATTAGGTACGGATACTTTTAGCAGGTTTAACTGGTATTCATCCTGTTTAACATCATACCTGTCAATCACGGTATGATCTGTCAAAAACTCCAGGTTGTTTTCAATCTCCTTACGGTAAAGCCAGGCCAAAGGGTTAAACCACTGGAACACTACCATTACTTCGGCAATAATGAGGTCAACCGTATGGTATTGCTGCACATGCACCTTCTCATGTATCAATATCTGGTTATAAGTATCCCAATCATACTTGGCCGGGTTAATAAATATGTAGTTACCAAATGAGCAGGGGGCTTTGTCATCATCAAGCTCAACAATGCGGTAGCTGCCATCGTGTATTACCTCGCTTTTAAATATCTTATAGCATAATACCACCAGCTGTATCAATAAATTAACCCCGAATATGATCACCCCGCCCCAGTATATCCAAAGGGCCCATTTAAGCATACTTTCCCTGTTAAAATTAGCTGCAGTAGCTTCGGGTATGTTATTGGCAACCGGGGCCGCTGTTTGTTGCGGTAATGGCGTTGGTGTGGCTGCAGTTGCTGTTGACGTTTCCGGGTAAGCAGCCGGTTTTGTTACGGATGCGGTGAGGATATTTTCATTGATCAACGAAAATTGCCGCGGCACGGGCACAAAAGGCAATATAAATGCCACGGCCAGGCATGCCAGTAAAACCACCCGGTTTAGTGTGTGGTAGGTTTCCTTTTTTAGCATCAGCTTATAAAACAGCAAACTGATCATGATCAGTAATGCTACGTGCAAACTGTAGGGTATCATTTTTTAGTTTTTTTAATGATGTTTATGATCTCGTTTAATTCCTGCTCGTTTATTTTTTGCTCTTTAGCAAAAAAAGCCAGCATATTACTGTACGAATTATCAAAATACTGGCTCACAATATCCTTCATGGCATGCTGTTGATACTGCTCTTTGGATATAATAGGGTAATATTGAAACATGTTGCCTATGGTATCGTGCCCTAAAAAACCTTTCTCTTCCAATATCTTCACCATAGTAGCTACCGAATTGTAATGTGGCTTTGGTTCGGGCATTTCAGGAATTATATCCCTGATAAAGGCTTTTTGCAATGTCCAAAACACTTGCATTATTTGTTCTTCTCTTTTGGCTAACTTTTGCATATCTATCTGTTTACAGATCAAACATACTACTAATTGATTAGTATTTCTACTAATTGATTAGTATTTCTACTAATTGATTAGTATTTTTTATAATTTATTGATTTTCAGTTAAATAATTTTTTATGGAGATAGGAAAAGCCGGATTATTACTCGTCAATCTACTATCAAAATCATGGTTTACACATTTTGAGCCTTTAAAATCACAATTAATTGACTGTCAATTAATTATAAAAAATAATTGCTGAAATGTGTTAAGTTGTGTAAACCATGATTTTGCTTATAGGCTATACAAACAAAAAATCCCGTAAGCGCTGCTTACGGGATTTAATATCAGTGGTCCCGACGAGAATCGAACTCATATCTAGAGTTTAGGAAACTCCTATTCTATCCGTTGAACTACGGGACCAGGTTTGATTTCGGATTTCGGATGTTCAATTTCGGATTTACCAATTTAACATCAAAATCTGTGCAAATGTAAAAAATTATAGCGCAATCTATAAAGAGATTACCTAATTACTGATCCATTGGCAAAACCTTCAACCGGTGCTACAAAGGTTAGCTTACCTTCTGCATTTTCGGCCATCAAGATCATCCCCTGCGATAGGATACCTTTTATTTCGCGCGGCTCCAGGTTTACCAGTATGCTTACCTTTTGGCCAATAATGGTTTCCGGCTCAAAATACTCCGCAATGCCTGATACTACGGTGCGCTGGTCAATGCCGGTATCAATAGTCAGCTTTAGCAGTTTTTTGGTTTTGGCTACCTTTTCGGCAGCTAAAATGGTACCGGTGCGTATATCCATAGTAGCAAAAGACTCATAATTGATATTCTCTTTTGCAGGTGCAATTTCAGGTTGATTGGCTGTTTCCACAGTTTGTTTTTTGTTGTGTAATTTTTGTACTTGAAAGTCTATAACCTCATCTTCTACCTTTTCAAATAATAAAGCAGCGGCATTTAACTGGTGCCCGTTTTCAAAGGTTAGTTCGCTATCAAAAGTTACGGTATCCGGTAGGTTTAACATGCCAAATATCTTTCTGGCAGCTCCCGGTAAAAATGGCTGCAAACAAGTTGCCAAATGCCCTATTATAAACAGGCAATTATGTAATGCTTCCTTCGCATCAGCCGGATCAGTTTTAATGCTTTTCCACGGCTCTTTATCGGTCAGGTACTTATTGCCTAAACGGGCAATATCCATTACACTTTGTAATGCTTGTCTAAAACGGTAAGCCTCCAGGTTAATCTCGATGCTATCGTACAGTACGCCTATCTCTTTATTTAGGTTAGTGTCTGTAAGTTTTATACCTCCCTCAGCTTCAACTTTGCCTTCATAAAACTTATGCATTAATATCATTACGCGATTAACAAAGTTGCCTAAAATGGCTACCAGTTCGTTATTAACCCGTGCCTGGTAATCCTTCCAGATAAATTCGCTGTCGCTGGTTTCGGGCAGTATAGATGTTAATACATAACGCAATTCATCCTGCTTTCCGGGAAACTCCTCCAAATACTCGTGCAGCCATACGGCATGATTACGTGACGTTGATAGCTTATCCCCTTCCAGGTTTAAAAACTCGTTAGCGGGCACATTTTGCGGCAATACGTAGTCGCCATGCGCATGCAATATGGATGGAAATATGATACAATGGAATACTATGTTATCCTTACCTATAAAGTGTATCAAGCAGGCGTCGTCAGCCTCATTAGCTTGCTTTTTCCAGTACAACTTCCAGTCTTTTCCATTATCAATTGCCCATTGCTTGGTGGCAGATATGTAGCCAATAGGCGCATCCATCCACACATATAGCTTTTTGCCTTTAGCTTCTTCTAAAGGTACGTCAATCCCCCAATCCAGATCGCGGGTCATGGATCGCGGCTGTAGGCCCGATTTTAGCCAGGACTTACATTGGCCAAATACGTTCACTTTCCACTCACCTTCCTTCTCGTCTATCCATTGCTCTAACCATGGTTGATATTTATCCAGGGGTAAATACCAATGCTTGGTCAACCTTAAAATTGGTGGTTTACCGCTTAGGGTTGATATGGGGTTGATCAGGTCGGTAGGGTTTAATGAGGTACCGCACTTTTCACATTGATCGCCGTAGGCATTTTCATTATGGCAGTTAGGGCAGGTGCCAACAATGTATCTATCTGCCAAAAACTGGTTAAAGTCTTCGTCATAATATTGCTCAGACAATTGCTCCACAAACTCATCTTTTTCATACAGGTTTAAAAAAAACTCCTGCGACAAGTCATGATGAATGGGCGATGATGTGCGGTGATACATATCAAAGGCGATACCAAAATCTTCAAAGCTCTTTTTGATCTGGTTATGATATTTATCAATTATAGCCTGGGGTGTAGTGCCCTCTTTTTTTGCTTTTATGGTGATCGCCGCTCCATGCTCGTCAGAACCACAGATGTATATAACGTCCTTTTTTTTAAGACGGAGATAACGCACAAAAATATCGGCAGGTATATAAGCTCCTGCCAAATGCCCTATATGCAGCGGACCATTGGCATAAGGCAATGCCGATGTAATGGTATATCTTTTATAATTATCGAGTTGTGACATATTGAATGGGCAAAGATAAGTTATTTGGGTATAAAGTCAGGAAGTATGAAAGACGGAAAGTCCGAAAGTTTTTTTAATATTGAATATGCATAAATCATCCGCATCCGCACTGGCTCCTCCTTATCTTAAAAAAGGAGATAAAGTGGCTATAACTTGTCCGGCAAAAAAATTGCCGGCACCCATGACGGATGCGGTTAAGCTGTTACGATCATGGGGCCTTGAAGTGATTTTGGGCGATACCTTAAATGCCTCATACCACCAATTTGCCGGCGACGATGAACTGCGCACTAAGGACTTACAACGCTTTATTGATGACGATAGCATTAAAGCCATTTTTGCTGCCCGTGGCGGCTACGGAACCATGCGCATCATTGACCGTATTGATTTTAGCCGCTTTCTCCAAAATCCTAAATGGATAATTGGGTTTAGCGATATCACGGTACTACATGCGCATATTTATAGTAATTATAATATCCAAAGCATACATGGGCAAATGCCTATAAATATTCCGGATGCTTCTGCAAAATCATTAGAAACCTTGCGGAAGAGTCTTTTTGGTGAGGAATTAACTTACGATGTTAAACTCAATCCCTTAAACCGCACCGGCGAGGCAAGCGGTGTTTTAATAGGTGGTAATTTAAGTTTGTTGGTAGCTATATCGGGCTCCGCATCTGATATGGATTATAGCGGCAAAATTTTATTTATTGAAGATGTGGGCGAATACCTGTATGCTATTGATAGACTAATACGAACTTTAGATAGGGCCGGCAAACTTAAAAACCTGGCCGGCTTAATAGTAGGCGGTTTTACCGGTGTTAAAGACAATGATATACCTTTTGGGCAAACCGTGCCCGAAATAATTATGGAAGTGGTTAAAAATAATAATTACCCTGTTTGTTTTGATTTCCCAGCAGGGCATATACCGGATAACAGGAGCTTGGTATTGGGCGCTAAATTAACATTATGCATTAATAAGAAATTTATTGAAACTAAATATGGTAATGTGTGAATTGTTATGACAGCAACCCCTATATCTCATAATTGGAATTGAACCTGAACCATTAAAAAGAGCGACCAGTAAATACTGGTCGCTCTTTTTTTAAATCTTAACAGATGCGCTGTTTATGAAGTTTAGCGTGTACCGCCAGCCCACCATACAGGCTCGGTATACACGTACTGTCCGTCACCATATGCTGCCTGAACATTTGGATTGGTCGTAGTATCATCGTTACCATATGTTAAACGTAACGGAAATGGTTTAGGGCTCGCTAATGTAATCAGATTTTCGCCTAACCCTTTGTAACGACGGATGTCATTGTAAGTTTCGGTGGTTTCGCCGGATGATCCAAAAAAAGCAAGATATTTTTGATTGGCTATTTCTTTAAGCGGATTTGCAAGTAATAATGGTACAACCTGTGTATCAAAATAAGTTGCTGCCTGTGCCGGTGTTATTGCCGATGTTGTTTCTGTTAAACCACCGTAGGCTCCCGGCGATGGTGCATTAAGAGCGGCCGTAACGCTAACCTCTGTATTGGCTATAGCTGCTACCACTGCTGCCTTTGTAACCGTTACAGCATTTTGTCCAAGCCTTGCCATTGCTTCAGCTTTCAGAAATAGAATTTCGTGATAGCTTAAAAGCATGGTAGGGGCAGTTTGCGAAAACACAAATATAGATGTGTTATAAACATATTGTTGCTGTACAGGTGTTCCGTTTGGTGCCATTAAATTATAAACAGCACTACCTGTAGTAATTGGAGATAATTGAACCCAATCAGGATCTACAAATGAACGGCCTAATCTTGGGTCGTTACGCTCTATAAACTTATCAACAAGGCTGCGGCTTGCCGCTAAACCATCACGACTCCATTGATAATCAAAGTAAGGGTTTAAGTTGCTCGCGTCATAAACGTTGAAAGCTGCCTGGTCAGCGGCAGAAGCAAAAGACGCATTTACCTCGTCAATTACAGTTTGTAAACTGGCATTAGCGTTTGTAGCACGTTTTAATAAGTGCATTGTATACCTGGCTTTTAAGCCATGAGCAAACTTTATCCATTTAGTAGTGCTACCACCATATAATAAGTCATAAGACCCTACCCCTTGAGCATCAGTTTTACCCAGATCAATAATAGCAGCATCCAGATATTTCATTACATCTGCATAAATAGCTTGCTGCTTATCAATTTTAGGGGTTAAACTTACTTTAATATCACCTGCTTCTGTCCATGGTGCATCACCATACATATCGGTTAATAACGCCAGGTTATATGCGGCCATAACTTCGGCCATGCCTTTTGTTACAAAGTTAGCTGGCTCGCTTCCACCGGGTGAACATCTGGCAATAATGTCCTTCGCGTTTTTTAATGTAGTATATATCGAACCCCATGAATTATTAAACGTAGAAGCCGAGGTAGGTTGTGATTCGCGAATCTCCGACTGATACATTTGCCCATATACGCCTACTTCATGTTCTACATAAGTAGTTAAATAGGTATTAATATCTCCGCCTGAGTTATTAACAGCTGTACGTGTAAGTACATCGGCCAAAATAAATTTGCCCTGGACGTTCGTGGGGTCGTTTGTATTTACATTGACATTGTCTAAAGCTTCTTTAGAACAACTTGAGAATACTACTGACACAGCAGCAAGCATCCATGAATATTTTTTAATTTTTGAAAAGTTCATCTTTGATTTTTTTAGAATTTAACATTTAAACCTAAACCATAGCTTGATGTTGCAGGTAATGAGAAGCGTTCGAACGCACCGCTCATATTGGTGTTTCCTTGGGTTGATTCAGGATCAATTCCTTTGATCTGCGACCATATTAGCAAGTTCCTGGCAAATACATTCAAGTTAACTTTTAGTCCTGTTTTGTCTATCACCGGATAACCTAAAGTTACCTCTCTTAATTTAACAAACGAGTTATCTCGAATAGATCCTTCAGAGATGCTATTTACGCGGGTAAAGTACGCCTCGGTTTTTGCAGCTGGTATCATTATATCGTTTGGCGCATAGATAGGGTTGCCACTACCATCAGTTCCGGTAACCTTTACCGCTGGTTTTTCAAACAAGAATGAAGTACCAGTCGCTCTTAGATCGGCAGAACGTTGAGATATACCATAAAAATCTAATAAGCCGGTTGTACCTGCGTACATTTGCCCGCCATTTTTCCAATCTAACACAGCGGTTAGTCTTACTTTTTTCACTTCTAACGCAGTATTAACTCCTAATATAAATTTAGGAGATACACGTCCTATAACTTTTTCAGGTCCTGCAGTTGGCATACCGCTGGCGTCTACTACAATTTCTCCGGCAGCATTTCGCGCATAAGAAACTCCATAAATAGTAGGGAAGTTTTCTCCTATACTTGCCCTAACTTGCGGGTCAGTAAAGCCGCCCAGGAAAAGGCTTTCTACGCCTGGCGCAAGTGCATCGACCATGTTATCAATTTTAGTGAAGTTGAAGTTGATATTCCATTTTACATTTGCCCTGTTTATTGGTCTGAAACCAAGCGTTACCTCATGTGCGTTGGTATGAACACGGCCAGCGTTGGTTAACAGTGAAGTTGAACCTGTTGATGCGGCTAATGGAACTTCGAAAATTTGGTCGGTAACATTTTGACGCGAATAAGTGTAGCTTAATGTTGCCACGCCATTAAAAAATGTCAAATCTGTACCAATCTCATATGATGTTGTATTTTGAGGCTTCAAATTTGGATCATACAAAACACCATCCTGCGTATATGCAGTTATACCACCAGGAAGGGGATATAATATCGGAGTCCCTGATGAGAAACCACCGCCAAACACAGGTGTAGAATAAAATGACTGTTTAAAAAGTGAAGCTGCCTGGCCTACCTGAGCAACAGAACCGCGTAATTTACCAAATGTTAATACGTTATTATTTTTTAAAGCCGGCAGTTGCGTAAATACAAAACCTAACGATGCCGACGGATAGAAGAACGAACGGTTATTACTTGGCATAGACGAGATCAAGTCTTGACGGCCCGTCACGTTTAGGAAAAGCATGTCTTTATAATCTACCGATACATTTGCAAAGTTACCAATGGTACGGCGTTGCGTGTAATCTTCACTAGCACTGTAAACAGACGCATTCTTCATTTGGTTAAACCCTCCATAATTAAAGTTTTGACCAAAAGCGTAGTTGGCTCTGCTGTCGTTGTGTACAAACTCATTACCAACCAAAATATCTAACACAATATCATCTGATAAACGATTGTTATATGATGCTGTAAACAAGGAGTTTACCATGTTATTGGTAACATCATTTAAAGAAACTTCTCCCAAACCGTTGGCATGCCCGTAACCAAATACGTCCCTGTAATTAGTTGTATAAGTATCGCCACCTATTTGATACTTAACGGTTAATTTTTGATTGGTTGTTCCTAATCCACTTGTAAACTGCAAATAAGCATTTCCAAAAAAGCGTTGATTTCTTTCCAGGAATTCATTGTTTTTTATAGCCCAATATATGCCATCAAAGCCACTTGTTGATCTGTATGTATTTTGTGAATAAGGATTATTCGCCACGTTAGACGGTATTCCTTTCAAATCGTAGCTTGGCGGTGCAGGATAAAGCGTTGCAACTACACCGTTGTTGGCTGATGATTGTTTGGTAAGTTTAGAGTTAGCAAAGTTTACGTTAAAGCCTGTTGTAAAGTGACTGCTCAGTTTTGCTTCTCCGGCAAATTTACCAGTATATCTATCTAAACCTGTTGATGGAATAATACCTCTTTGATTAGCATTACCCAGCGTTATAGAGAAACTTCCTTTTTCAAAACCTTGCGCAACGTTAACCGAATTACTAAAGGTATGGCCTGTTTGGAAAAAATCTTTAACGTTGTTATATACTTGTGGTGTTTGCCATGGGTCAAGCCCGGCAGCCGCTCTTTGCGGCACATAGTACATACCCGGGTGAAGGCCTGCAGCATTAGTAAAAGTATTTACTTTGTTACCACCATAGGTTGCGTTATCTGGCAATTCGTTAATAAGCGGTCCATATGATTTTGACTGTGATGGAGAGTAATTGCCGCCTGTACCTTGTGCATATATTGATTGCAGCTCAGGATATACAGATATTTTATCAAAAGTAGTATTTGAATTGATCGTTACCTGAGGTTTTCCTATAGCATTTTTACCGCTTTTGGTAGTAATAACAATTGCACCATTTGATGCACGTATACCGTAAAGTGCAGAAGCTGCCTGGCCTTTCAGGATGTTCAATGTTTCAATATCATTAGGATCAATATCAAGCGCCCGGTTAGCATAGTCAGATCCGGTTACAGAATTACCCGTATTAAAATCATTATCTGAACTGATTGGCAACCCGTCAATTACATATAAAGGACTGTTGTTACCAGTAGCATTCAATGAACGCGAGCCCCTGATAGTAATTCTCGCGGATGCGCCAGGCATACCTGAGGATGGAGTAATCTCGACACCGGAAACTTTACCTTGAATGGCACCTGCCAAACCGATGTTTTGGCCACGGGTTATCTCATCAGCATTTAATTGTTGTGTAGCATACCCCAATGATTTTTTATCCCTTGAGATACCCAGAGCAGTTACAACAACTTCACTTAATTGCTGGTTGTCTTCTGCTAATACAACATCTATTACACTACTCGCTCCAACAGTAATATCCTGCGAAATGTAAGCAATGTAAGTAAATGATAGGATTGCGCCTGTTTGTACGCTAATGGAGAACTTGCCATTCGCATCCGTAGATACTCCTTGATCTGTCCCTTTAATTCTCACTGTAACTCCCGGTAGGGGTAGGCCATCTTCTTTGGCCGTAACCGTACCAGTAATTGTACGGTTTTGTACAAATACCTGCGTAACGCATAGCGTCGCAAGCAAACACAAACTTACTAGTAGTAGTTTTTTCATGTTTGTAAATAATAAGATCAGTTAATCGTTAATTAATTATAAAAGTAGTGTTACGTTATTATAATCACAAATTAAAAAGCAAATAATTGCAACTTATTTTTAAAAAAAATGCAAAACATAGCTAACTTTTAATTTTTTTAGTACTTTGTATTGCATAATACAATTTAAAACATATATCTTTGTTTTATGATTGCCGAAAACACACAAACCCAAATGCGAAAGGGCATACTGGAGTATTGCATACTTTCAATTATAGGCCGCGAAGAAACCTACGCCTCGGATATAATTGCCGAACTTAAAAAAGCACAACTAATTGTAGTTGAGGGCACTATATATCCACTTTTAACCCGATTAAAGAACAATGGGCTGTTAACTTACAACTGGGTTGAGTCCACATCGGGCCCGCCACGCAAGTATTATTCCTTATCGCCCGAAGGCCGGGAAGCACTACAGCAGTTAGACCAAACCTGGAAAGAGCTATCGTTCGCCGTGCAAACGGCAATTGCCAAAAAAAGTAAAAACCAATAAACTATCACACCATGAACAAAACAATTATTATAAATATAAACGGCTTTATTTTTCATATTGAAGAAGACGCCTACGAGATATTGAAGAATTACATGACGGATGTTAAGCGTCATTTTCTTAATTCGGCAGATAGTTTAGAAATTACAACAGATATTGAAAACCGCATTGCCGAAATGTTTACCGAAATATTGGCAACCGAAAATAAACAGGTTATTATTGAACAGGACGTAAAAGGTGTTGTTGAGCAAATGGGATCGGTTACTGATTTTGAAACATCAGATGACGAAGCAAAGAGCACATTACATGAAACCCATATCTATAATACCGGTAACCGTAAACTATTTCGCGACTCGGAAAACCACTTGTTAGCCGGTGTATGCTCTGGCCTGGCAAATTATTTTGACACACAAGTTATTTGGTTCCGGTTGGCTTTCGTAGCAGCATCTCCCTTTTTTGGCATCGGTATATTTTTATATATCATATTTTGGATAGTTGTGCCAAAAGCTATTACCCGCACCGACCGTATGGCTATGCGTGGGCAAAAGTTAAACCTGCAAGGCTTTAAAGAAAATTTAGAAGAAGAACAAAGTAACTATCGTGAAAACAGGGCAGACAATCGCGCTTATACAAAACCGGCTATATATAAGGTACGCGATTTTTGGGGAGACCTTTTTCGCCACATCGGCAACTTTTTAAGTGGTGCCGCAAAAATTTTAATTAAAATTTTTGGAGTAGGTGCAATATTGGCCAGCATAGGATTCATAGTTTTTTTAGTAGTGGCACTTGTGGCGTTGATTAGCTTTGGCGAGTTTGCACCATTTGACACTTTCCCCAATGAAGTGTTAAAAAACACCTACGCGACTCCGGTTTTTATGACAGGCTTTGTAATAGGTGTTATACCTGCGCTTACAATTATTTTACTAAGCTTAAAAGGTATATTTAATACCAATGTTGTTAACCGGCAATGGGCCTCGGGTTTGTTAATAGTGTGGCTATGCGCAATTAGTGTATTCACCTATTACTGTGTAAAAATAGCCAGGAACTTTGCATCACAAGCCAACTTTAGTGAAACCATTACGCTTAAAGCTACACCTTCAAATACCTATGTTTTAAATCTTAATGATAATAAATACTTTTCTTCAGAGGATAGCGCTAGATTAAATATCAAGTCTTTGAAATCTAACATACGGGTTACTGAAGCGCCATATGAATACAATGATTATCGCAGGTTCAAATATGGCAAGGTATATCTGACCATTGAAAGAAGTGATACTAATCAACCAACATTAGTAAAAAACTATGATGCCAAAGGCAGGAGTTATGATGAGGCATTAGATAATGCCCGTAATATTAAATACCGGTTTTCGCAGCAGGATAGCATTTTAAAGTTTGATTATAAACTGTATGACGATGATGAAATGTGGCACGATGAAGTTTTAAGACTTACTTTAAAATTACCGTTAAACGCAAAAGTTACTATTGATACCAAGTTGAAAAATTTGATAGTAAACTATGATGTAAACGCGTGTGAAGATATAAATAAGCTGGCAGATGGCATTCCGGCCACATTTATAATGACAGAAAATGGCCTGCAATGTATAGTTGATCCGGTAATTGCTAAAGCTCGTAAAAAAAACCAGGAGTTATTAGACAGTTTAAGAAAAGCCGATGAAGAAAATTACGAAGAACATACTCAAACAGATGAAAATTATAATAACCTAACGCAGTCTGCTGAAGAGACACGAGAGCGGTTAAGACGAGAAGCTGAAGAGAAACGCGAGCGTCTTAAAAGAAGGCGCCGTGAAATGATTGATAGCTTAGAGAACGAATTGCGATGATCTTAAATGAGCTTTTAAATAATATAAGCCCGATATTTTATATCGGGCTTATTTGTTTTACAATACTAAACTTCTACAATCCACATAAACCGATGTAACCTTTTGTTTCAAAAAAGCATCCTATACCAAAAACAAGCTCGCTAATATGCTACATTATTTATATCCACATTTTTTCACCGCCAAAATAACCTTGCTTACCGATTTGTTTGGCGGGTTAGCCCTTTTTGCGTTGCCGCGCATATAGCACTGCAGTAGTTTTGGCCATTATTAAAAAACAAAAAAGAACAATCCATTATGAAATCGACCTTTATCAAAATATTTTTTACCCTTATACTTATCATTTGTGTTAATGCAATTTTTGCACAAACCAAACCGGCTACGGCTCAAGTTTCAGGCTCAATAGTTGACACCAAAAACCAACCTGTTGATTACGCTACAGTAAGCTTGGTTAAAGCCACTAAAGATTCTACAGTAGTAAAAGGTACTTTAAGCTCAGCTACCGGCACTTATAAAATTAGCCAGGTTGCACCGGGCACTTATGTTATCAAGGCAACATCAACAGGTTTTGCAAAAACAACCAGCCAACCATTTACTGTTACTGGTAACGACGTAACTGTACCTGCTTTAAGTATGCCTGCCGTTACCCAAACTTTAAATGCGGTTAACATTGCCGGTACAAGGCCGTTAATTGAGCAAAAAATTGACCGCACGGTAATGAATGTAGAGGGTAGTGTTTTAGCTGCCGGTAATTCTGCATTAGAAATTTTGGAACGCGCGCCGGGTGTAACAGTTGACAAGGACGATAATATAAGCTTGCAAGGTAAACAAGGCGTAACAGTAATGATCAATGATAAATTAACTTATTTATCAGCAGCGCAACTGGCTAACTTATTACGCTCTACAGATGGTAATACTATAAAATCTATTGAGATCATTACTAACCCATCTGCCAAGTATGATGCTGCCGGCAATTCGGGTATTATAAACATCCAACTGAAAAAAAACAATCAATCTGGCACTAATGGTAGTATTAATCTTACGGGAAGCTACGGTTATTATCCTAAAAACAACACAAGTTTATCATTAAACCATAAACAAGGGAAACTAAATGTGTTTGGCAATTTTAGCCGCGGCGATAATCAGCGCAGCCGGACAATGGAAATTAAACGTACTGTTGTTGATGGTACCAACACTACTTACTTTGACCAATCTACTTTTATGCCGGGAATAAACCATTTTAACAATTACCGTGTGGGTGCTGATTACGACCTGTCATCCAAACACACTATAGGCTTTATTGTAAACGGTTATTTTAACAGTTCAAACGAATTTAATGACAACAATACCCGAATTGGTACAACTCCGGCCGCTTCAGATTCTTATCAAAACACGCAATCTGCCATACATAGTAAATACAATAACTTTGCATTTAACATTAATGACAAGTTACAATTAGATACTAATGGACAGGCTTTAAGTATTGATTTGGATCATTCTAAATTTAATAACAACTCTGATGCCCGGTACTACACCACTTTTTTCGGAGGTTCAGCACAGCAGCTTTTATTAACCAATCAAAGTCCTTCAAACATTACTATATATACAGCCAAGGCTGATTATACCTACCCCATCACCAAAACATTTAAGTTTGAAGCCGGTGTAAAATATAGTGATGTTAAAACAGATAATATGCTTAACGCTCAAAGAGATAATGCGAATGACCCGTTAAGAACCAACCAATTTGTATATACCGAAAAAATTGCAGCAGGTTATTTGAACCTGAGTAAAACTTACAAAAAAACAGCTGTACAGCTTGGCTTAAGGGCCGAGAATACCAATTCTAATGGTAACTCAATAACTACAGGCCAGGTAGTCCCTCGCGGGTATTTGAACTTTTTTCCAAGTGTGTTTATTAATCATAGTTTGGCTGCTAAACATAATATTGGCTTATCCTACAGCCGCCGTATTGACAGGCCGGGATATGATAACCTAAACCCATTTGTGTATTATTTAGATCAGTATACCTATAGCCAGGGTAACCCGTTTTTAAAGCCACAGTACACCAACAACTATGAGTTGAAATACACCTATAATAAAACCATAAATTTAAGCTTAGGTTACAGCAAAACAACTGATGTTAATACGCAAATATTATTAACCGATCCGGCTACTAAGGTTACTTACCAAACCAACCTTAACCTGCAAACACAAAATAATTATACCACAACATTCAATACGCCTTACACTATAACCAAATGGTTTACCGGGAATATTAATGCTACCGGATTTTATACACAATTTAAATCTGACAACCTTTTAGGTGCCAATTTAAATAGTGGTCGCTTTGGCTACTATGTTAAAACGACGCAAAATATCAATTTTGCCGGTTTTAAAGCTGAGTTGTCAGAGTTTTATCAATCAAAAGTTATATATGGTTTATTCCTTGTAAAACCCCAATACGCTGTTGATGCAGGCATAAGTCGTGCATTTGCCAACAAAAAACTGAACGTAAAACTATCTGTAAGTGATATATTTAATATTCGCAGAAATGATGTGAATAGCGTTTATCAAACCAATGATATTCAAATCAGGCAAAAAAATGAAACACGTATTGCCCGCTTAACCCTTACCTATAACTTTGGCAATAGCTCGATCAAATCTCGTAACCGCCAAACAGGCAGTAGTGAAGAGGCCAGCCGCGTATCATCAGGTAACTAAGGCTTTTCCAGTCCGCAACGGGCTTCTACATATAGCCAAAAGGGATATTGAGTTTCAATATCCCTTTTATATTTAAGGTGCTATAAACACGGCATTGCTAAACAGCAGTTTGCCGCCCTCCCAAAAATCGCGAAACAATGGGTCATCAACCATATATATGATGGAACCTTTGCCTGCTTTTTCTATTCCAAGCAATAAACCGTCTTTAATTTTGTCCTTGCCTTTTTGTCCAACAAAACCCGCAACATAATTGTCCTTTTTTATGGTACCCACATTCCAGCCATTTTCATCGTTTAGCAATTCATATACATCGCTGTTTTGCTTTAACGAGTAGTAATATTTAGGAAAGCCAAAACCAAGCGGATGGGTATTATCTATATTTAATTTATAAATAGCTCCGGCTACGCTTGACCGGATAGCTTCGCGATCTCTGTTTTCATATATCCTTTCCACTTGCGTTTCGTCAGGTTTAGCCGTCGGCTTATCATCCTTTTTCTTCAACTCAAACACTTTTTTATCTGCCAGTTGCTCAACGGCGCTTTCTAAAGCGATAAGCTTGCCCCCATCACGCACCCATCCCTGCAATTTGTCTGACGGAAAATCATTGTACTTCCCGTCAGGAAATATGATGACATCAAAATCATTCAATTTCAATTGATTTATATCATTGTATTTAACTACAGTTACCGGGTATTTGATTTGCTGCTCAAAAAAATGCCACATCTCGCCCATGGCAGCGCTTGATACGCCATCGCCAGCCACCAGCATTATTTTTGGTGGGTGAATATATTTAATGTTCTCAGATCCAAAATCCGCACCTTTATCAACAAAACCTGACGTAAGCGGAGTAATATCCCGGTTAAATTCTGTAGCTATGCGGTCAATTAATACATTAAAATCGACCCGGTTATTCCCTGCTTTGGTTATAATTAATGATCCCGCCGCAAACTTTTTATCATTTACCTCAAAAGGGGTTTCGGTGTAGCGCACCTTTATCTTCTCCTTTAGTAAAGCCGCCAAAAATTTAGCATCCTCAACCGACTGCCATGCACATATATAAGCATAAGCATTCGTGGCAGGGGTGACTTTTTTAGTAAAATTTAATGAAGCTGCTATTGGTTGATAAGCATCCTTTACCCCATAAGCCTTTAAGCCATAAACATAGGGTAACGACCACGCGGTAATATCATAGGTAATGGAATCGGCTACATAAGTTTTGGGCTCCAATAAAACATTTAACAATACAGATTTAGGTTGATAAGCAGATATGACCATATCATTTTGAGAAACAGATAATGATTCTGTTTTACCCGAAAAGTAATTATAGCCTGTAACCATACCCTCTTTTAAGCCATACCCATATTGTATGCCGTTACGTTCAAACAATTGGGCAAGCGCATTTATTTTGTCGGCATTATCGTTTTTTATAATGTAGGTTTTATAATCGCCAGGTGGCCTGGCGCGGCTATTATCAAAATACTTTTTAAACTCGGTTACTGCTTTTTGTGCGTAGGCGGATGTCGTTTCGATAGTGCTTAATCCGTTTGAATGATGATGCGCTATCCTATCTGCAAGTGTTAAAGTATCACCTATGCCGGTAACAATTGCCAGCCCGGCGCCTATGCCCCCCTGTTCATAGGTCATCCCTATGGAGCCGTTGTACATGGGGTAGGTATCGCCGTATGATGGGTACAGCAAGTCAAACTCCTGGCGGGTAAAATACAGCCATCCTTTTTGGTCAAAATATTTGGCGTTGTTTTTACCAATTATGGTTTGAAACTCCTTTTGCCACTTGGTGATATCATTATGCAACGGCTCGGCCGCAGGCGCAAAATAATAAGGCGAATTATAACTTTGCTCGTGAAAATCAACATGCACCTGTGGCAGCCATTGGTTATATAATGCCAAACGCGCCTGTGTTTCCTTTTGGCTTTGCCACACCCAATCGCGGTTCAAATCAAAATAATAATGATTGGTGCGGCCCCCGGGCCACGGCTCTTGGTGCTCACGCGCTGAGGGATTGGCATCAGGTTCTGCTCCTTTTACCGAATTATAAAAACCAACGTATCTGTCGCGCCCATCCGGGTTCAGGCAAGGATCAATTACCACGACTGTATTTTTAAGCCAGGCCTGCGTTTTTGTATTGGCCGGATCTACCATATCATACAGCGTTGCCATAGCTGCTTCGCTTGAGCTGGGTTCGTTGCCATGTACATTATAGCTTAACCACACTATGGCGGGTGTATTGGTGGTAGGGGTTGTAGCTACTTTTTCTATGCCCGCCAGCCGCAGATTATTATTTCTTATTTCTTCCAATCGCCCAATATTTTCGGGCGAGGCAATAAACATAGCCATTAATGGCCGCCCCTCATTGGTAATACCATACTGTACCAGCTTTACATTTTTTGAGGTTTTGGCTACGTAATTAAAATAATCGGCAATGCGGTAATGTGGCGTAAATTGGTCGCCTAATTTATAGCCCAAAAACCCGGCAGGCGATTGTATAGTTTGTGCCGATGCCGATAGCAGGCAACCTATTGCGATAAATAATAAAGCGACTTTTTTTAGCATAGCAGATTGTACGATAGCTAATATAAAAAGTTTTTATGGGTATTTAATGTTATAAACAGATATGGGGCTCAACAAAATCTGCATATTTGCACATCAACACATCTGCACATTAAAAATGACCCCATTAGAAGCCCTGCAAAAATATTTCGGATACAGCGAGTTCAGGCACCAGCAGGAAGAGATCATTGAGCATGTTTTAAATAAAAAAGATGTATTAACGCTGATGCCTACGGGCGGCGGCAAGTCATTATGCTATCAGCTGCCCGCTATCCTTTTAAATGGCCTCACCATCGTTATATCGCCCTTGATTGCCTTAATGAAAGACCAGGTGGACAGCCTGAATGTGATGGGTGTAGCAGCTGCCTTTTTAAACTCAGCACAAACACCGGATCAGCAATCGCAAATTATTTCTCGGCTAAACAATAACCAGATACGATTACTGTATTTAGCACCCGAGCGATTATTTGGTTCAGAAAGCAAATTGATTAGTTTTTTAAAAACCCTGCCGGTAGTACAAATAGCTATTGACGAGGCGCATTGTATTTCGCAATGGGGGCATGATTTTCGCCCCGAATATTTGATGCTTGCGGGTTTAAAAAATGAGTTCCCTAATGTCCCTGTTATTGCACTTACCGCTACCGCGGATAAGCTTACCCAAAAAGATATTTTAGATAAGCTGGCGCTAAAAAACCCGGCCATATTTATCTCCTCCTTTAACCGCGCCAACATTACCTACCGGGTAATGCCTAAAAAGAACAGCTTCGACCAACTGCTCAACTTTTTGGATAGCCGGAAGGATGAATCAGGTATTATATATTGTCTGTCGCGTAAATCAACGGAGGCATTAGCCGCAGATTTGAAAGCCGAAGGCTACCAGGCAGAGGCTTACCATGCCGGGTTAGATAACGCCTTAAAAGCCCACAACCAGGAAGCTTTTTTGCGGGATGATGTAAAGATCATTATTGCCACCATTGCTTTCGGGATGGGGATCAATAAATCAAATGTGCGCTACGTGGTGCACATGGATATGCCTAAAAACATTGAGGGCTATTACCAGGAAACAGGGCGCGCCGGGCGAGATGGTTTACCATCAGCAGCCATGTTGTTTTATTCGCCGGGTGATGCGATTAAACTCAAGGGCTTTGCCAGCGTAGATAATAACGAGGAGCAAACCCGCATTATGTTGGCCAAGCTGAATGACATGGTAAGGTATTGCCAGTTACCTACCTGCCGTCGCCAGTTTTTACTGAATTATTTTGATGAGCAAGCACCGGAACACTGCGGATCATGTGATATATGCCTGAGCGAGTTTACACGTTTTGATGGTACGCTAATAGTGCAAAAAGCACTTTCGGCTGTTTTTAGGTTAAATCAGCGTTTTGGCAGCACCTACGTGATTGATTTTTTACGCGGCTCCAAAAGCGAGAAGATACGTGAGGAACATAAAGCGCTTAAAACTTACGGTGTAGGTGCTGATATCAGCAAGCCCGACTGGATGCGCTACCTGCGTGAATTGGTGGCGCTGGGTTATTTGCATGTTACTGAGGATGAATACCCCGTTTTAAAGCTTACCGCCAAAAGCGACGCGGTTTTAAAAGGACAGCAAAAAGTAGAACTTATCGCATCTCAAATTATTGAAGAACAGGAACAGGAGGCTTTGCCATTTGATGATAGTTTACTGAGTTTGATAAAAAATACCCGCCGCGACATCGCGCAGCAGGAAAACGTACCGGCTTATATTATTGTGTCTGACGCAACTTTGGTAGAAATAGCCACTTATCTGCCGCAAAGTTTGGACGAGTTACGATTGATATCAGGTTTTGGTGATATTAAACTGGCAAGATATGGCCGTGAGTTTTTAGCAACAGTAACTAGTTATTGTAAGCAACATGGACTATCCTCAAAAATGGACCAGAAAAGCAGGAAGCGCGAGCGGAAAACACGTGCGCCGAAGGCTGCCAAACCCGCTACCGTCATGCGTAGCAGCGACACCAAACTGGTTACTTTAAATTTATATCGTTCAGGCAAAACTATTGCTGAAATTGCCACTGAACGTGGCTTTACCATATCTACCATTGAAACCCATTTAAGTTATTTTGTACAATCGGGCGAGATGAATCTATCTGAAATAGTTACGGAAGATAAGCTGCCCATTATTAAAGATGCCATTGAAAAATACGGCGCCGACAGGCTTGCTCCATTGAAAGAATTACTGGGCAATGATTTTAGTTATGGAGAGATTAAAGCTGTTATAGGCTGGATGAACAGAAATCAATAACTTTGGTTATCAATAATATCATGACCACTACCGAACAACTCTATCAAATTTATAAACAGCACCCGGTTATCAGCACCGATACCCGCAAAATAGCTGCAGGCAGTTTGTTTTTTGCCCTGCGGGGAGAAAAATTTGATGCCAATACCTTTGCGCAACAAGCTTTAGAGGCAGGCGCGGCTTATGCAATAATTGATAACCCCCAGTATAAAACCAGCGATAAATGTTTATTGGTGGATGATGTGTTAACCGCCTTGCAAGATCTGGCTCGTTATCATCGTCGCCAATTAACTATTCCGGTTATTGGGCTTACGGGTACCAATGGTAAAACCACTACCAAGGAGTTGATCAACGCGGTATTAGCACAGCATTACAAAACCCTGGCAACGCAAGGCAATCTGAACAACCATATTGGTGTACCGTTAACCGTTTTAAGCATTGATGCATCGCACCAAATTGCGGTTATTGAAATGGGGGCCAATCATCAAAAAGAAATTGAGTTGTTAAGCAGTATAGCCCAACCTACTCACGGATTAATTACCAACGTAGGCAAAGCGCATTTAGAAGGTTTTGGTGGCGTAGAAGGTGTTAAAATTGCCAAAGGCGAGCTATATGATAACCTGGCAGCAAGCGGTGGTGTTACTTTTATAAATAGCAATAGCGATGATTTAATGGCAATGCAGGCCAAACGCAAATTTGCTACTCCTCCTGTCTTTTATGGCGATGCTATTGATGATTTGGTGAGTGCCGAAATAACCGAGAATGCTCCATTACTTACTTTGCAATGGACCAATAACAGTTCGGGGGAAAGCTATACCGTTAAAACTCAATTAACGGGTGCTTATAACCTGGATAATATATTAGCTGCTATTTGCATAGGCGTTTATTTAAAATTGTCTGCTGCCGAGATCAACCGTGGCATTGAAGGCTATCAGCCTAAAAACAACCGCTCGCAAATTGTACAAACTGCTACCAATACCCTGATATGCGATTACTATAATGCCAACCCCAGCAGTATGCAGGTAGCTATTGAAAATATTGGTCAGCTACAGGCAACGCGTAAAGTTTTAATTTTGGGCGATATGTTTGAACTGGGTGAAGAAGCCCCGGCAGAACATCAAAACATAATTAATAAAGTCTTGCAAACTGATGTTGCTGAACGGATAATTATTGGAAAAGAATTTTTTGCATTAAAAAGTGAAACTCCAAAAGCAATTTTTTATGAAACCGCTGAAGAAGCCATTGCGGGGTTAAAAGCCAATCCTATAAAAAATTCAACTGTATTGATCAAAGGCTCAAGGGGTATGGCATTGGAGCGATTGGTGGAATTGTTATAATACTTAAAAAATAACTGTCATTTCGAGCATAGCGAGAAATCTATACACACGCTACGTCGCATATGTATGGATTTCTCCTCGTACCTCGTTCGAAATGACAGTTGGATTTTAAACTTATCGCTTCTTCAAAAACTCGGTCCTCAACACAATGCTCATGCCGTCGACCTTGCAGTCTACTTCTTCATCGTTATCAGTAAGGCGTATCTTTTTTACTAATGTGCCTTGCTTAAGTGTGGTGCCGCCGCCTTTAACTTTCAGGCTTTTGATCAGCGTTACTGAGTCGCCATCTTTCAATATATTACCGTTACTGTCTTTTACTATTAATTCGTCCATTGTGAGTTTGGTTTAAATAAAAAGCCCCGATAAACGGGGCTCATGCTTTTATGATTGTGTTACTTATTTAGTAACGTACATTACTTCTTTAACTGCTTTTATAACCCTTTCCGGATTTGGCAGGTATTCTTGTATCAAGGTTGGCGCGTAAGGCAATGGCACATCGCCACCCATAATACGCAGGATAGGCGCATCCAAATAATCAAACGCGTCTTTTTGTACTTTAAAGGCTATCTCGGTAGCTATTGAGCCTAAAGGCCAGCTTTCTTCAACCAATACCAAACGGTTGGTTTTTTTAACCGATTCAATTACGGTAGCATAATCAATAGGGCGTACGGTACGCAAGTCAATAACCTCCGCGCTGATGCCTTCTTTCTCTAACTCGGCTGCGGCGGCGTTAACTACTTTCATTATTTTACCAAAACCCACCAAAGTAACATCAGTACCTTGTTTGGTTACGGCCGCTTTACCAATTTCAATATAGTATGTTTCTTCAGGTACTTCGCCTTTATCGCCATACATTAATTCCGACTCCATAAAAATAACCGGGTCAGGATCAATAATAGCCGATTTTAATAAGCCTTTAGCATCTGCAGGGTTTGATGGTACAACCACCTTTAAACCCGGGCAGTTAGCATACCAGTTTTCAAAACACTGGCTATGCTGTGAACTTAGCATACCTGCATTACCTGTTGGGCCACGAAAAACAATAGGAACCGAGAACTGGCCGCCACTCATTGACATGATCTTGGCAGCACCATTGATAATCTGGTCAATAGCAACTAATGAGAAATTAAAGGTCATGAACTCGATGATAGGTTTTAAACCATTCATAGCCGAGCCTATTCCTATACCTGCAAACCCTAATTCGGAGATAGGGGTATCAATAACGCGTTTTGCGCCAAACTCGTCAAGCATGCCCTGGCTAACTTTATAAGCGCCATTATATTCAGCCACTTCTTCGCCCATCAGGTAGATGGTTTCATCCTTGCGCATTTCTTCCTGCATTGCTTCGCGAAGGGCTTCTCTGAATTGTATTTCTCTCATTATATTAAAATATACTGTTTTTCAGCCGCAAATATAATCACTAATGTTTTAAAAGCAATTGATTTGGCGGTCGTGGCTAATTACTTTTTACGTTCCCCTTTTAACTTTGATGCGAGTTCTAATGCTTTATAAGCATTTACAATACCGCCAGATTTTGACAAGGTTGTAAAATCAACCATTTCACCCTCGCTACCCGGCTTTATTACCTTAGTACCTGCAACAGGTGTGGCCGATTGTAATATCACCTGTTTTAATTGTTTAGCGCTCAGATCGGGGTAATACTCTAATATTAATGCGGCAATACCTGCAGTTATTGGCGAAGCAAAACTCGTGCCGTCGGCGGTGTTAAATTCGCCATCCATATTAATGGAAGTTACCTTTACACCCGGTGCAAAAACATCTACCGTACGTTTACCATAATTACTAAATGATGCGGCCAGGTTTTCGCCCAATACAGCGCTTGAAGCACCTACGCTGATCACGTTATCTGAATCGTCCGACGAATCATCAGCAAAAGTATCATTTGGAAATTGCGGTTTAATGTCCACATTTTGGCCATCATTACCTGATGCCTGCACCAGCAACACATCTTTAGATGCCGCATATTTAAACGCAGCATCCACCCAGTCTTTATGCGGTGATAGCTTTTTACCAAAGCTCATATTAACCACCTTAGCGCCGTTATCAACCGCGTAGCGTATAGCATTAGCTATGTCTTTATCATACTCATCACCATTAGGCACTGCTTTAATACCCATGATGCGTACATTATCGGCAATACCATCAATACCATAACCATTACCGCGTGCCGCGCCTATCAAACCGGCAACGCCTGTTCCGTGTGAAGCATCAGGGTATTTTAAAATATTGTTACCGTAGGGCTTGCCATCCTGCACATCAGGGTCATCGCCTACAATACGTTTGCGCGATGTCAGATCAGGGGCTACATCATTATTTAGTTTAGCCTGGTATTCTGCAAGTTCCTTTAATATTTTGCTATTATCGCCACCCTCTTCCTGAAAGATCGGCCCCCAAACAGCGATGCTTTGGGTTAACGTATCATTTGGTGCTGTTATCTTAGCAAGGTCAGCCTGGTTAAACGTAGCATCGGGGCCAAGCTTTAACGCTTTTTTAATATAACCACTGGTTACCATCAATGCATTCATAAACTGCGAAACCTGCCCTACTTCGCCCGAAGATTTGGAAATAGTTTCGTTATAAATGGTTTTTACTTTAAGCCAATAGGCATATTCCTTTGCATTGCCTTCGGTAGCTGTGGTGGCGTTGGCGTATTTATCTTTAAGACGGTGATATTCTCTTACTTCCTCTACAGTTTCGGTATAATCACTTTTACCGCCCGGGCCACCTAAAAAATCCCATCCATGTACATCGTCTACATAGCCATTTTTATCATCATCAATGCCATTGCCCGGTTTCTCTTTAGGGTTTACCCATAAAATACTTTTCAGGTCCTTTTGCGCGGTATCAATACCACTATCAATGGTAGCTACAACTACCATTTTATTGGGTTTGCCTTTTACAAATTGATAAGCGTTATTTAAACTGATGCCGTAATAACCATCGGCTTTTAGATCCATAGTATGCCAATTTTTAGGTGGATCAGTCTGCGCAAAGGTATTATGGCTTAACAGTAATGCTCCGAATATGGCGGCGATTTTTATGGGTAGACGAAAAATATTCATTGATATAAATTTGGTGTAAGATATTACAAATTCAATTATTTTTTTGTGTTGGATGTGTTTTATACCTAAAATGAACCGCAAAAATAGGATGCACATTATTTACAATAGTTGCTTTACACAACGATTTAAGCAGCACTTTAAGTATAACTATAAAAATTATGATACTTTACGGATTGACACCCTCATGTAATATTAACGTGCTTCGCATACCACTTTTATTTTGGGTTTCGTATCTTTGATGAAAGATAAAATCTTTAAGACATATACACCCACCTCCCGGAAACGCAACGCTAATATTTCATAATCAGCCAATTGCAAAAAACGATGTTTAAAATGTTTGTATGTTGAAAACTTAATTACCTTAACGATGCTTATAACTTGTAATTTGAACCATTGAGGTATAAGCGAGTCATACCTAATACTTAAACTAGTGTTCTGCAAACAATATTGAATGGAAGAAGAATTTGAATTTGGTTCAGCCGAAGATCCAAAATTTTCGGTAGAACGGTACGAGGAAATGATCAGGAATCATGACCAGTACTTTTTTGATGCCCAGGCGTTTGAGAACATTATCGATTATTACATCGAAAAAAACGACGCCGCCAAGGCATTGCAGGTTGCAGAATATGCCTTTAGCCAACACCCTTTTGCTGCTGTATTTTTAATAAAGCAGGCCCAGTTGCTGGCAATTACCAATCGTGTTAATGATGCTTTTACTTTGCTGGATAAAGCAGCTACGCTGGAAGCATCTGATGCGGATATTTACATTATTCGCGGTAACTTGTACGAGAGCATGGAGCGGTATGACGAGGCCCTTGAAAATTATTTAAGAGCGCTTGACCTTGCCGAAGAAACTGACGAAATACTATTGCATATTGCCTACGTGCATCAAAACATGGGCGAATATGAAACAGCCATCACCTATTTAAAGCTTTGCTTAAAGCAAAATATGGAGAACCAGGATGCCTTGTATGAACTGGCATTTTGCTACGATGTGCTGGATAACCAGGAAGAAAGCGTACAGTTTTATCAGCAATATATTGATAACGAGCCGTACAGCTATGCCGCATGGTATAATCTGGGTAATGCTTTTACCAAATTAAGCCTATTTGAAAAAGCGATAGATGCTTACGATTATGCCATATTGATAAAAGACAGCTTTGCATCTGCCTATTTTAACAAGGGAAACGCCTTGGTTAATTTGGAGAAATATGCTGAAGCGATTGAGGTGTACCGACAAACTTTTGAGTATGAGCAGCCTAATGCTGATACTTATTGTGCCATAGGCGAATGCTATGAAAAGCTGGAGCAAATGGATGATGCACGGGCATTCTATAAAAAATCGGTTAAAATGGACCCTAAGCTGGCTGACGCCTGGTTTGGTATTGGGGTAACACTTGATTTTGAAGAACGTTATTTTGAGGCACTGCACTTTTATAAAAAAGCATTGGACCTGGATATCATCAATGCCGATTATTGGTTTGCTATCGCTGATGCTGAATACAAATTGGGCCACATAGAAGAAGCGCAAATTGCTTATGAAAAAGTAGTGGAGCTTAATCCTATTGATGTAGATGCATGGCTGGATTACTCGTCGATTTTGTACGAGCAGGAAAAATTGGTTGAAGCGATAGAGGTCATATCAGAAGCCATAAAAAACAACCCGGAAGCAGCCGAACTGTATTACCGTATGGTAGCTTATTTATTTGCCAAAGGCGAGATCAATGAAGCGATGATCTATTTAGAAACCGCGCTGACCTCTGATCCTGAAAAACATTATATCCTGTTTGATTATTTGCCGCAGTTGGCGGAGAATAAAGTAATACTGGATATTATAAACAAGTTTACCAAGTAATAGCCGGGGTTACCTTCTAAACTTTAAAAAAACCGAAAATTATTTCGGTTTTTTTATAACCTTTGAGCCGTAATTATTTGCCGGCATAGCCGTTGTATAGCTGATATATGAATTATACCATCAATAATCTCCCCGAGCGCATTCAGAAACCACGTAATAGCGGCATCACCATGATGATGGATAAGGGCCTAAGCCTGCGCCAGGTGGAAGATTTTATTGAGGTTGCCGGTACGTATACTGATATGGTTAAACTGGGTTGGGCCACATCTTATGTTACTCCTAACCTTGACGATAAGTTAGCCATTTATCGCAATGCAGGCATACCCGTTTATTTTGGTGGAACGTTATTTGAAGCCATGCTGGTACGCGGGCAGTTTGATGATTATTGTCGATTAGTTGATAAATACCAACTACAATACGCCGAGGTATCTGACGGCTCAATAGATATCCCTCACGAAGAAAAATGCGAATACATCCGTAAACTGGCTAAACAGGTAACGGTGATATCCGAAGTGGGTTCAAAAGACGTACAAAAAATATTTGCCCCTTATAAATGGATAAACCTGATGCGTGCCGAAATTGAAGCCGGTGCCTGGAAGGTAATTGCCGAGGCCCGCGAAAGTGGCAACGTAGGTATCTACCGCGATTCGGGCGAAGTGCGCCAGGGATTGGTAGATGAAATATTAACCCAAATACCCGAAGAAACCATTATTTGGGAAGCGCCACAAAAAGCACAGCAGGTGTGGTTCATCAAATTGATCGGCGCCAATGTAAGCCTGGGTAACATTGCCCCTGCAGATGTTATACCATTGGAAACCCTTCGCCTGGGGATACGCAGTGATACGTTTGATCATTTTTTAGGGCTATGAAACACTACGGATTGATCGGCTTCCCGCTTTCGCATTCTTTTTCAAAAAAATACTTTGCCGAAAAATTTAAAACCGAAAACATTACCGACGCCAAGTACGAAAACTATCCCTTAGAAGACGTAAAGGATCTGCAAGACCTATTAGGTGCTCACCCTGACCTTTGCGGCATCAACGTAACCGTTCCGCATAAAATTAAGGTGTTGAAGTATCTGGACTGGATAGAGCACGATGCCAAAACGGTAGGCGCGGTTAATTGCATCCGCATTTATAAAGAAAGTCCGGTGCAGGCCGCGTTTTCGGGCGAGGTGGGGGTTAAGGATCATGATTTCCACCTGGAAGGTTTTAATACGGATATTTACGGTTTCGAGATGTCATTGCGCCCATTGCTGCATAGCCACCATGATCGCGCGCTGATATTAGGCGACGGCGGCGCTGCCCGTGCCGTTAAATGCGTGCTGGATAACTTAGAAATTCCGTTTACCGTGGTTACCCGCAAAAAGCAGGAAAACAGCATCCTGTTTAAGGACTTAACCCCCGATCATATCGCGCAGCATAAATTAATTATCAATACCACGCCGGTTGGCACCTCGCCTAAGGTGGATGAATGCCCGGATATACCTTACCAGGCCATTACCGACCACCACCTGCTATACGACCTGATATACAACCCCGAAAAAACCCTGTTTTTGCAGAAAGGCGAAGAGCAGGGCGCTGCAATAAAAAACGGCTACGAAATGCTGCTTTTGCAGGCCGAAAAATCATGGGAGATATGGAACTCAAGGGAAGTGAACCCATGAGAGTTTTTGCCGTCATAGTAGTTGCCATATTGTTTTTAGCCGCCTGCGGCGGCGGGGGCGATTACTCGCCTAAGCCAAGGGGTTATTTCCGTATAGAACTGCCCAACAAGGAATACCGCCCCTACCAATCTGCCTACCCGTTTACGTTTGAATACCCGGTTTATGCGCAGGTTGAGCAGGATAGCACACCCGCCCGCACTACCCTGCAAAAAATGCAGTATAAGCTAAACATGCAATTTAAGCAGTTTAACGGCACCCTGCACCTCAGCTACCAGCCCATAACCAGTAAAAAAATATTTGACGAACTGATTGAAGATGCCCATAAACTGGCCTTTAAGCATACGGTAAAAGCCACCGGTATTGACGAGGCCCGCATTAACTTCCCCGAGCGTAAAGTTTATGGTTTGTACTACACTATTGATGGCAACGCCGCCTCGGCGGTGCAGTTTTATTTGACCGATAGTGTGCGCCATTACCTGCGCGGCGCGCTGTATTTTAACGAATCTCCGCAGTTTGACTCTATACAACCGGTGCTGAATTTTGTGAAAAAAGATGTGGATGTACTCATCAAAACCTTGCGGTGGAAGTAAGCATGAGGTAACCATTTATAGCAAAATCATGGTTTACACAACTTAACACATTTTACCCTAATTTAAGGCTTAAATAACTGACAGTCAAATCATTGTAAATTTAACAGCCCGAAAAGTGTAAACCATGATTTTTATGGTGTTAAACAGGGCTGTAAAAATTGAGTTTAAGCAGTTTTTCATGGTTTGTTACCGGGGTAAACCAGGTGGACTGACACTGTACTGTCACCATAACCTGATTTACAAAACCCGATATTTGATGTGATTGCGGCACCGTTAGGTAACTGGCGTGATGACGTTCTTTGAAATATAACTTAATAAAGCCACAGGACTAACCGCTGATCTCCAATTAACCAATCACTATAACTAACCAAGAAACAGGACTAACCGCTGATCTCTAATCACTAATCTCTAAACGCGGGCGTTGCCTGCGGCCCAGGCTTTCCGCTTATACGCCTGCAGGCATTAGGCGCAAGATGGCCGGTATACGCTGCAATCCTTAACGCGGTAGAGCAATTAGCGGCCGTGTTAGGTGGATAAAAGTGGCGGATTGAAGCATTAAAGGACATAAAAAAATTATATACAATGAAATATTGACAGCAAAAATAGCTATTATTTAAAATTGAATTATACACAATTCATTGTATATTAATGATTTAAGTAAAAAAATCTTTCAAATAATTTTTTTCTTCCATTTGTTATTTTATCTTTTTACATTTGATAAAGGCAATGTGGAAAAAATTATTAAAATATTAATAAATAAACCTTTATCAATATTTTGTGTTTAATATAAAAATTATACCTTTGCAGCCCCGAAAATGGAAAGTATAAAATACACACATATAGCCAAGCTTTACGGTTTCAAATGTTATTTTAATGAAGAAACTATGGATGTAAAGGGAACTACCTGGTTAAACGACAAACTAATTGATTTATTTATTTGGATTGAAAATATCTATACAGTAAATGAAGGTTTTATGATTCAAATCATTGAGCCAATAAATTCTAAGCACATCATTAACAGGGTGAGATGAGTTCTTAAAAAAGCAAAAGAGCCAAGGTGACCAACCTTAACTCTTTGCCTTTTGGCATTATACGACTTCTACCCAGAAGCAGTATACTCCGCCTTTAGGGTGATAAATACGCTTACCATTTCTGGTAATATATTTCGTAATTATCAGCTTGTATAATTTGCCTCCTACGGTTTTATACTCGTCTTTCATTTTAGGTCCTCCTTTCTCACCCTGTTTTTAGGTATCAGGATGCTCACCTTACTCAACCTTTGGTCATTCCCGGCCTGTTGAGCGGACACGGAATTTTTTTTCAGTTTTCATGTTGTGTTGCCAAATTGTTTATAGTTGTAATTGGTAACATGGTTTATTGGAGGGCCTAATTTGTACATCGCGCACTCGTAGGAATACAAAAGTAATAAATTTATTACAAATCGCAAGATTACCCTCGCAAGAAACTGACAATCTAACATATTGTGCTTCATGCACTTGATTTGACAAATATAATACAACTAAAAAATATAGCTAATTTTTTTAGCACAGCCGCCAACATCGTTAATGAGAGTCGCAAAGGCTAGTGCTGCCGCAAGCGGGACGCTTGCGGCAGCGGGAGGGGATATTATACGGTAATTGACACAATAGCTTCACTTTTAATTTTAATTGGCACCAAAGCTGGATACTCAGAAATTACTTTTGAATATATGTCATAAGGTGCTGATGAAGCTTCTACAGTCAGAGTAATAGCAAATTTTATTTTCTCATTTTCATACCTATGTCCACGCGCTATTGCATGAACATATAATGACGGGGTGTTTATTCCAGCTGCCATTTTATTTAAACGTCTACCATCTACGCTATCCCATTTTAGTTCTTTTTTTAAATCCGCTTCAGATGCGAATGGGCTAGGCCCACCTTCAGTTATCGGATTAGCACTTTTTTTCCAACCAGATAATTCCAAATTTGCAGCTACGTCAGCATCTTTTACTACGTCAACGCGTTTAGTCTTTAGTTTACCTCCAATTTCTTTAGAATAGGTGAATCTATTTTTGTTGCAACAAAAGCTAACTTCTACAGAGGCTGTGGTGTAATCCTCAGGTGAACTTGAATCAACCGAGGCCAAAGCGGCTGAAGTCCAATGAAATTTTACTTTACCTGTATTTAATCCTTCAATCCAAGGAATATCAAATTTACGATACTTGCTTTTTTCCACCTCGCCTTCATATATTAAAGTGTATGATTTATCTTGGCATGTCATTGCTTCTTCTATATCAATTGGTAATATTCCATGCCCCATTTCTTTGCAATGCGATTCTTGTGATTCAGAAGCGGCATGCAGTAAAAGCACCCTACTGGTAAGAGGGTTTAAAGAATTATTACTACCTGCAATCACACGTGTTGCTGCACTTGAACCTAGCGGTGTGGAAAAGCTTGTACCGGAGGTATAAGTTCTTTGGTTCATTTGCGCTGATAATAAGTGTATTGGGACCAGATCACACCCGCCAAAAGCTACTAAGTCAGGCTTCATTTTATTTCCTTCTCTACCTGGACCTATGCAACTGTATGGCGCCCTTATAGGTTTAATTCCGGATAAAGTGTAAGCCCCCATTGCTAAGCCATTTACCATGTCAGACGGACTTTGTATACGATCATACCCTGCTTTTTCGCCATCGTTACCAACTGCAATGCAAAATAAAATATTATGTTTTTTACTTAAAGTATCGCATGCATAAGTAAATCGACTTACGCTATCATCGAAAATTGGCCCTTTTGGACCTAAGCTTAAGTTGTAAATTTGTATGTCAGGATTAGTTGGAACAATTGCTTCAATGGAATCTATAACTTCATAAAGGTCTGGATCGAAAGTAGCATTTGATAAAACCTTGAAATTCCTTACCGTCACAGTTGGTTCCAATAGTTGGTCTGTATTTTTAATATTATTGAGTGCACCATATAATACCGCACTTGTTACCGCTGTACCATGCTCTGGGCCACTAGGTACTGCGCTGCCACCTACATAATCAACATATTCTACATAATTGTCTATTGCGGGATTTCCTGAAATATAGCCACCATCTAAAACACCGATTACCGGACGTGTTTTATTAGTAAATATTGGTGGTAGAGGTGCTCCAACTGTTGCAGAAGACCGCATTGAAATACCAAAACTTCTACAGCTCAACGGATGAACAGTTCTTAAAGGGTTATATCCAGATATAGCATTTAAAACTTCTTTATTACCCGGCAAACTCAAAAAAGTCAATCCGTCACTTTCATATTGTTTAACTCGTACAGTTTCCCATTTAATACCAGCATCAATAATTAATTGCTTAAATTGAGTTAAAGCCAAAGATCGATCTATTGAAAAAGGATGTAAAACCGCCTCTAACCGGCCTTCTTCCCATTCATCAAATCCTAGCAGTTGTTCTTGATCATTGAGTAAATCTAATGAAGCGAGTCGCTGTATGTCCCACCTAAACTGGTTGTTCAGTTGATTAGAATTTAATCTTTTTTCAAATTGGTCTAAGCCAACTGGAGTTGTGCGCACAAAAAATATCTTACCAGATGTTGGCTGTGTATCATCTGCTTTACCGTCCAATTTATACATTCGAGAACCTATCTCTTGTAACTCAGAGGTTGTTTTAGAGGGATAAAATAATTCACGAGGATAATAACTCTTAGCGGAAAACTCTGGCCTTACTCTGAAACAAACTATCGTTTCATTGGGCATTTTTTTCAATGGATTTATCGTTTCTAACTTTTGTCTAAGATTAGATATATCACTAAATATTTTTTCTCTTGCTGCCTCAAATGGGTAAGGTGGTTCTGTGGGAATTACAGCAATTTTTTTAGTTACGGGTGCACTATACACTTCCCCTTTGTATAATATCGGACGCTTAATATTTTTGCTCATAATAATTTAGTTTTTGATTTAGGTTTAAGTTTTGATAAATGATGTTGTACACCCGATGGGCTCATATCAAGCATATCCGCTAATTCCCTAACTGATATGCTGCCAAATCTTTCTTTAGTTGCAATGCAGAGTTGTCCCTTTGATTTGGAATCAGTAGCATAAATGGACAACTCGGGTAAAGCTGCTTGGCTAATATCTTCCAAATTTAAAACCATCCTCCTTTTAACATTATTGCAATATTTACAAATGTCGGCTGCACTTTTTCCATTTAATACTTCAACTGCTAACTCAATAATTTTTTTAGCTTTATCATTATAAAATTCACCAAACTCTTTTTCTAAAAGCTGTAGCCGTTGTTCTGTTCCTGGGGGGTTAACATTTATGGTATGATCAAATCGTCTCCACACCGCTTTGTCAAGAAGTTCCGGGTGATTGCTAGTCGCTAATAAAATACTTGACACGGGCCAATTTTCTAATTCCATTAGTAATACATTGACAACCCTTTTAATTTCTCCTAAGTCAGTGTTATCGTCTCGTCTTTTAGCAATTGCATCAAATTCATCAAGCAAAAGCACCGACCCAGAATTTCGCGCATAATTTAATACCTTTTTTAAATTAGCACCGGTTTTACCTAATAGGCTTGAAATGCTTGATGACAAATCAAGAACTACTAAATCTTTATTTAAATAAGATGCAATATATTTAGCAATCATCGTTTTGCCAGTTCCTGGTTGACCAATTAATAAAAGACTATTTGAAGGTTTGATGTCTTTAGAGAGCAGGGTTGCCATTTGGGTTCTCTCGTCTAAAAACCTTGTCATTTGTTTATTTGTATCGTGGTTTAAAATGGGCATTTTTGGTTCAGCCTCAGGTGGAATTACAGTTGCCATTTCTAAATGCGTATCTGAATCTACAGGCAAGGGTTTACTATTGCTTCTAATTGCACTGCCTGTTCGTAATGAAAAAGCTGATATGCATTCAGAAATTTGACTAGCTGTTTCTGGGTCATCTTTTTTAATCTTTCTAGAAAGCGTGAGAGCAGCAAGTTCAACTTTGTTTACATCACATTCTAATCCCGCGGAAATAATATCAATTAATATTTTACTGTTTTTGTACATTTGTTCAGTTTAATTATTTATAGTAAATATGGCACAATACAAATGTAGTGATTTATTACTGTGTTTTTTATATTTTGTGCTGTTTTTATTTTTTTATTAAAATTGGCACAGTTTGCTCGCGTTAGGGACAGTAGCGGATACCGGCATCGTGCCTAAGGCCTGCAGGCGTATGAGCGGATAGCCCGGCCCCATCGGGGAACGCTCAAAGCAGTAATTTCAACAAACGGATAATTGGTTTTGCGGTATAGTTTTTATAGGTTTAGGTAATTAAACCCATGGGCAAAATGAAAAAACTGCTTTTTATAGGTATATGCGTGTTGGTGCTTGGCGCCTGTAACCCAAACAATGATGACAGTAAGGACCAAAGCCTTGCCAACGGCCCGGACTCTGCTACTGCTACTACCACTGATACTTCCGGCTATGATGCCGCGCTGGCCCTGTTAAATGATATATCGGTGGATAGGGCAACGTTTAAACAACTGTACACCAACTGCCGCGTAAAAGGGGATGAGTTTAACGGCAAGTTTCTGTATCCGCAAACAGCGCCCACAACGCCCAACAGCAACGCCCTGTTTGCCTACATTAACGAAACTACCCCCGGCATCAGGCTGGTGATACAATACTACGCCCCCCAAAAGCTGGGCATTAAAACCGTAACTTTTACCATTGACGGGGAAACCCACGACTACCAACCCCCATTTAAATCAGACGCGGGCAACGGCCACTACTGGGAATGGAGCGATGAGTTAGTAACCAACGCCCAGCTGCCCCTACTCATAAAACTGGCCACAAGCGTACAGCCAGAAGTTAAATTTACCGGCACGGAAGGCCAGCAGTTTATCTCGGTTATTATTGGGTCCCTAACCCCCCAACAGCAACAATCCCTAAAAAACATGCTGATGCTATACAAAGGCATATTGATGGGGTATAACGCTTAATGGTTCGACAGGCTCACCATGACAAATGGGCTGTCATCCTGAGCCCGTCGAAGGATGCGTGCGTGGGGCCTTTCCGCGCGTATGGTTCGACGGGCTCACCATGACAACGCTTTTAATTTTATATACGCCAAAACAAAACCACGCTTATTTGCTTATTTTAGGCGTATGAACAAGCGGTTATATTTTATAGGGCTATGTATAGCCATTGGCACATGGGGTTGCAGTAATAAAACCAAGCCTATGGCGGCGGTGGTTCCACCCACCATTACCGACGCGATGATGACCACGGTGATTATCCCCAAGGTGCCCGCGCCGTTAACTACTATGCAGCTGTATTCGCTTAAAAAAGATTCGCTGCTGCAACATTTGATGCTGGAGCAGGCCCCCGCTTTAACCGACAGCCTGGGCCAGGCCATTCCGGGCGAGTGGGTGGGTACGGTAAACTTTGGTATCCGCAAGCCTAATTATGTGATTATCCACTATACCGCGCAAGATTCGATACAGCAAACGCTGCGCACCTTTAGCCTGCCCAGTACCGAGGTAAGCAGCCATTACGTGATTGGCAAAGACGGTAAAATATACCACGTGGTGAATGATTATATGCGCAGCAACCACGCCGGCAGCGGCAAATGGGGCAGCGTTACGGATATGAACAGCGCCTCGCTGGGCATTGAGATTGATAACAACGGCAACGAACCCTTCACCGACGCGCAAATAAAAAACCTGCTGGCACTACTGGACACCCTGAAACGTGCCTACAACATACCCACCGCCAATTTTATAGGTCACCAGGATTATGCGCCGCGGCGCAAGCCTGATCCGGGTCCGCTGTTTCCGTGGAAGGTGTTAGCCCAAAAAGGTTTCGGCTACTGGCCGGACCAGGTATTGGAGCCCGCCCCCGAAAATTTTGATGCCGCCCTTGCCCTGCGCATCATCGGCTATGACATTAGTGATCTGAATGCCGCCATTATAGCCTTTAAGCGCCACTTTGTACAAACGGATAGCCAGCCAATTTTATCTCCGGCTGATCTGAGTGTTTTGTATAATGTTTATAGGAAGTATTGAGGTGAGTGGTGAATGGAGAGTAGTGAATGGGGAACACTGACTACTCACCACTGACTACTCACTTTTTAACCCACCCATCCTTCAAAGTTACCGTGCGGTTAAACACCAGCTTGTCGGGGGTGGAGTGTTTATCCAGCGTGAAATAACCTTTACGGATGAATTGGTAGCCTTTGCCCACTTCGGCGGTGGCCAGGTCTGGTTCTATATAAGCGTTAGGGATAATTTGTAAGCTGTTTGGGTTAAGGTAATCTTTAAAGTCGCCGTCCTCGTTAGATGGGTCCTCTACCTGGAACAGGCGGTCGTATAACCTTACCTCGGCAGTTTTGGCGTGTGGTACACTCACCCAGTGGATGGTGCCCTTCACGTGTATCCCGCTGGTATCCTCACCCGATTTTGACTCGGGGATGTAGGTACAGTGTATTTCGGTTACGTTGCCGTTAGTGTCTTTTTTAAAGTCTTCACATTTTACAATGTAGGCGTTTTTTAAGCGCACCATTAGGCCTACACCCAAGCGGAAAAACTTTTTAGGCGGCTCTTCCATAAAGTCCTCGCGCTCTATCCACAGCTCGTTGCTGAAGGGGATATCCCTGCCACCGTCGCCGCCTTCTGCCTCGGGATTATTTTCGCCGTGCATGGTTTCGGTTTTATCGGCGGGGTAATTGGTGATGATCATTTTTATCGGGTCCAACACCGCCATACGGCGCCAGGCAGATTTATTCAGATCCTCGCGGATGCAAAACTCCAGCAGGCCAACATCTATCATATTCTCGCGCTTGGCTACGCCAATGCGCTCGCAAAACTCGCGGATGGAAGCAGCAGTATAACCCCTGCGGCGCAAACCGCTAATGGTCGACATACGCGGATCATCCCAGCCCTCTACATGGTTTTCGCTTACCAATTGCATCAGCTTGCGCTTGCTCATTACCGTGTAGGTCATGTTCAGGCGGGCAAACTCGTATTGCTTGGATGGGAACAGGCTCAGTTGCTCAATAAACCACTCATATAGCGGACGGTGGGGCACAAACTCCAGCGTGCAGATAGAATGGGTAATTTTTTCAATAGCGTCGCTTTGCCCGTGCGCGAAATCGTACATCGGGTAAATGCACCATTTATCGCCGGTGCGGTGATGGTGGGCATGCTTAATGCGGTACATCAATGGGTCGCGCAGGTGCATGTTGGGCGATGCCAGGTCGACTTTAGCACGCAATACTTTGGCGCCATCAGGGTATTTACCGGCTTTCATATCGGCAAATAGCTGCAGGTTTTCTTCCGCAGTGCGGCTGCGGTATTGGTTAGGTGTGCCCGGCTCAGTTGGGGTGCCTTTTTGGGCAGCAATTTCCTCGGCGGTGCTATCATCCACATAAGCCAAACCTTTGCTAATTAGCGCCACAGCAAAATCATATAGCTGGTCAAAATAGTCAGACGCGTACAACTCTTCGGCCCAGTCAAAACCCAGCCACTTTACATCTTCCTTTATGCTGTCAACGTATTCGGTCTCTTCTTTGGTAGGGTTGGTATCATCAAAACGCAGGTTGGTTTTGCCATTATACCGTTTGGCCAAACCAAAGTTCAGGCAGATTGATTTGGCGTGGCCAATATGCAGGTAACCATTAGGCTCGGGCGGGAAACGCGTTAATACCCTGCCACCGTGCTTGCCGGCATTTATATCCTCTTCAACTATCTCTTCAATAAAATTCAATGATCTCTCTTCGCTCATAATATTTGCAATGGCTGCAAAAGTAATAAATTGTGGTGGGTTAGCGTAATCGGGTTTTAGGTTGGGGACGTTTGTTATTAGGGCGTTGTCCCGCTGGTAGAAGCGGGCCCGGGCTATCCGCTCATACGCCTGCAGGCGTTAGGCTCGAGGGCCGGTATCCGCTGCTATCCCTAACGCGGGTACCCAAAAAGTTAAAAGCTAAATGTGGTTTTTAGCATAGCTACTCGTCCCGGTATAGTGAATGAAGCTGTGGTTAGCGAATTTGCCGTTACATCAATAGTATTAAATGTTTTAATATTGGCCACGTTAGTTACACTAAACGCTATATCGGTTTTCGACTTTGGCAGCCTGAGATTTATATTCATATCCGCAAAAAAATATTTCAGATCCTGCTGTCCACGCTGTTGGGTATACATATACTCGCCCGATATATTTACATATACATTTTTAAGCGTAGTAAATGATAACGTTGATTGCTGCCTTAAGCGCACATTACTAATTGCAGGCACTCCCGCTGCTATGGCTTTACTGCTGGACACATCATACTTTAAATTGTATGACCAATCTATAAATTTTGCCAGCCTGCCAACTATTCCTGCTTTATAGCCGATGGTTTGCATATTAGTAGTAAATAACTGGTTGTTTTGCAATTGCTGACCCCAACTTTGCCTGTAGTTGACCCCGCCATTTACTGTAATTTTAAAAGCGAAAAGATATTTGCTTGTGTTGGCATCCAGGCTTAAACTTTGAGTATGATTAGGCAAATAAAGTATGGTGCGCTGCTGTATGTTATTGCTTAAATTATAGGATGAGATAGTGTTTAAAGCTGCATTTGCATAATTAGCAGAAAGATTTATAAATAACATTTGTGCAGCGTTAACAAAATTATGAACTACCCCAACATTATGAGACCTGGTCAATGATATAGGCGCATTATTGGCTACCAATGAACGGTAATTGGTTAATATGGCACCGGGATAAACATCATTGATGGTACCTAAATTATTATTGAACGAGTAATTTAACTTGATCAAATTTTGGGCACTTAGCTGATACGAAAAGTATAACCGGGGGTCAATAAATACATGACGATTCCTTTGGTCTAACGCTTTTGCCGGTTCATTATAATTGATCAGGTTAAAACTCAGGGGGAGATCGGCCGTGGCAGTAATTTTTCCATTGGTGTAATCATAGTGGGCGGTGGTATAAAACTTTGTTTTTAGCCAGTTTAGATCGTTTGTCATGTCGGGCGAAACAAATTCTTTATTCTGGTCATTTTGCACCCGGTACAAGCCTGAGTTAAGCTGTTGATGTTGCAGGTCAAATCCTGCTAAATAATTTTGAGTGAACCTGTTTTTAATAAAACTTATGGAAGCATAATTGCTGGTATACCATGTAGGCATTTTAATATATTGCTGCAACCCTGCATAAGGGGTATTATTATTAAATACCGCTTCATTTAACCCGGGTGTGACGATCAGTGATTCGGGTTTACTGATGTTACTTATTGACGATGATAAATTGATAGTAGGCCCCGATCTGAACCTTAACATGTAAGACAACACGTTGGCAAAATTTACTGCTTGCTGGTTAAGTAACAGTTTAACGGGGGTATTATTGGTTATAAGGTTCGAGACTATTTTAGTAGGATTATAATCCATAGTAAATACATCATTAAAATACAACGTTTCGCTGTTTTGCAGAAAATTTAATTGCGTCCGCATCTTTTGCAAATTCACAGTATTACTTTGCGACTCGGTAAAGCTGATGGTTTGCCCGGGCAAATATGTTTCTGATAGTTTTTGATATTGCTGATTCCTTTCGTCGATCAAGTAAGAAATATTTGCTTTTAATTGCAGTGTTTTGCTAAGGTTAACCAGGTTATTCAGGTTTATTAACCCGGCTTTATTAAACAGATACCTGTTTTGTGGCAGCACCGGCACACTTGCGGCACCTGCAGAAAGAAAATAGCCACCGGCAGCAAGGGGCACGGGGTTATGTGCTATCAGATCTATCCCGGGATCGATACCTATATTATTGCCGGTAGTATTATTTATAAATTTTACTTTTTTGCTTAGCAGTATAGCTGTAGCGTTACCGGCAAACCTGTTGGATACACCCAGGCCCACTACGCCTTCGCCCATTACACGCAATTTGGCATCGTCTTTTATAACCAGGTTCAATGCCACCTTATCGCTGATATTGTTTTTTTGCAGCATCCTTATAGGCTGATCCTTTTGTATTACCTGCACCTGGTCTACCGCGCCATGAGGAATGCTGCGGCTGGCAATATTATACCTATCGTCCAGCAAATTATCGCCATCTATATAAAAGCTGGATATAGCCTTACCATTATAACTTATCTTTCCATCTTCGGCAACCTCTATGCCCGGCATTCTTTTAAGCACATCGCCTATGCTCCTATCCTGGTTACCCGCAAAATCAGCGGTACTGTAATTTAAAGTATCGCCGTTTAGTTTTAATGATGGCTTGTATTTGATCTTTACTTCCTTTAGCATCATTTCGCTTTCACTTAAAACCATGTCATAACTTTTATTGATGTCTGAAAGGTTTATGGATGCTTTATTATAACCAATGCTGGTGGCTTCAATGCTTAAATTTGCAATACTCTCGCCCACTATAATAGTATAAGCGCCGTCCTTATTGGTTTGAGTATATTTTACGATACTGCCATCCGCATCTTTCAGGCTAATATTTGCCGATTCGATAGGTTTACCGGCCCTATCTTTTATTATACCTTTAACTTGCTTTTGTGCAATAGCAGATAAAGCTGATACAAGCAACAATATTATTAATAGGGGTATTTTTTTCATAGTGATAAGGTTTAGGGTTTTTTAGGCAATACTCTTCCAGATAAGCGTATCTCTACGCTTATCAAGTATGATTATCATGTATATCAATGATTACTGTTTAAGGCAGCTCGATAGGATTGGTATTCGTTTTTTTAGCCGTTGTAGGTGGCCTCTTTATACCTGTTTGCCCTTGAATATCGCTACGTACAGTACCGCCCTGTCCACCACTCATTATGGCATTCGCAACATCCCCGGATATTCCCGCACCTGCAAACTGCGCACGTGTAAATCCAGACGGATCGTCATCATAAGCTTCTTTTAATTTGTCAAATTCCTTTTTGCTCATCGTCTTGCTACGTCCTTTTTGCAGCTCAATTTGGGTAATATCCAAATAAGGAAACCACAGTTTAAACTTTGCTAAATCTTGCGGCGAGACTTTATAGGCACTCTCTGTTGCAAGGCTACCGGGTTTAATATTTTCTACCCCCAAAAACTTAAACTGCACCTCCTTTTTATCATCGTAAGCCTCAAGGATAAGGCCCGGTAAGCCGTTTAGCTTCCATGGTCCACTCTCAAACGGAAGTTCCGGTGCAAACCAGGCCGTCCAGTTTCTACCTTTAAATTTCGCAGTTGCTTTTTGGGCATGTATGCCCGAAAAACTAAGCGTGTCCTTAGTAATTTTCCAATCAGGCCTTTCAATCACATCCTCCACCATGCAGCCGTTCATGCAAATACTTTCCTTGCTATAAAATTTGTTTTCTCTAAAAAAATAGTAGTACTCCGTTGTTAAAAATTTCTTATTTGGACCTTGCTGTTCATTGATCTGTTCTTGGGTAAGACCCTTTTTTCGCATTTCCTGGCTTTGCATATCATAGTTTATAGCCCAGTCCATTATATCGTAGCTTAGATACAGTGAAGCATTTTTACCGGAAATAAGTATCATATTTTCGATGTAAGGTTTGTCCGGTTTGCTTAAGTCATTTACGTGTATAAAGTTGTATTGAACTTTTACAAGTCCTTTGTCTGTTTGTTGCGCGTACGCTACTATGCTAAGCATAATCGCGCCATAAATAATTAAAATAGTTTTCATAATTGTTTGATTTAAAGGTTAAAGTTTAGGTAATACTATCCACTGCAGCAGTTGGATAGCTGTTAAAAGGTTAAGATCATTAAGAGTTTCGGTTAATTAGCGGACCGGCAGGCGATCCTTTTTATTACTAGGGAGAATTTGCTTTTGTCTTGATTGCTGCTGATAAATTTCCATCGACCCCCAATAAAACACAGGTATCATATTTTGACAGATCAAGATCCGGGTATCGCTTTTGTGCATAAGCTACAGTATTGCCACTTACGCTATTTAACATTCCGGGATATGAATCAATTTGTGATCGTGTAAAACCGGTTACTTCGCTTTCGTCATGCAGTGCACCGTTAATAATGACAGCTACTTTAGCGTTATGCTTTAGCGTGACCATCATTTTTAAGCCAGTGGTAGTTACCTGTACCATGTCATTATCACCGTCAAGGCTAATTCGCGAATAAAATTTATCATCAATAAGCTTAGCTTTTACAATACGGTCCTGCATGGGGTATACTTCGTATTTTCTATTTACCGCTATGCCATTATTTGTTGTATCGGCGGGGTTATTTGTAACAGCATTTGTGTTTATTGCATTTTTTAATACAACTGTTTGGGAAGCTAAATTACTGTTTGCAAAAACGTCATTATCAGCAGGTTTTTCCATACTAGTTATTATTGCCGGCAAAGGCTTCTCGGTATGTGTCCGTTTATTTGAAAAGACAGGTTTTATAAACTCTGCATTCTTCATCGGGTAAATAGCAAACGCCATTAATGATAATAGAACAATGCCTACTATAAATATTCCATTTTCTTTAATGCTAAGGGTTTTGTTTTCCTGGTAAACAATACGCATTATCCGGTTAAGCAAGGTGCTTTTTTGTCCCGAAAATGCAACTGTGTATACCGGCGTTGAAAGAGAATGATCTTTAAAGCTGATAAGTGCCTGTACAAATTCTTCTTTATTATTGGTTTGTGCAATAGCTATATCATCACAGCAATTTTCTCTTTCTTCCTTTAATAGTGATGATATCCAAAGTAAACCCGGATTAAAGAAAAATACTGCTTCGGCAATGCTTTGTATAAAGTTAACCGCGTAATCACTGCGTTTAATATGGGCCAATTCATGTAATAAAACAGCCTCTACCTGTTCGGCAGGTATACGGGCAAGTAAACCTACAGGTATTAATATAACCGGCTTAAAATAGCCTATTACAACAGGAACTTTTAAATATCCCGATTCAAGCAGCAATACGGCTTTTTTAAGTAGTAATTTTTCACAAAGCGAAGTCATTTTTTCTTTCCAAAGATCCGACGGTTCAAAGACGCGATGATGTTTTGCCCTGTGCATATACAGTATATTGCCTGCTATTGATATCGACTTGATAGTAAAAAACAGCAACCAAAGTATCAGAATAAAAAGTGAGTTCTGTGAGATGAAATTATTGACTGTATTCAACAAGGTATTAGTACTATGAGGCGGTAATGTTACCTGTAAATTGGGTGAATACGTCGTTGCAGATAGATATGAAATAGTTGCTTTCCCCGTAACTTCAGAGCCTGAACTTGCATTAAATTCATAAATAAATGTGCTGATAGTGGTTAATAGGAATATCGCAAACAAGAATAGTATCAGGTTATACCTGATAGCGGCACTTGTTTTTTTAGTGGCTACTAGGACTAAGCCGGCAACAATTGCAACTATTGCCCCCTGCCATAACGAATGTACAAGCGTCCAGCTAAATGACCCTATTAGGGTATCTGATAATTCTCTTGATATGCCCATAACTATAGTTCTACTATTATTTACCTTTTTCCATTTTTTGAAGTAACTCCTTCATCTTCTTCAATTCTTCATCAGATGTTTTACCATTGCCAAGTAGGGCAACCATTAAATTGCTCGCAGATCCGTTGAACATTGAATCCATAAAACGGCCCAATAAATTTCCTTTCACGTTATCCTCTTTTAATAAAGGGCTGTAAACATGTTTCATTTTAGTTTCGTCCCTGTCCAGCATGCCTTTCTCTTTCATTACCTGCATGAGCTTTAATGTTGACGTATATATAACCGCCTCTTTTTGCTCGTTCAATTTGTCATGAACAAATCGTACAGTTGACGGGCCATGCTCCCACAAAATTTGCAACACGTCCATTTCGGTTTTAGTAGGTATGATATCTTTATTTTCCATTGTATTAAATTTTACAAACTAAAGGTATGTATTAAAAACGTACGTTTCAAAATATTACTTTGTAACAATTTTAAGATATATAAATATTATATAAGGTCGGGAAGGGTACCTCCCCCCGCTACCGCAAGCGTCCCGCTTGTGGAATAATTGCGTTAGGGATAGGAGTCCCCACAGCTGTGGGGAGCCATCTTGCGCCTAAGGCCTGCAGGCGTATGAGCGGATAGCCCGGCCCATAGGGAACGCCCTGTTTTAGAGATCGGTGATTAGTGATTAGAGGTTAGTCTTGTCGCGCGGTGGTAGTGATTGGTCCGTCGCTTGGTTAACACACCCCCAAGCTAGTGCAAGAATGCAACGCGGGAAAGAGTAGGAAATCCGTAGAGCCCCCTGCGGAACTCTACGGATAATGAGGTTTTTTACTTCAACTCGAAAGTATACGCCCGGTCTGCGCCGGCGGTTTCCTTCCCTTGACTCGCGGTGCCACGCTTAACGAACGTGATCTTTGGTTTCTGGCCTGTGAAGGCTACGACCACAGCATCATTTTCATACTTGCGCGCCTGTGCCTGTAGCTGAGTACCCGGCTCGGCAATGTCCGCCCAAGTGATCAGGCGGTTGTTTGGGCGGCCTACTTCCTTGCCTAGCCCTGTGGAAGCGGTAGTTGCGCCACCCTGCGCCGCAGGTTCTTTAAGCTCCAAAAACACAGCCCGCAGCACATCCGTGCCTACCCCTTCTTCGCTGTGGGTAACGCCCCTGCGGTAGAAGAAAGTATCCCAGGCGGTGCTGTGGGTTGGCGAACGCTGGCCCTGCGGAGACACCACTACGCGGTCGCCGTTGGTGTAATAAACGCCGGCATAGTCGTACTGATGTTGGTGTGTGGGATAGGCCTTTGGCAGCCAGGAAACTTCCCAAACGATAACGCGATCGTTCTCAAGCACTTTGTTTGCGCCATCACGGTCAAACGGCCCGGGATAAGTCTGGGCAGCCTGGGGCGAAGCCGAAGCCGGGGACGACTGGGGCGCCTGGGCCATAAGAACTGCACTGTTAAATAAGAGTCCTATCGCCAAGGCGATGGGTTGAAAGTTTTTTTTCTTGTTCATGAATTAAATTTTAAAGTAGAATTATAATTAGCTTATCTAAGATATAAATCTTAATTGAAACTAAGCCTATCCCCCTTACTCCTAAAATGTAATATAGTTGTTAGATTGTAAAGTGAAGCTAATGAAAGTACATCACTTGGGTTGGTTTACATCGATTGATAACGCCAAACGCTATCCGCTTATCACCAAAGTTTTTGCGGTCAAAACACAAACAAAGTATTAACTTTACAAAATTATAAGCAATGCTATACGCTGTGCATGTATTTATACGTTACAGCATAATCTAAACGTACAACATGAAAGTTCTATTTAATAAATTATCTGCCTTAGTATTTTTCGCGGTTTTTTCTACAGCAGTATTTGCGCAACCCGTGCCCGATACTACCCGCATCAACATTGGCCTAACTGCCGGTTTACCCATTAGTTTAGACAAAATGTATACCTATAACGCGGGCGCCTTTTTACAGGTAGATTATCCGCTAACCCCAACGCTATATGTTACCGGTTCGGCGGGATACAACACCCTTTTTGCATCGCCCGATTTTTCGACCACGCCGGGCGGCATATTAAATGTAAAAGCGGCCAATATGCAAACCTTACCACTAAAAATAGGTATTAAGCTTTTCGCTATCAGGCACTTTTATTTCGCGGGCGAAGTGGGCCAAACCCTATTGTTAAATAAAGCGGCAGTATACGCACATAAAAGCAATGCCTTTACTTTTTCGCCCCATGTAGGTATGTTATTCTTCCTAAAAAACCGTACTTATATTGATGCAGGCATTCGGTACGAGGCGGTATCAACCTTTTATAATGACAAGGCAAACTATGGTTTTTGGGGCGCTCACATAGCTTACGCGTTTAATTTATAGGGTGCTGTTACGCATAGCGCAAAACTTTTAGTTGTGCCCTGCGATTCATAAAATTATACTTTTTACATTTTTTTTGTAAATTCGGCTTAATTACATTTTACCTATTACTGTAAACGCCGCTATGAAAAAAATACTCATCATAGATGATGAAGTTAATGTTGGGATATTGCTTTCCAAATTTTTAACACGCAATGGCTTTGAGGTGAGTACCGCCACCAGCGGCGCAAGTGGCCTGGAATACCTGAGTAGAGAGCCTTTTGACCTGGTACTATGTGATTTTAGGCTGGAGGATACTGATGGCCGCGAAATACTAAAAAAAGTAAAAAAGCATTACCCGCATACAGGCGTTATTATTATTACCGGCTATTCGGATATAAAAATGGCTGTTGAGCTCATAAAAATGGGCGCCTATGATTATATATCAAAACCCCTTTACCCCGACGAGATATTAAATACCATAACCAAAGCCCTTGAAACCCGTCAAGCGATGGTTGATGACGACCAGGAACAGGAGGCCAAGCCTGCAAAACCCAATCGTAAACAGGCTTTGGCGGGTATAGTTGTTGGTAACAGCAAGGCATCAAAAGAGCTTTTCAGGCAGATAGACCTGATAGCACCTACCAATTACAGCGTTATTATATTAGGCGAAAGTGGCACCGGTAAAGAAGAGGCTGCTAAAAGCATCCATTTAAACAGTCAGCGCCATAATCAGCCATTTGTAGCTATGGATTGCGGTTCGCTAACCAAAGAGTTGGCAGCAAGCGAATTTTTTGGTCACGAAAAAGGCTCGTTCACCGGCGCGTTTACTACCAAGATAGGCCATTTTGAAATGGCCAATGGTGGCACTTTGTTTTTAGATGAGGTAGGTAATTTATCTTATGAAATACAAGCCGCCCTGTTACGCACCGTACAGGAGCGCAAAGTAAAAAGGATAGGCAGCACTAAAGAGATTGACCTGGATGTGCGCATTATAATTGCCACTAATGAAAACCTGCAGGATGCCATACAAAAGGGCCGTTTCCGCGAAGACCTTTACCATAGGTTTAATGAGTTTACCATTTATATGCCACCTTTGCGCGAGCGTGGTAACGACATTGTTTTACTGGCCGAACATTTTTTAAAAATGGCCAATGAAGAGCTGAGCCGCAATGTATGTTCATTTTCGTCAGAAGTGCTTGAATGCTTTTTAAACTATCGCTGGCAGGGAAACATTCGCGAATTAAAAAATATTGTAAGGCGCGCCGCCTTAATTACCGAGGGCGACCAGATAACCCTTAAGGCGCTTCCGTTAGAGATATCAAACTACAAAAACGCTTATGAGTCCATGCCTTTTACGGCACCAACAATGGCGCAAGATGTTGCCGAAGTAAAAGAGGGGCCGCGTAACGACCTTAAAAATGTGGCTTTAGAAGCCGAGTACGATACTATTTTAAGGGTATTAAAAGAGGTTAGCTATAATAAAACCAAAGCCGCCGAGATATTAAACATTGACCGTAAAACGCTTTATAATAAAATGAAAGCCATCAACCTTAAATAATTATGAGCGACAAAGTGATGGATGCCGCGGCCATGAGCAAATTGAGGCATGATATCAAAAACCAGCTTTCAAATATTACACTCATCATTGGCGAATTAAGGCATGAACTTGCTGATGGCTCGGATGATTGTAAAATGTATTTGGACATGATGGAAAAAAGCGCATTTACCATTAATGATCTGCTAAAAGAAACGGTATAACCCGCTTTCCATTAAAACTTTTTATACTTTGTTTGCTTTAATAGTTATATTTAAGCACCTATGTCTATTTTTTCCTATAACCAGCGCAATAACATCATACTCATCAGTATAATTATACTGGGGTGCTTTTTAATGTATGCGCTAAGCGGCATGTTTAGTTCCATTTTAGGGGCAATTGTGCTTTACACCATTTTCAGGCCGCTGTACCTGCACCTGGTTGATAAAAAACACTGGAATAAAAGCGCTGTAGCCACGCTTATTATTATCATATCATTAGTAGTATTAGTATTGCCCTTTTTGGCATTGAGTTTTATGGTGATTGGCAAAATTGCCAGTATTGACTTAAGCAGCCTCCCCATACAGGTATGGCAGGCCAAAGTTGACGCCTTTACCGGCGAGCACATTAACCAGCCACATTTTTTTGAAGATACCGTAGCTAAACTGGGCAATTTAGCTACCGAACTATTTCCGTCAATTATAGGCAGCGCGGCCAATATCATTATTACCCTGGTGGTGATGTATTTTTTGCTGTTTTTTATGTTTACACAGATCAAGGAGTTTGAGGCAACGCTGCTTAAATATGCCCCGTTTAGAGAGCAGTACTCGTTAAAATTTGCTACCGAGCTACGCGCCTCTACCTATTCAAATGTATTGGGGCAAGGGCTTATTGCAGTTGTGCAGGGGGGCCTGCTGGCCAATGGGTTTTGGCTGGCCGGCATACCCGATCCGCTTTTTTGGGGGGTAATTGGTGTATTTTTATCTTTTTTACCCATAGTTGGTGCCCCTACACTTACTATACCCGCAAGTATTATACTTTTTGTTAATGATCAAACGCTAAAGGGCGTATTATTACTGGCTTATGGGGTTTTGTTTATTGGCAACATTGATAATGTAATGCGCCTCATCATTAATAAACGTGTCGCCAATACGCATCCGCTGATATCTGTAATAGGTGTATTTATTGGTATACCCATGTTTGGCATATTGGGGCTGGTGTTTGGCCCTTTACTGCTATCGTACTTTTTATTGCTGGTAGAGATATATGAAACCAACCGTTTGGCGGCCGACAGGCTGGACAGAATAAGAGGAACAACAGACACCTGACCTTTGTAGTGCATACTTTTGTAAACAAATGCACGTTTTAAAATTAACTGTTAATTTAAACCATACTTAAAAACAACCAATTACGCCAATTAGGTATATTTGGCAAGATATTTATCTAAATAAAAACAATTGTTCAACTTTTAAATTTTACCCAATATGAATGATAACACAAAAGTAGTAGTAGCCTTGCTGGCAGGCTTAGCAGCAGGAGCAGCTTTAGGTATATTATTTGCACCTGACAGTGGAGAAGAAACACGCGATAAGCTTTCAGAATCGTTAAAAAAATTAGGCGACTCGATAAAAGAAACCGCGGCTACAGAAATTGATAACCTGGTTGGCCTTAAAGATAAAGTAGTAGGCAGCATTAAAACCAAAGTAGCCGGTGCCGAAGAAGAGTACCAGGACGATTTGGAACACGCATAAATTTACCCTATCCCGGGTAGGTTAACCCTACCCGGGATAATATATTTATTATGGAAGAACAAAAAGAACAACAGCAGCAACCACCTTCTTTTATTGATCAGTTAAAAGAATATGCCGAAACGCGTATAAAATTGGCCAAATACCAGGCGGTTGATGGTGGCTCATCAATTATTGCAAGTTTAGTTGCGCAATTGATAGTTATTATAAGCCTGTTGTTGGTATTTATATTCGCCAGTTTAACATTAGCCTTTTTTTTGTCTGAGGTTTTAGATTCGCTTTGGCAAGGTTTTGGTTGTGCCGCATTGATCTATTTGATAATTGCTGTAATATTAAATGCTAAAAAACCGGGGATAGAGAAAACAATAGCAAACCGGTTGATAGAGAAATTTTTAAATTAAAATGATGGGCTTACCTATAAAAAATAGCGAAGATCTAAAAGACGAAATAGCGCGCCTTAAAGGATTGGAGCAACAACAAGCTGACCAACTTAAGCAGCATTTTAGCAGCCCGGGTGCTATTTTTTCAACCTTAATGAATTTGTTCCCCAAATCTGCAGACAGCAAGGAAGAAAAAAATGCCAGCCTGTTTAACCAGGATTTTATAGGATTATTATCGCGCATTATTTTACCTGTAGCTTTAAATAAAACCGTATTTAAAAAATCGGGCTTTATAGTAAAAGCTTTGGTTGGCCTGTTATCGCAAAAAGCATCGCACTATATTAATGAAGATGCGGTAGGCGGTATATGGGATAAAGTAAAATCGGCTTTTGAAGAAAACGTGGCCCACAACCCTGCCGTAACCGGCATTTTAGATAAAGTAAAAGGCCTTTTTGGCAGCAAGCCTAAGCCGGGCTCAAAAAGTCGCGGCCGCATTAAAAACGCCCCGGTACCTGCCTACGTACAGGGTTCTTAATCTTCTTTTTAATTTTTTATTTAAAGCCCTAACGTAATTATTAGGTTACAATAAATATTTTATTTGCTTTATTACGAATTATTCGTAGATTTACTAAACAATCGTAAATCGGTATGAAAACTAAACCTTTTAAACACCCTTATTACTTGCTTGCTTTAACTATGTGTAGTGGATTATCCGCCAACGCGCAAAAGCTGCCAAACGTGCAACCGGCAGGTATATACGCACCCAATAACGTTAAAATTGATGGCAAGGCTACCGAATGGGGCAACCAGTTGCAAGCCTTTAATAAAACCACGGCTATTTTTTACACCATGGCCAATAACAACAATAATTTATACCTGGTTGTACGCGCAACTGATTTTGTTGCTATGGATAAAATATTAGGCGCTGGCCTATCACTTACCATTACAGGTAAAAACGGAGCCTTAGCCTTCACCACGCCAATTACCGACGCTACAAACAGGTCAAATATCAGTAAAGCGGTTCGCAACTCGGAAGCAATGACCGATAGCCTGGCTACTAAATTAAATAAAGAATTAAACACCCATCTAAAGGAGGTAACCCTTAAAGGAATAGCTGCTATACCTGATCCAACCATATCTGTTTTTAATGAATATGGAATTAAAGTATCGGGCTATTTGGGTACGGATAAGGCCTATACCTGCGAGGTGGCTATTCCTTTAAAGTATATCACCCCAATTTTGGGCGAAGCAACGGATTTTAAATACAACATTATGGTGAATGGGGTGACGATGAATGTAATGACTGCAACCAGGAACGGTGAAGTAATAGCCGCGCAATCGGCCGAGATGGCAGCGATGATGGCAAACGTAACGATCAATGGCGCCTCAATGATGGAGCTATCCAGCCCTACAGATTTTTCAGGAACTTATACGTTGGCAAAGAAATAATTACGTTACAAATAAAAAAAATTTAACAACTATTACGAAAATTTCGTAATTTAACTTTTGAAATTAAGATCATGGAAAAATTATCACCACAGGAAGAAGAAGCCATGCAAGCCGTTTGGCAATGCAAAGCCGGCTTTATTAAAGATTTTTTGGACCAACACAGCGAGCCCAAACCGCCATACACCACGCTGGCATCAACTATTAAAAACCTGCAGCGTAAGGGGTTTTTAAAAAGCGAAAAAATGGCCAACTCGTACCGCTATCAGCCCATCATAGCCGAGGAAGATTATAAAAAACGCTTTATGCATGGTTTTGTGAGCGATTATTTTCAAAACTCATACAAGGACCTGGTAGCGTTTTTTGCCAAGGATAAAAAGATAAGTGCGAACGATTTAAAAGAGATAATCAACCTGATAGAAAAACCTAAAAAATAAGGATATGAGCGCTTTATTTGTTTACCTCATCAAAGTAAATATTGCCTTAATAGTTTTTTGCCTGGGATACTACCTGGTGCTAAGGCCGCTTACTTTTTATGTACTTAACCGGGTGTACCTGGTTAGTGCCATCCTGTTTGCAACATTATATCCGTTAATTGATTTTGAAGCCATTTTAAACCGCCACCAGGAAATTGCCCAGCCCGTACAAATTATTATTGTAAACTGGCAGGCACCTGTTGTTAACGCTGTGCAGCAGGTACAGCACGATAAATGGTTTTGGCTGGCACTGGCTTTTTGGGCCGGGGTGGCCATATTAGCCGGTAGGTTTGCCATGCAGCTATTATCGCTATACAAAATGCACCGCAGGTCAAAACCGGCACAACTGCACCAATATTTTATACGCGTAATAAGCGGCGACGTTAATCCTTTTTCATTTTGGAGGAGTATTTACATCAACCCTGAAAATCATAAGCCCGAGGAGCTTAAAGCCATACTGGCGCATGAGCAGGTACACGTGAGCGAATGGCATACCATTGATATTTTAGTGGGCGAGATCAGCACCATATTTTACTGGTTCAACCCGGGTGTATGGTTGATGAAACGCGCCATCCGCGAGAATATTGAATTTATTACCGATCAAAAAATATTGCAATCAGGCTCAGACCCTAAAGCTTATCAATATAGTTTATTGAATGTAACCTTTAACGGCAGCCATAATGCCATAGTTAACCATTTTAATACCTCAACCATTAAAAAACGTATTATGATGATGAATGCCAAACGCTCATCAACCCTAAACTTAACCCGGTATGCGCTGTTGGTGCCTGCAGTTGTGGCATTGGTTTTAGTATTCAGTGTATCAAAAGCCGAGTTTAAAAAACAGGTTACTAAAAGTAACGCTGCCATTGCCGAAGCTTTTACCACCGTAATTGAAAAAATAGAACCGGTAACCGACAATATAGCGGTAGCTGCTAAGCGCGGTGTGAGTTTCCTACCTGATGCAATGCACGTTCTGTTTACTGATACTGCAAAAAAAACAACACCTGTGAAATATAGGTTTAATGTGACTTATGATACCACAGTTAGGGGCCAATACAGAATACAAGCATCTATCGATACTTCCTATCGTCAAAACTTTAGCTTTAGGGCAGATTCAATAGAATTTAATGATACTTCCAAAAAAGCTAAAACGATTACTGTTACCGGTTATGCTATTCCATCGAGGTCTGGTCCACCGGTCAAACGAAACTCACCCTTTCAGGGTACAACTTCGGGTGATGTAATTGCCCCTAACGGCAACATCTATTTTTACAATAACGAACCGGTAAAAAACGCCGTGGTTAACGGGGTGGCTGTAATACCGCATAAAATGACAGCCGAGGAGATGGAAAAACTTAAACAGTTAGGCACGGCAACTATTGGCCCTGGCGGCAATATTATTGATATAAGCCAGGAAAAAGTTACTAAAGTGAAGGTAAACGGTGTCGAGATGACATCATCTATCCCTGTAGGTTTGAATTATATTAATGCGCAAAACGTTAAAAAAATCTCTGTCGATAAAGATGGTGTGGTTAATGTTGATGGCAACGTTTTAAATAATAACAGCGGAGGGGTTAAAACGGCATACGGTATTACTTATAACCCTAATGTGATCAATATTAAGCGACCGGTGGATACTCCTCAAATCAGGATCAGGAACTTCGGTGGAAACCCATTGTATGTTATTGATGGGGTAAAAACCACCAATCCGGATGCTTTTAACAAACTTGATTTGAATGATATAGAGTCTGTAAATGTTTTAAAAGACGGTTCGGCAAGTATTTATGGCAAGGAAGCAGAAAATGGTGTGATAGTTATAAACACTAAAAAAGATAAGAATAGCGCGATAACGGTTACGGGCCGCCCAACCAGGGTAGTTGACACCAAGACGTATACCGACTATTATTACCCTGCTACAACCACGCCTAATATTTTTACGGGTAAACTTTTAATAGTTGATGGTAAGGAAATGAGCCAGTCGGCATTTTCAAAAATACCTGCCGATAAAATTGAAGTTATCAAAAAAGGCGGTGCCAAAGAGTTGAAAAAATATGGCGATAAAGCCAAAAACGGTGTGTTAATTATTACTACAACCCGGTAAAATACCGACCTAAACCTTAGTCATAATAACCTATAAGGATCGCCCTGAAAAGCGGTCCTTTTTGTTGTTTAAACCATAAAAAAGGCGTTTAAACACATAACTGAGTGTTTAAAATACACAATTTATTGCCCTTAAATAAATAAGAATTTATATATTTGAAGAACTTGTTAAATCGGACTAACCAATTCGTTCTTTATGAGATAATAAGATCAGTTAATTAAGAGGAGAAGTTAGTAGCTTCTCCTTTTTTAGTTTAACGAATTTCCGCGCAGATTGTTTACTTTAAATTAAAAATATTTTTAGGTTATTATTTACGCGCCGCCGCAGGATTATTTATCAATGAATTATATAATTTATCTATTTCAATAGGCTTGCGTAAAAATCCATTAAAATATGCCCTATGTTCATTTTGATATTCGGCCGTAACATCAGCCGTTAAAGCAAGTACGGGTGTCTTATTGTTTGGATTTACAGATGATGCGATAAGCCTGGCAGCTTCAAAGCCATCCATCTCGGGCATATGTATATCCATTAAAATAAAATCATAGGTTTGCTGTTTCGCCATCTCAACAGCTTCCAGCCCATTTTTGGCATGGTGTGTGGCCATTTTCCAATTGCCGAGCAATTTGGTTATTACCATAGCATTTATCAAATTATCATCGGCAAGCAATACGGTTTTCCCTTCCAGGTTATCTGTAAATTTTAATGAAACTTTATCGGCAACGGCAGCCTTTTTTAGTTTAACCGTAAAATAAAACGATGACCCTTTTCCCACGGTGCTATCTACCATTATTGTACTATTGTGTAATGATACCAGCTTTTTAACAATAGCCAAACCCAGGCCAGAACCGCCCTGCTTTTTAGTGGTAATTGATTTGGGTTGCGAAAAACTATCAAAAATATGTTCCATATAATCGCTGTTTATACCCATACCTGTATCGCTAACCTTAAACAGCAATTCGTCGTATTGTTTATTCCCGGTTATTTTTTTAACAATAATATCCACGTGGCCGGTTTGTGTAAATTTTATGGCATTAGTAACCAGGTTACCTATTATTTGCGATATTTTGGTCTCATCTATTTCATAACACCCGGCCAAACCATCATCCATATCCAGATTTAATTGCAACCCCTTTTCGCTTGCCAGGCTATGGTAGGTGTTTTTTATATTTTCAAGCAAGGATTTAAGTTTTACAGGCCAGGTTTCCAAAACGGCTTTGCCGGCATCCAGCTTGGTAAAATCAAGTATATCATTTATAATATGCAGCAAATTATTTGAGGCGAATTTAAGGGCATTAACTAACTCCTGCTCTCCTTTATCGGTCCTGTCGCCCAATAATGACGCTATGGTTATTACCGCATTTAATGGTGTCCTTATCTCATGGCTCATTGTCGACAAAAACTCCTGCTTTACAACAGCAATCTGCTCCGCGTGGTTTTTCTTTTCAATGATCTCCGCCTTTTCTAACTGAACCTGGGCCTCCTTCTTTAAGGATTCCATTTTGGTGAGCAGGTCATAGTTTTCAATAACGGTTAAGGTTTGGTTGTTGATCACCGACTCCTTTTCCTTTAAATATAGTTCCAGGTAATTTAATGCGTTTACCGGATCATTATCCAGCTTATAGAGTTGATAAAAAAGACGGTAGCATTTAAATTTTACCATTATTAAATGGTATTCTGTACTATAGTCCAGGCAGGTTTTAAGTAATACTTTGGCTTCTTCCAACCGCATGGTCTCCACATATAGAGCAGCCAGTTTATGGTAGGCCATACCTAAACCCAAAGCTTCCCGCATTTTGAGATGAATTTCTATCGCTTTTTTAAAATCTGTTTCTGCTTCTTCATATCGTTTTTGTGCCAGATAAACTTTACCTCTGCCATATAATCCAAAAGCCAGCCCGCGAACATCCCCTGTTTGAGTTTTTATAGCTATCGATTCGCTGATCAACTCAAATGCCTTATCAATGTTTTTTTGTTTAAGATAGATGCCCGACAGCGTGTTATAAGCATTTGATTTAAGGTTAAGATCCCCGGCTTTCTCGGCAGCGGCTATAGAATCTTCATAAGTTTTAATGGCATTTTTTTCGTCGCCAAAATACTCGTATATCGTTCCTAATGATTTATGTGCCCTGGCCAGGTTATGATAGTCATCATACTTTTTAAAAATTGTTATGCTATCCAACAAATTAACCATACCTAAGTGATAGTTATCTGTTTTATAGTGTACCCCCGCTATATTGTATTTGGCATTGGCAATACCCTGCTCATCGTTTAATTCTTCAAAATAGGCTATGGCCTGGGCAGCCATGTGTAATGATCGCTCATATTCGCCGCATATCATCGAGAAAAGAGAGAGGTGGCTAAGGCTTTTAGCCTGTAAAGAAATATCGTTAATGTCCTTGCTTAACTTCAGCGCTTGCTTAACAAGCCTGGTGCTTCGTTTTAAATCGTTTGTCCTGCAGGCATAAGCTGTATCTAAAAGTGATGTGATCTTATCTTTAGTGTCCTCAGGAGATAGCTTCATAACAATAATGCGATTGACCGTTAAATTAATAAATTTTTAATTATATAACCTACACATTATTAATTATTTATAATTTACTTAAACAAAATATCCGCCATTAAAATAAACTGTACTGCATATCTGCGCTAATGGCAGCAACGTTGTTACTTAACCTGTCGGCGATATAAAAAACGGGCGTTTCTTCAAACCTTGATGCAACGATCACTTCCGTTCCGCGCGCGTGGGTATTAAATAAATTATAAACCAGTTTTGGGCAGTTATTATCTTTTGAAAGGTGCGCCAGCAGCAAATGGCTCATGTGCGCGGGTTTATGTTCCATAAATAAAGCCAGCGCCTGCGCATTTGACAGGTGACCATAGCCACCGCGTATGCGCCGTTTTAAATAAAAGGGATAGCGGCCGGTCTCCAGCATTTCTTCATCATAATTGGCCTCTAAAAAAGCCGCGTGGCATAATTTAAAATGATGCACCAGGTTATCGCACACCGCGCCAATATCAGTAAACACCCCCACATTAATTTCGCCGCAGGATATAATAAAGCTATGAGCATCGGCAGCATCATGCAGCTTTTTAAAAGGGGTTATTTTCAGGTCGCCTATGGCGATGGGTTCACAATGAAAAAACTCCAATACATCTTCTAAATACAATCCGCCTTTTTGTAAGGTACCCGGAGTAATGTATACAGGGAGTTTATATTTTTTGGCCAATACCGCTACACCGCGAATATGATCGCTATGCTCATGCGATACAAAAATGGCTTTAACCTTTTGCATGGATAGCCCCAGGCGTTTCATCCGCGTTTCGGTTTCGCGGCAGGATATACCCACATCAACCAGCACAGCTTCGCGCTGGTTACCAACGTAATAACAATTACCGTTACTGCCCGAATTTAATGAGGTAATATATAATGACATCCTGCTACAAAGTACCGCATTTTAGCACATAAATCAACGAGTGTTGATATTTTTTCAAAGCCCGATGTAACAGAAGAGGGTGATGCACGGGATTACAGTGTTCTGGAAAATCGTGTTGAAAAGCTGGAGCAATATTTGGCCCGCCCAAAGGAAGAATTTGCTAAATTAATGAAAGAGCTAAGTTAAGCTGCTAACTGCATCTCAACTTTCGTCAACAACTCTTCGGTATCAAATGGTTTGTGCAGCACATCATCAGGTGCGCCCTTTTGTTTTAACGATTCGTCTATATCATCTTCAGCAGAGCACATAATAACCGGCAACCAGCGGGTCGACCTGTTTAGTTTTAATAACTTGCAGATCTCCCTGCCATCCATACCGGGCATAATAGCATCCAGTATAACCAGGTCGGGGTGATTAAATAATATACTGTTCAACACATTATCGCCGTTGGGCAGTGCAATTACTTCGTAGCCTTTGCTAATTAATATAAACGTCATGATCTCAATCATATACTCGTTATCATCCACGATCAGTATCTTCTTTGACATTGTATTATATTTTAACTAATGTTATAATACAAACGGTATGCCACTAATTTTCAGGGGGTTAAAAACAGACGTAAAAACGACAAAAGCCCGCCGTATAACACAGCGGGTTTAAACCCTTTTAAAATTGTCGTTTCTCTCTTCGTACCTCGTTCGAAATGACAATAAGGGGGGCTTTAAATATATATAAACAACTCCTCAGCCGGGCGGCGCACTTTGGCCTGTTTGCTATATACATCCTCGTCCGAGCGGAAACCTATGGGGGCAATTACCACCGATGTTAAACCCAGTTTGTTCAATCCTAATATCTCATCAAACTTACCCGGCTGAAAACCTTCCATAGGGCATGCGTCAATACCCAGGTCGGCAGCGGCAGCTACCAATACACCTAAAGCAATATAGGCTTGTTTGGCTGCCCAGGTTATCTTTTGTTCCTCGGTCATATTGCTGACCATATTACTTATGCTTTGTTCAAAACCGGCCAAATGCTCGCGACCTATTTCGCGGGTTTGGGCTATCAGGTCAATATATTTAGCTACAAAAGCTGTGTCCACATTAGTTTCGGCAGCAAAAATAATTACCTGCGATGAATGCGTTAACTGCGCCTGGCCGTGAGCCGCTTCACGCAATTTTTCGCGTATTTCGGCATCCTCAACCACAATAATTTTATAGGGTTGCAAACCCGCTCCGGATGGGGATAACCTCACCGCGGTAAGTAAATCGTTTAGTTGTTCTGGGGTTAGCTTCTTTGTATTATCAAAGCTTTTGATGGCTGCGCGCCATTGTAGTTTTTGTAGGATTGACATAACCTTTATTTTATGTGTTTAAACATCAAAATTAGATGTTTAAACATATATCATGGTCACTACAATGCCATCGTTATATCAGTCCTTTGTCTTTTAATTCGTCACGCCTGGCCTTTTCTTCTTTTTTGATGGCGCGCTTTTCCTGTCGTTTTTCCTTATTGCTTTTGTTGGAGCTGTCAACCGCTTGCAGCCGTCGCTGTTCTTCTTCCTTTAAACGCTGTTCCAGTTTTTGGGTAATAGTGTCCTTTTTACCAAATAGGCGCTGTATAAAATTAGGTTTATTTACAGGCTCAGGGGCCGAAATTATAGGTATTATGATCTCATCATCTATATCATCGGCCTGCAGCATTTGTATGGCGGTAGCCGAGTCAACGGGCTCAATCTCACTTCGCAGGCTTTCGCGTAAGCGCACATCGTAAAATCCGTAACCAAGGGTGTCGCGTTGGGTTAAGTTTGCCCCTGCCATTAAACGGCCCAACGAGTTAAAGTAACCGATCAGGCCGGGGCGTAACGAGCCATCCGGTAAAAAGGCATACAAACCGGTGCGTGGTTTGGGTACAATACTGGCCAGGTAAATACTTTCGCCCAGGGTAAGCTCTGAAGGGCCCTTGCCAAAATAATAGTTGGCCGCTTCGCGGATGCCGTAAACATTGGGCCCCCACTCCACAATATTAAAATAAACCTCCAGCATGCGGCTTTTGGTCATGATGTTGTTATTCTCGATGAGCCATACGATCATGATCTCCTCAATTTTGCGGGCCAAAGTTTTAGTTTGGGTTAAAAAGGTGTTTTTTATCAGCTGCATGGATATGGTGCTGCCGCCACGCTTAAATTTTTTCTTCTTAAAGTCTTCTACCAATGACTTACGGAGAGCTTCCTCCACAAAACCATGGTTTTTATAAAACGTGGGGTCCTCGGCAGTCATCACCGCGTTACGCAGGTTAGGCGATATTTGGTCAAGCGGGGTGTAATTATAATTTCCAGGCCCTATGATGCGCGGCGGCATGGGTTTGCCTTTGGCATAAGGGGTGTACACAAAGGTGCCGTTTAGTTTGCGCAGGTCGGTTTCGCCGTATTGCAGTATTTTAAAATCTTCTTTACCTAAACTCGAGTCAAACACCAGGTCATCGGGTTTAGAGCTATCCAGGTACAGGTTAAAGTTATAGTTTAACTTACCTGCCACTTTTATGCCCTGCAGGGTTTCAAACATCCCCGAAGGGAACGAATCAAAAATATCCTGCGCGTTTTGCCAGCCGGTATTTAATTTTAGTTCGTAAATTTTATGGGGGCTAAGCGTGTACTTAATATAAGGGTGGGCCTCGGCCTTTTTTAAATGGATAACCGACGAACTATCAACCGATACAAAGTTTTTACCCACCACCAAATTAGCATCAATAGATCCTTCGGGGACTACAATGTCTTCTGTAGATAATGCCGGGTGATTGATCAGCATATTGGTTACCGCGAAGTAGCTCTCAATTTTGGTTTCGCCATCGCTGCGACTAACATCATTTAAGCGGGTGGTTATTTTATCGAAGTTGAGTTTGATATTATACTTTTTTTCGATGATGGGCAGCTCCACCTTTTTACCATCGGCGTATAGGCTTACATCAATTTCATCATCACCGGGGTCAAGCGTTCCTGCAAAATGCCATGTGGAAGCGCCATCATCTACTTTTATGGTCGATGTCAGGTCGCCGCCATCAATGGTAGCGGTTTGGGTTAATAATTTAACACCGGCACTGTCGGTTTTATAACTTACCAAAAAATTATCTACCTGCATATCATCAGGTATTTTGTACAGCACCTGGCGTATTAAATTATTGGCCAGTACGGATAGATCAGATTTTGTTTTGGTGGTGGTAGTATCGCGCTTCTTTTTAAACAGGAAATCGAAGTTTTTTACGCCCTTAATATCTGTAAGATTCAAGTGGCCATCCAGCATATTTAATTCGGCCAGTTTAATATTGCCAAATATCAGCGGGAATATTTTAACGCCCACATCAAAGCTTTTAATGCTTAACAACGTATCCCTATCCTGCGGAACAATGGTAATACCATCAAATGAAACGGTAGCTAAGCCGCTAAACCTTGCCGAGCCGATCTCGACATTTAAATTATAGTCTTTTTTGGCTTTGGCTTTGGCCTTAGCAATGGCACTGGTTAATAAGGCTTCGCGTTTAGAGTAAATGACTATCCCACCGATGAGCAAAATAACAAAAAGGGTGGCAGCAACAATTCCGGCAATCCGGATATATTTGGGATCGATACGACGCATTAACAAAATTTTATCCAAAACTAAACTAAATCCTATCCGATACAAACGTTAGGATATGCAAAATGTTTCCTTGCCGAGGGTATGTTTAGATATTTGTTAGTCTTCTTTAAATATAAATCCGCCCGGATTTTCTTTGAGTTTAACACGTCTGTATGAGTTTACTAAAAAATCCACCAGGTCAACCAAATTTAACGGAGGCTTTTCTGTTTTGATTTTTAACTTTTTATCGTTGTAATATATCGTAAAGTTATATCCCGGCGCGTCAGAAACTTTAAAAGCTTGTTTCCAGGTGTGCATTTTTTTTAACTCGCTGGTTTGTAATAAATAATTTAGCGTATCTAATTGTCTGGCTGTTAACACTCCTCTATATGTCCCCTTATATGGTTCTGCATATTCCCCCCCGGTCAAATAGTAGGTGCCTTTATTATCAATATCGATATTTAACACCGGGCAGGTGCCGTAGCAGGCGCTTGCTGTGAAATGTAACCTGCTAAATTTGAGCGTCTTGTCTTGAAGATACGCTAGATTCTTAAATTTGTAATACGGCTTGCTTATAAATTTATGCGGTTTGCTATTATGCAGTATTAGTTCAAGTTCTTTATTTCCTGATTGCTTGATGAGGTACTTAGCAGTATCAATTACCAATATTTGCATTCCATTTTTTAAAGTTGTGTAACGATCAATGAACATTAAAGTGTCTTTAGCCTTTTCATATTTTTGGTCCCAGGGTAAACTACCAAGCATAAAACTCGCGACATCCTTATGAAATGAAATATATTCCAAATCATCGGTTACCCATTTAAAATTAGTGAAGGACGATTGGGCATATACCGAAGTACTTACTGTTAATAACAATGCGGTCAAAAATTTCTTCATGTTTAAATATACAATTCTCAACTCTTTTATTACCCCCCCCCATTTTATCATTACCATGACACTACTTAATGCCCCTTTTAGTAAGTTTGTACCTGTATAGATATGAGCATCACTAAAGAACAAGTTTTACAAGCCCTAAGTAATGTAGAGGAGCCCGACCTTAAAAAGGATCTGGTTACCCTAAACATGATAGACGATATCGTAATTGATGGTAATAACCTGAGTTTTTCGGTTATTTTAACCACGCCTGCATGTCCGTTAAAAGCATTAATTGAAAACGCCTGCCGTAACGCTATAGGCCACTTTATCAGCAAGGATATTGTGGTAACGGTTAACATGACATCAAGGGTAACCTCGCAAAAAAACACGGGTGTGCCTAATGTTAAAAATATCATCGCGGTAGCATCGGGCAAAGGCGGTGTAGGTAAATCAACCGTGGCGGTTAATTTGGCTTTGGGTTTAGCTAAATCGGGAGCTAAAGTGGGCTTGATAGACGCGGATATTTACGGCCCGTCTATCCCCATTATGTTTGGATTGGAGGGTGCCAAGCCACAAGCCAGCAATGTGAATGGCAAAACCCGTATTGAGCCTATTGAAAAATACGGTATCAAACTATTATCCATAGGCTTTTTTACCGACCCTAACCAACCCGTACCCTGGCGCGGGCCAATGGTATCAACCGCTGTAAAACAATTGTTTAACGATGCCGATTGGGGCGAACTGGATTATCTGGTGGTCGACCTGCCGCCGGGTACCGGCGATATACATATCACCATTACGCAAACCTTCCCGGTTACGGGGGCGGTAATTGTAACTACTCCGCAAAACGTGGCGCTGGCCGATGCTAAAAAAGGTATAGGTATGTTTATGATGGAAGCCATTAATGTGCCGCTTTTGGGTATAGTGGAGAACATGGCGTACTTTACCCCTGCCGAGCTCCCCGAAAACAAGTACTACATATTTGGACAAGGCGGTGGCCGCAAACTGGCAGAGCAGCTGGACGTACCATTTTTGGGCGAAATACCGTTAATAAAAGGCATAAGCGACTCGGGCGATGCGGGTAAACCGGTTATTTTAAACGAGGATGGACCAATGACCGGGGCGTTTATAGAGATGGCTGAGCGCGTGGCGCAGCAAATTTCTATCAATAACGCCAAAACGCCGCTTGGTGAAAATGTTATAATAAATTAATAACTTTACGTTATAATAATATTAAAATGAGCTTATTAGAACAGGTAGAAAAGGCTTTAGATACCATCAGACCGTATTTGGAAGCCGACGGCGGGAATGTTTCGGTTGAGGAGATCACTCCTGAAAATGTGGTGCGTTTAAAGCTGTTGGGTTCATGCGGCTCGTGCCCAATGAGTATAATGACCTTAAAAGCTGGCATTGAGCAGGCTATATTACGCGAAGTGCCCGAAATTGTGGGCATTGAAGCTATAAACCTGACAGATATAGACGACCCTAACGCCGTGCTACCTGAAAACTTAAGGTAATTGTTAAGTATTGTTAAATTGTATACTGCGTACCACCAATTACGTATTTTTAAAAACTAAAAAAATTTTTGTTGATTAATAACAAAGGGCAAAGCATAATTAGCGCAATGAAATATATATTGGGCATATTGTTTTTACTGATGGCCTCCGCGGGTTTTGCGCAGGAGAAAGAAACCCCTTTGGTTCAATTTTCGGGTATTGTTTTTACTGCCGACAGCGCCAGGCAAGATATTATACCTTATGCGAGTGTGGTTAACTTAACCCATAAAAGCCAGCCCGGCATATCAAATTACGAAGGCTATTTTTCGATGGTGGTACATGAGCAGGATAGCATACGCTTTACCTGTGTGGGATATTTTCCCGAAGTTATTGTTATTCCGGCCAACCTGCCTAATAAAAGCCTTACGTTAAAAGTGCGTTTAAGGCCGCAAATATTTAATCTGCCAGCTTTCCGGGTATTCCCGTGGGCAACGGTTGATGAGTTTAAAAAGGACTTTTTAACAATGAAGGTAGCGGATGATGACCTGGCTATTGTTATGAAGAATCTTACCAAATCAACTATGGAAGCTACGCAACGTGGTTTGCCTCGCGATGGTTCAGAACCTATAGGCCAGGAGATGCACGACAAAGTTGTAAACTCGCACTCCATGACCAACCCGCTGCTAAACCCATTTGCATGGGGTGCTTTGATCAAACAAATAGCTGACGGGGATAAAAAACGGAAAGTTACCGCCAATGACGACGGCTATAATTTTTAACGACCTTTTTTAGCCGCCGGGAACTTCATTTTATAGTCCACGTCCACCGCGCCTTTGGCAATATCATTTAGTTTCTTTTCCAGCAGGCGCTTGCGTAATGGGTTCAGTTTATCGGTAAATAGTTTACCTTCTATATGATCATATTCGTGCTGAATAATGCGTGCCGCCATGCCGGTATAGGTTTCTTCATGATGTTTCCAGTCCTCATCATAATAAGACAACTTAACGGTTGATTTACGGGTAACATCTTCCCTGATATCAGGTATACTTAAACAACCCTCGTTAAAGGCCCACTCTTCGCCTGTTTCTTCTAAAATACAAGCATTAATAAAAGCCTTTTTAAAATCTTTTAACTGCGGTTCTTCATCGTCAAACGGGGTGGCATCCACCACAAATAACCGCATGGACAACCCTACCTGCGGCGCGGCCAAACCTACACCACGTGCACCATACATGGTCTCGAACATATCGGCAACCAATTCTTTAATATGCGGATACTCCGCAGGTTCAATGGCTGTTGCTTTACGCCTTAAAACCGGGTCGCCGTAGGCTATGATAGGAAATTTCATAACGCAAAATTACAGTAAAAATTCATTTGTTAAAATAACCCTCTTGTCATTTCGAACGAGGTACGAGGAGAAATCTATTCATAGATAGGTCCTGAGTAATGTGTATAGATTTCTCGCTATGCTCGAAATGACAAGAGGATATGATTTGCTCTAATCCTTCGGCTCAAACAGCAAGGTGATCATTTGCTTGTCATCTAATATCTCATTGCTGATCCCTAATAACTGCTCGGTAGTTACGGCATTTATTTTAGCAAATACCTGGTCGAGGGTATCAACGGTATTCAGATCCAACAGGCTCTTGGCCATGGATATGATCAGGCTCATGCGGTTCTCTTCGGCAAGGGCAATCTGCCCTATAAATTTTTGCTTGGCCTGGTAAAGTTGCAGGGTGCCCAGTTTGTTATCCCGCAATTTTTTCAATTCTTTATTGACCAGTCGCATGGCTTTATCGGTTTTTTCGCTATCCGTACCAAAATAAATGGAGAACATCCCCGTATCCGTCAATGAAGTATAGTTGGATTCAATAGTATAGGCAATACCATGCTTCTCGCGTATCTCCATATTCAGGCGATTGCTCATGCCCATGCCGCCTAAAACGTTATTAAGCAGCAATAACCCATATTTATCAGGATGCGATGACGAGTATGCCTGGCTGCCCATTACACAATGGGTTTGCGATATGGGCTTGGCCAATACTATTTTTTCAGCCGCGTTAACAGACGGTTTAATACGGTTCTTTTTGGTGTAGTTAGCGGCAATGCCCCCTAAATATTTATCGGCCAGTTTGACCACCTTTTTCATGTCATAATCACCATACACCGCGAATATCATTTCGGAAGTATTGTAATTTGCCGACATAAATCCCCGCATATCCGCTACGCTTAATTTGGCTACGCTTTCGGGTGTGCCCAATATGTTTTTGCCAATAGGGTGGCCCTTAAACAACATATCTTCAAAATCATCCTGTATGGCTTCTTCGGGCTGGTCAAGGTACGAGGCTATTTCGTCTAATATTACCCCGCGCTCCTTTTCCAGTTCCTCTTCGGGGAAGGTAGAGTGGAACAATATATCCTCAAACAGGTCAATGGTACGCTCCAAATGCGGGTTTAGCAATGAGGCGTGGATACAGGTATATTCTTTGGTGGTATAAGCGTTCAGGTCGGCCCCTACCAGTTCCAGCCGGTTCAATATCTGGCTGGTGTTGCGGCGCTCGGTTTCTTTAAAAAGCAGGTGTTCTATAAAATGGGCCAGACCTTCCCTTTGTTCCGGTTCATCGCGCGAGCCCGCGTTAACCAAAAAACAGCAATGCGTAATTGCCGACGAAGCATGTTTGTACATTACCCGGATACCATTGGGTAAGGTGTAAAGCTGGTAGTCCATCATGAAAAGTAAATATAGGGAATTATTACTCACCCCGACTACGCTTCGCTGGTCGACCCTCTCTTCCGCAAGCGGTAAAGAGGGTTGTCGGGAATTAAATCCCTCTTTCCGCCAAAGGCGAAGAGAGGGTGGTCGAGTGAAACGATGACCGGGTGAGTCTACGCATGCCTCTTTATAAAATCCTTACACCCCTGCTCAATCAATTTAAACACCGGGGCAAATTGGGTATCATCCCAATAAGGGTCGGGTACATGTTTGTCGCCTAACAGCATACTTACTTTATTGCGGTCCTCATCGTTACGGGCCTGGGCCAGCACATCGCGCAGGTTGTTTTTATCCATTACAATGATGTGGTCAAACTCGTCAAAATCGCTCACCCTAAAAACACGGCAAACCTGCCGGCTGATATCTATACCATTATCCTTAGCCGTACGGGTTGAGCGCCTGTCGGGCCCCTGGCCAACGTGCCAGTTACCTGTGCCGGCCGAATCGACTTCCCAATCCAGTCCGGCTTGCTTAACCAAATGCTGCATAATACCCTCGGCCAGCGGCGAGCGGCAAATATTACCCAGGCAAACCATTAGTAGTTTCATTGTGTGGTGAGTAGTTAAGCGGTTGATTGGGTGAGTAGTTGGATTAACTTAATCAACTACTCCCTCAATCAACTCAATCAACCAAAAATATCATTCAACAACCCCGCTAACCTTACGCCGCCTTTTAGCAGTTGTTGGTTAACGGTATCAATAAATTTAAAGTTGTAGGTATAGGTCAAATTATCGCCGGGCTTGGTTTCTTTATATATCCTCTCGGCCAGCTGGTTCGACTCAAATATCCAGCGGGTAATAGGGTCTTTTTGCCATTGGGTGCGTTGTGCAAGTGTGGTATGGTTTATGGCCGCGGCGTACTCCGTATAACTTAATTCCTGAAAGTTCACTAACTCACTATCCCAAACCGAATGCAGGTTGGTTTGCTTACCAAACCAGCTTAGTTTAACCGCGTTACCTCCCTGGTCGTCGTCACGCGCGGTATGCATAGGCTGATGTATATCCTCGGCAATATGTATCAATAAACGCAGGTACATTAGCTTATTTTTTTGAGGCAGATCTTTCTTTTTTAGTTCCGCTACCAAAAACTTCATTTTGGTATAGGCATCGGTATTGGTATCATGCTCCAAAAACTCCACCATTTCCGGGTAGCTCATGGGGCGGGCAAAATCTACATAATGCCATGATGATAAATACTTATAGCTGGTGTCTGATTTTATAAAATCGGCCCAATTACTGGCCAGCGCCAGGCTCTCGTTGCCCAATATTTTTTTTATAGCCAGGCGCGCTTTGGCGGTAAGGTAGCTATCAGCAATTTGCCCGGTTATACGGTGGCCCTGGGTGCCCCATGCAGATACAGCCATGGGCACAACAAACAAGACTATACCGATAATTAATTTTTTAAATAGTTTCATATCACAATGGTTTGGGCACACAGGTAAATTTTTGTGTGCGATAAATATCTATAGGTATAACGCTTGATGGACCTGCCAGCGTTAATAAAGTATCGGCTTTTTTAGTCACCTTAAAAACTTCCTCGTATGGGCCCGACCTAAAACAACCCTCATACTTTTTAAGCCGGAAGTTAGCATCGCAAAAAAAGCCTTTTAAACGTACGGTGTCGTTTTGCTGCCTGTAGGTGCCACGTATATATTCTGTCCACTGTCCCTTGTTGGTACAGGTATCAACACCGGTATTTACTTTGCTAAACGTTTGCTGCGTTACAAAAAACGAATCGCATGTAAATTTAAACTTATACAACGAATATGTAAGCAACTGCTTTTGCACAGGTGTTGATTCCTGCTGCCACTCACCTTGCAGGTATGCTTCGCCCTCGCCCTGGAAATCGGGGTTAAATGAGCAAGCCGCGGTGAGGAGGCATAAAGCGGAAAGGAGAAAGCTTAAAGGTTTGCTCATGTATAATTAATAAACGTCATTGCGAGGAACGAAGCAATCTCTACATGAGCTAATCAAAACCGAAAAGCTAATTAGAATAAATTTCTGCAACCCGTCCGGTGCAGAGATTGCTTCGTTCCTCGCAATGACGCGTGGTTTTTACTATTTCAAACTACCTATCATATCTTCCGGTCTCACCCACTCGTCAAACTGCTCGTTGGTTAACAAGTTTAAGCCAATAGCTGCTTCGCGAAGCGACAGGTTTTCTTTTAATGCCTTTTTGGCAATTTTAGCCGCGTTTTCATATCCAATATGCGGGTTAAGCGCGGTTACCAGCATTAATGAGTTTTCTAAATGCTTTTTGATACCGGCATAGTTTGGCTCAATACCTTTAGCGCAATGGTCGTTAAATGATACACAAGCATCGCCAATTAAACGTGCCGACTGTAAAAAGTTAGCCGCCATTAATGGTTTAAATACGTTCAGCTCATAATGTCCGTTTGATCCGCCGATAGATATAGCTACATCATTACCCATCACCTGTGCAGCAACCATAGTAACTGCCTCGTTTTGGGTTGGGTTAACTTTACCCGGCATGATTGATGATCCCGGCTCGTTATCCGGAATATGTATCTCGCCAATACCCGAGCGCGGGCCCGATGCCAACAAACGGATATCGTTAGCAATTTTCATTAATGACACCGCAATTTGTTTCAACGCACCATGACTCTCTACAATGGCATCATGCGCAGCTAACGCCTCAAATTTATTCTCGGCCGTGCGGAAAGGTAAGCCGGTAAACTGAGCAATATATTCTGCTACTTTAACATCATAACCTTGTGGGGTGTTGATACCTGTACCTACAGCAGTACCGCCTAATGCTAATTCTGAAAGGTGGTCTAAAGTATTACGCAACGCTTTTAAACCATGGTTCAGTTGCGACACATAGCCCGAAAATTCCTGACCCAAAGTTAATGGCGTAGCATCCATCAGGTGTGTACGGCCAATTTTAACCACGCTTTTAAAAGCTTCGGTTTTGGCTTGCAGGGTATCGCGCAGTTTTTCAATGCCGGGGATGGTTACATCAATCAGCATTTTATAGGCCGCTATGTGCATAGCGGTTGGGTAAGTATCGTTTGATGATTGTGATTTGTTTACATCATCATTAGGGTGGATAAAAGTTTTACCCTCGCCCAGCATATTGCCTGCGGCAACGTGCGCACGGTTGGCAATAACCTCGTTCACATTCATGTTTGATTGTGTGCCCGAGCCCGTTTGCCATATCACTAATGGAAACTCGGCATCTAATGACCCGGTCAATATCTCATCACAAACACCGGCAATCAGGTCGCGTTTATCGGCAGGCAATACACCCAGATCAGTATTGGTATAAGCCGCCGCTTTTTTCAAATAAGCAAAAGCCGCGATGATCTCTTTTGGCATGGATGCCTCCGGACCAATTTTAAAGTTATTGCGCGAGCGCTCGGTTTGCGCGCCCCAGTATTTGTCGGCAGGTACCTGTACCTCGCCCATAGTATCGTGTTCAATTCTGAAACTCATGGTAATATGTGTTTTTTAATGGCGCAAATTTAGGGTTTTATGTGGTTAAAGCCAGTTGGCAGTTCAAATAAATGAGTAATATTTTGGCTAAATATTGCCCGGATACTAATGCAATAGGTTTGCTTGCTGTTTGGCGGTTGCCCGCTTTTAGGTTTCACCACATATTTGATTAAATTTAAAAAGCACATGAAAAAGTATTTATTCATTATCGCGGGTTTTATGGTTTGGGGGGTTAGCAATAATGCTATAGCTCAAACTTTGGGAGGATGGTCCTCAGAAACAAAACGTCTTATGCATAATATGCGGGATGACCCAAAGGATCAATGGTCATATACTGGCAGTTCATCAAACACCAGCCAAAAAAGTGCTACAGATTTTAAAGTATGGATAAAAACACACGCAATTAAAGATGTGCCTCCCTTTTTTGGTTATACTTATTATTTTAACTATACAGCCAAAGGGGATTCATTAGGGGCAGAATTATATAATACAGCATCGTTAGAACTGGCCACAACCTCTATTACACCCGGTAACGCAAATAACTATCAATATAAAATTATAGAAAATGATCGTACAGAACTTGTCCCATGGACCACTCCGTCTAATTTTAAGTCGAATAAATTTACAACATACGCCTATCTGGGCAAATTTGACTGCAGAAGGAAATCGATCACACTAATAATAGCTGAGAAAAATAACAAAGACAACTATTCCGTTTACCACTATAACAGCGATGATAAGCCTGCAGCTAAGCTTAGAATGATGATGATAGAATACCCTACCGGGATGAGTGCCAAGGGGCCATCACAAATGGCAAAGGGCTTTACTATATTGGGGGCAGATAATCCAAAAAACATTCGCCTGGAAATAGAAGACACCGGTGAAAACGAGTTATATCATGTTTATCTTGAAAGACAATACAATGGCAAAACAGATACTACTTCAGTAGGAAATAGTTGGGAACAAGTATTTAGCAGATTCAACCCTGCAATGAAAATCAACAGTTCGTTTTTTAAAGAGCCGGGGACATATACCCTGATTATTAGGCCTGAGATGAATGTTGGCCAGGATATGCCTCCGGTAATAACAGGCTCCGAGTTTAAAGTTCATTTTACTGTCGCTCCCGGCCCAATTACAGTCCCATTAAAGTTAGTTATTTTCATAGTCCTCATTATTTTAGCCACTGGTCTCCGCATATATTTTTACCTACGACGAAAAAACAAATTAGCCGCACAAGCCAAGGAGATAGCTGTACTTCAATTGCAATCAGTACGCTCACAACTTAACCCGCATTTTATTTTTAATGCCCTGGCGGGGATACAAAACCTGATGAACAAAAACGAGGTGGAAAATGCCAATAAATACCTTGCCCGCTTTGCCCGCCTAACCCGTAATGTTTTAGATGATGGGCAAAAAGAATTAACCCCTATTGCACAGGAAGTAAACCTGCTAACCGATTATTTAGAAATGGAGCAGATGCGCTTCGGGTTTAAGTTTGATATTAACGTTAGCGATGATGTTGATCAGCAAATAGAGATACCCGCCATGCTATTACAGCCCTTTGCGGAGAATGCGGTGAAGCATGGCATATCTGCTTTAAAAGGTGATGGGCTGGTAACGGTGAATATTGGTCAAACCGGTAACGATATTACTTTAAAAGTTACCGATAATGGCGGTGGGTTCGGCAAAGGCACAACCACGGGTATGGGTATTAAATTGTGTGAAGAAAGAATACGCTTGTTAAATGCGGTGTATAAAAATTCGACTATCTTGCTGCATATAAACCCAACAGGCAAGGGCACTACTGTAACCATCGAACTAAAAAACTGGCTGTAAAAACATGAAAGCGCTTATTGTTGACGACGAAGCATCCAACCGCGAAAACCTGCAAACGCTGCTAAAAACCTATGCGGATGATGTACAGGTATGCGCGGTTGCCGAGAGTGTAGCCGAAGCAATAGGCACTATCAAACAGCATCAGCCGCAGTTGGTTTTTTTGGATATACAGTTACATATTGAAACGGGATTCGACCTGTTAAAACAACTGGGCGAGATCAACTTCGAGATCATTTTTATTACGGCATATAACCAATATGCTATACAAGCCATCAAATTTTCGGCACTGGATTATTTGTTGAAGCCCATTGATATTGACGAGTTAACCTCGGCTATTGACAAAGCGCGCAGATCCATCCAACAAAAACAAAAAAACGAACGACTGGGCTACCTCTTAGAGTATTTAAAGGACGAAAATAAAGCCACCCCACGCATAGCCCTGCCCATGCTGGGCGAAACCCGGTATGTAAACATTGCCGATATCGTCCGTTGCGAAGCGGATAATACTTATACCCGTTTTATACTAAGCAACGGCGAAAAAATACTGATATCAAAAACCCTGAAAGAGTATGCCGATATGCTTACCGGGCACCGCTTTTTGCGCACCCACCAAACCCACCTGGTTAACATGGCCTACATTAAAAGCTGGCTGCGCGAAGATGGCGGCAGCCTGTTGTTAATCGATCAAACTAAAATACCGATATCAAAATTGAACCGCGAAAAAGTGAAAGCGGCGCTGGCAGTTAATTTTTAAATAGCAACCTAAACCTTGTCAATTAGACTTACGAAGCTTTGGAAGCTTCGTAAGTCTTTTATAAAAGCTTACCTTTGATAGGTATCAAATCAACTCAGCCATGAAAAGCATTTTTTCTATTACCCTTGTTAGCTTATCATTCCTCATCATATTCTCTTTTAAAGCCCAGTCACAGGTATCCAGCCAACCGGCAAATCTTCCGGGAATTAGTTACCCATGGAAAAGCAGCGAATTGATGGAACCCGCTGCTTTGGCCGGTATATTGAAATCAGGGAACGAAAAAATAACCATACTTAACATAGGGGTGGTTGAAGATATCCCCGGTGCTATTCATATAGGCGGCGTAAGCAATACGCAAAATTTGGAAAAGCTACGGGAAACATTAAAGGGTTTACCTAAAAATAAGCCGGTGGTCATCTACTGTGGCTGCTGCCCGTTTGCTAAATGCCCAAATATCCGCCCGGCCTATAACGAACTGAAAAACGCCGGGTTCACACAGATCAGAGTTCTTGACTTGCCTACCAATTTGCAAACCAATTGGATCGCCAAAGGCTATCCGGTAGAAAAAAACAGGTAGTAGAATATTTTACCTGGGAGTGGTAAAAATATTTTAAGTAACGCCTATTTTGGCTAAAGCCGCTTGTCAGGCTTTTTAGTTCCGTCCCATAAATGGGACGGCAATGAATGCTGAGCAATTTTATCCGGCAATAAATTTAGAAACAATTCATTGCCATTGGCTTCAGCCAACGGATTGTAAATCTGGAGGAATTGGCTTTAGCCGAACCACGTATTCTCTCTGCGTCACTCTGTGTCTTCTCTGTGCTCTTTGCGGTTAATATAAACACAGAGAACGCAAAGCAGGCACGGAGTACGCTAAGTTTAATCTCAAAAACTCCTTGCTGTTTCTCTAACCCAATTATCTAATGTCAAAGTCTGCTGCGGGTTATCCTGCTGCCATTTGGCATAGGCTCCTTTCTCACCACTTAGGCTTACCAATTTAACAAAGGTTGATAACTGCGGACTTTGCGCCAATTGATAAAAATATCCGGCTAAATAATTATCATAAAAGTTCTTATCAGTTTTTTTGGCAGATAGCTGCCCGGCCGTGATGAAAACACTTTTTAACTGATATTCTAACAAAGCTAATCCCTGCAAATTTTTGGTTTTGCCTGCGGCGATGATGGAAGCCAGCCCACTATTCAGGGACAATGTTTCCTTGTCCTTAGCAGCAGCTTCTGTTTTTAAAACCCCGCCGCTTAATATGCTTTGCATATTGGTATAGGCTTCTTCGGCACGCTGGTTTTGCGGATCGAGCAGTAAAAAACTGCAAAAGGCCAGTAAAGCGTTTACCCGCTTATTTTGATGAAAAGTTACCAACCCATACAACCGCTGGCTGTTGGCATGTTTGGGGTCGAGTTTGATGGCTTCAATAGCACTGGCTTCCGCATCGGCATATTTTTTAGCGCGGAAGTAAGCAATGCCTAAATTAAAAGGCAGGCTTTGGTAAGCAGGGTCAAGTTTAATACCCTCTTTATAGGTTTCAATGGCCTTTTCGGGTTGCTGGATTTTATCGTAGATGTTGCCCAGCAGGTCATAAACGGCGGGTTTAATAGTACTATTGGTTTGCAGGATGCTTTCTAAATAGGGTATACCCTCGGCCGGGTTAGCCGAATTATATAGCGTAAGCGCTTTTTGGTAATTTGCGTTATTGGTCGTAGCATCATTTTGAGCCAATAAAGGCTTTGCCATTATTAACATCGCAACCACCATTAAAATTGCTTTTCTTACTTGCATCGCTATAAAAATACAAAGGATGAACGGGCTGTTGATAAAAATATTTTAAAGTTAATTTTATCCCGAACTATAATCTTTATTTTTCGGTGCCGTTAAATAAATAAAGTGTTTTTTATGAGATTACTGTATAACAGCGCCTTAACCATCGCTGCTACCTTGCTTTTACTTGCCTCCTGTTCGTCAACTACCAATAATGATAAAACTTCCGGACCCGAAGCCTGGGGAAATGAGCCTTTCGACACCAAATCTATATTAAATTATAACCCCAAAAACGGCGATAAACGCATTGACGCTTTTTTTAAACACCTGCATAAAGTTAGTGGCTTTAACGGCAATATTTTGGTAGCCAAAAAAGGAAAGATCATATATCAAAACGCATTGGGCTGGGCCGACTACCTGCGTCGCGACAGCTTAAAAATTAATTCGCAGTTTGAACTGGCCTCCGTTTCAAAAACCATGACAGGTACGGCCATTATGCAATTGTGGGAGCGCGGCAAAATTAAACTGGACCAGGATGTACGCGAGTTTTTTCCGGATTTTCCATACGAAGGTGTTACCATCCGCTTGTTGCTTACACACCGCTCGGGCATGATGAACTACGTTTATTTTACCGAAGAAGTATACAAGAAAGAACACCTTGATCAACGCAAAGGCTTAACCAATGCCGAAGAGATGGCGCTGATAGCCAAATACAAGCCTGCGCGTTATAACAAACCCGATAAGAGTTTCCATTACAATAATTCCAACTATATGGTACTGGCAGCTATTATTGAAAAAGTTACCGGCAAAACTTATGCGGATTATATGAAGGAGAATGTTTTTACACCTGCCGGGATGAAAAACACGGCGGTGTATTCAAAAGCGGTATATGATAAAATTCCGGTTGATGTGGTGGGGCATGATAGAAATAGCTTTAAATATTCGGTAGCGCAAAACTATTTGGACGGCCCGGTGGGGGATAAAGGAATTTATAGCACCGTTGGCGACCTTCTTGTTTTTGACCGTGCGCTACGTGCGGGCCGCTTGCTAAAAAAAGCGACCATGGATTCGGCATATACTGCACATAACCCCCTGTTACGCGGGCATTTTAGCTATGGTTATGGCTGGCGCACATTTGATGCCCCCGGGCAAAAAGTAGTATACCACACCGGTTGGTGGCACGGCTTCAGGCATATTTATTTGCGCGATTTGAAAAACGATATTACCATTGTGTTGTTAGGTAATAAAGTAAATGCCAGTTTGTTAAAACTGGATGAACTATATAACATTGCCGGCATGCCGGTGGTGCGTAAAGAAGCCTATAAGGGTAACGGGGATACAAGTGAAGATTAGGATCAGATGTGCAGATGCTTGGATATGCAGATGTGCAAATGATTAGATTATAGTTTAATGTTAACGTTTGCGATAGCGAAATTGCAAAATAGCTGCACATTCGCATATCTGCATATTTGCACATCAAAATTATGTTCGATAAACTCATGGAAGCCCAGCAAAAGGCTGGCGAAGTAAAAAAGAGACTGGATGCTATTACCGTATCCGGATCTGTAGAGGGTGGCCAGATATTGGTAACCGCCAATGGCAATAAAGTAATTCAGTCTATTGACATCAACCCGCAGTTTTTGGCGGATGCTGATAAAGAGGAGCTGGAAGAACTGATGGTGATTGCCGTTAATAAAGCATTAGAACAAGCCGACAACGTGAGCCAAAGTGAAATGGCCGCCATGACCAAAGATATGTTTGGCGGGCTAGGCGGATTGTTTGGAAAATAAAGAATATCGAACACCCAATATCGAATTTTGAATGATGAAGGCCTACTTCATTATTCGATATTCGGCATTCATTATTCGACATTAAAAACTACACTTATGAAAGCAACCTATTACGGACAATCATCTGTAGCGTTAGAATTTGAAGGTAAAACATTATTGTTTGACCCATTTATATCGCCAAACCCGTTAGCAAAGGGCATTGATATTACTGCTTTAAAACCTGATTATATCCTGGTATCGCATGGGCACGGCGATCACATGGCTGATCTGATCACCATACAAAAACAAAGCAACGCCAAGGTGATATGCATTGCCGAAATTGCCGATTGGCTAAACAGCAAAGGTATTGATAACGTACACGGCATGAATATAGGCGGCGGCTTTAACTTTGATTTTGGCCGCGTTAAATTAACCAACGCGGTACACTCTGCAACACTGCCCGATGGCGCATCTGGTGGTAACCCGGTAGGTTTTGTAATTTATGCCAATAACGGTAAAAAGATATATTTTTCAGGCGATACTGCGCTGACCTATGATATGAAGCTGCTGGAAGACGAGAACCTGGACTGGGCCATTATACCCATTGGCGATAACTATACCATGGGGGTTGATGATGCCATTAAATCAACCGAATTTTTTAACTGTAAAAACGTTATCGGGATACATTATAATACTTTCCCGGTTATTCAAATTGATGTGGAGGAAGCACGCGAAAAATTTATAAAAGCGGGCATTAATATACAGCTGCCGTCTATTGGCGAAAGCGTTGACTTGTAATAGCTATTTTCCCAATCCTACTATAACGTCCTTTTTCATTACTGATTCGATTGGATTTTCTACGTTATGATTAGCGTTAGCTTTAAAATCCAATCCTAATAACTTGGCAATGGTTTGAGCCAACTGCTTTTGATATATAGTGGTTGATGTGCTGATTTCCCCATCTGCCTGCGTGTCCGGCCCTATTACTCCCAGCCAGGTTTGTATAGAGTTTTTGATCAAAATACTGTGCTCTGTCCATGCCCAGGGGGATCCATCACCCCGGCCATGGTCACTGGTGATGAGCAGCGTAGTTTTATTTCGATAAACCGGATCCGACTGGATATACTTCCATATGGCTGCAATATAATCGTCTTGCTGACGGATATTTTTAAGGTATTGCTGATAGTTTCCCTGGTGGCCCATTTCATCGGTTTCATCAAAAGCGAAATACATTACCCGTGGTTTATGTTGCTTTAAATACGCTTTTCCTATTTCATAGGTCATGGTATCAACCCTGGTATTGGGCCCTATGGTATGCGGCACCTGATGTTGCAGGTTGTTCAAATATTTCAAATGTTCATTAGCATCTATACTATCTACATTGGTATAGCCTGCATTAACTTTTAAGCCAGAGCGTTTAGTATTAAATATATAAGGGAACAATTCCCACGAAGCGAAAACGGCCACTTTGTTTTCAAAACCGGGCTGCTGGTTAATATATTCTAAAACACTAATATTAGGGTTATTTATGGCACGGTTGCCATTTATCCTGGCATCGGGTTTGCCCGAAAACATTTCGTTATAACCGGGATAGGATGAACCGAACAGATTAGCTACTTCGCTTTTATTACCCAGATCCCTATTACCATACAGTTGCCCGTTATGCGCCACGGTACTCCATATAAATGGCATTAACAATTTACGGCGTTCTTCAGCAGTTTCTGCCCAAAATTGCTTGCGAATATTGTCTTTATCAATTGTGTATTTTGAGTTAATAAGGGTGGAGTCGGCGCCCCGGTAAACCTCCTGCCACCTTAGCCCGTCAAGGGTAATTATTATTACATTTTGTGTTTCGCGAAATTGGGCGCTTAAGCGGCATCCAATTATTAAGAAGATAAATAACAGCGTGGCTTTTTTCATAACCAGTAGTTTTATTTCAAAAGTAAACCACCGGTATTATCCCAACCTTTAATAAAGGTTAAACCTTAAACACTTAATTGTTAACAAAATAAAAACGCCCCCGAATTTATCGGAGGCGTTTACTAAAAAATGATATTTACTATTATAATTTTAAATAACTGTTCCGTCCGGAATAATCGCGCGCTTTTTAATAACCACAATTCCATCTTTCACGGTATGGGTAGGGAACTCTCCGTCAGGTAATGGGTCGCCGCAATTAATGCATACGTCGTTACCTATATAGGTGTTTTTATCTATAATGGCATTGTTTATCTTACACCTGTCGCCAATACCCATAATAGGGATGCCGGTTGCTTTCGATTCTGCTATCTGTTCCAATGTCTGGTAATTATCGCTACCCATTACATAGCAGTTTTCAATAGTGGTTTCAAAACCAATGCGGGTACGTATACCTACTATTGAGCGCGAAATTTTACTGGCATTAATAATACAGCCATCCGCAACAATGGTTTTTTCCATCAGCGTGCCCGATACTTTGGAGGGCGGCAACATACGCGCACGGGTATAAATAAAGTTTTTATCAAACAGATTAAACTGCGGAATCTCGTCTGTCAGGCCCAGGTTTGCTTCAAAAAATGAAGGAATTGTTCCAATATCTGTCCAATACCCTTCATATTGGTAGCTAATTACTCTATGGTTGCCTAACGATTGCGGAATGATCTCTTTGCCAAAATCAGTCCGATCGTTTCCTTCTAATAATTCAAATAAAAGTTTGCGGTTAAAAAGGTATATACCCATAGATGCCAGGTACAACCGTCCCTGCTCTTTCATCTCGGGGCTAACCGGCGACACCAATTTTTCAAAGCCGGTTTTTGGTTTTTCAACAAAATCGGTTATTTCGCCTTTGCTAGTGGTTTTTATTATCCCAAAGCCGGGTACATCATTTTCATGCACGGGGATGGTAGCTATTGATATTTCAGCTTCGGTCCTGATATGCTCATCTATCATAGCTGCAAAATCCATCTGGTACAATTGGTCGCCTGATAATATCAACACATGATCAAACTCATGCACAGCTAAATGGTGTAAGCTTTGCCTTACCGCATCCGCAGTACCCTGGTACCATGAGCCACTGGAAGGTGTTTGCTCGGCGGCCAAAATATCCACAAAAGCCTCGCTAAAGGTGCTAAAGTGGTAGGTGTTTTTGATATGCTTATTTAGCGAAGCCGAGTTAAACTGCGTCAACACATAAATACGCTCAATGCCCGAGTGTAAACAGTTTGAAATAGGTATATCCACCAAACGGTATTTACCCGCAATTGGCACTGCCGGTTTTGAACGTGTTGCTGTTAACGGATGCAGGCGGCTTCCCTGGCCCCCGCCAAGTACAATGCAAATTACATTTGATGTCATATCGTTGTGGGTTTTATACTTATGCTATTATAAAGTTCAATATATTTTTTGGCAGATACATCCCATGAAAAATCAAGGCCCATCATGCGTTTGCGCAGCGTTTGCATTTTAGCCGGGTCGGCATAAATTTTTACAGCCCTATCTACAGCTGTGCAGATATCATCTACGTTGGTATTATCAAAGCGGATACCGTAGCCGTTTTTAGCTTCAAGATCTATCACGCTGTCTTTTAATCCGCCGGTGCTGCGTACCATAGGCATAGTACCATAGCGTAACGAGTATAGCTGATTTAACCCGCATGGCTCAACCCTTGACGGCATCAATAAAAAGTCCGATCCCGCGTAAACCAAATGCGCCAATTCTTCATTATAACCAATGTACACGTTGCATTGTTCCGGGTATTTATCTTTTAGCTCCTGTAAAGCTTTTTCCAGTTCGGGATCGCCGGCACCTAATAACAAAAAGTTAACCTTACCCGGGTGAGCGGCTATGCTTTTCTCAATAGCTTCCGGAATAATATCCGCGCCTTTTTCTATCACCAATCTTCCTATAAATGATACAAGCGGCAGGCTTACATCTAAATTGAACCGCTTGCATAGCACCTCTTTATTTTTTTGTTTCCCTGCGGATACTTTGGCAGCGGTAAAGTGCTCGGGTATCATTGGGTCGGTTTTGGGGTTCCATACTTCGGTATCAATACCGTTGAGTATGCCTACGCCCTTGCCCTGCTCCAGGTAAAACAGATACTCTAACCCGTTAGAGCTAATTGTCAGCTCATGCAAATAGGTTGGTGAAACAGTAGTATAAGCGGTAGCACATTTAACCGCTGCTGCTAATGGATTAATGCCACCATTCCAATCCAGCAGGCCGGTTTTGGTCAGATCGATCTCGGGCAGATAGGATAATTTATCCCAGCCAAAGGCACCGTGGTACTGGCCGTTATGTATGGTAAATACCGTTGGCGTATTAGCCAAACGGGTGTATAATTTAGAGTGGTACAATAAAAATGGCACCAAGCCCGAATGGTGGTCATGGCAATGAATAATATCCGGCGATTGCTGCGAGTAGCTTATCCAATCTAAAAAAGCCAATTGGTAAGCTATGAATTGCTCGCGCTCATCAGGGTAGCTGTAAATGTTTTCCCTGTCCACCAATCCCGGAATTTTTACCAGGTAAAGTTCAAAGCCCAGTTTATTGGTTTTCTCCTTTAGTATCTCAAAAAATAAGCGACGCGTACCCAACAGCGTAGCACTTTGAAACACGGTTTCAAATTCATTTTCCTGTACAAATTTCCTGTCGTAATAAGGCAGTACCACCGCGGCATCTAAACCGGCTTCGCATTGGTATTTGGGCAGCGCGCCCACCACATCGGCCAGGCCGCCAACTTTAGCTACCGGATAACATTCTGCGCTTAAGTGGTATATTTTCATCAGGGTTTGTATAGCGTGGTTAAGGTACTAAACATTTACCCAAATGAGCAAACACATAATTGGAAAAATGTGTTTTTTATGCTGATAATATTTAATAAAAACAGGCGATTGGTTGCTGTTTTGGCATTAAGAGGGATTAAGCCGGGGTGTTTATTACGAAAAAGGTAAGATGTCATCCATAGCCTGTCGAAGGATGAGCGCGTTGGGCCTGCCCGCTATGCTTCGACGAGCTCAGTATGACCGTGAGCACTTAATTAGGCAACATGGTTTACACAACTTAACACATTTTTAATTATTTTTTCTATAATTGGCTGATAATAAATTAGTTATGTGAAAAATACCTTAAAAAGTGTAAACCATGATTTATGCCGCAAGAGTTCTTGGGCTAAAGCCAATCCTTTTTAATTTATTATCCGTTGGCTGAAGCCAACGGCAATGAAATTAGGCTCAATCAGTCATTCATTGCCGTCCCATTTATGGGACGGATTAAGAAACATGCTAACCGGCTTTAGCCAAACTCGCATCACAGATGCTTAGCCAGGTTAAGCACTCGTCGCAGACGAGCGCAAGTTGAGTTGAAAGCCCTCCCTTCCGGGGAGGGTTGGGTGGGGCCGTTAATGCGCCTCCAGCCAATTCAAACCCGTACCTATCTCCACCATTATCGGTACTTCGGTTTTGATGGCGGTTTTCATGTTGTGCATAATGATGGGCTTCACAATTTCTATCTCATGGTTAGGTACATCAAACACCAACTCATCATGCACTTGCATGGTCATTTTAGCACCCAATTTTTGCGCCTTAAACTCGCGGTGGATATTGATCATGGCTATCTTGATCATATCCGCTGCCGAGCCTTGTATGGGGGCATTAATGGCATTTCGCTCGGCAAAGCCACGTACGGTTTGGTTGGCCGAGTTGATATCCCTTAAATACCTGCGCCTGCCCATTAGGGTGGTTACATAACCGTTTTCGCGGGCAAAGTTCATGGTATCGCTCATGTATTGTTTAATGCCCGGGTATTGGGCAAAGTAATTTTCAATAATTTCGGCAGCTTCTTTACGGGGGATGCCCAGATTTTGCGATAACCCAAATGCCGACTGCCCGTAAATGATACCAAAGTTTACAGCCTTAGCATTGCGGCGCATATCGCCTGTTACTTCCAGTAAGCTTACGCCATAAACATTAGCTGCGGTAGCGGTGTGGATATCCAGGTCCTTAATAAAGGCATCCATCATGTTGGCATCCTTGCTTATTTCGGCAATAATACGCAACTCAATCTGCGAATAATCGGCAGATACAATGGTATGGTTTTCATCCCTCGGGATAAACGCCTTACGCACCTCGCGGCCACGCTCGGTACGTATAGGTATATTTTGCAGGTTGGGGTTGGTTGAGCTTAAACGCCCGGTTGCCGCTACCGCCTGGTTGTATGAGGTATGCACCCGCCCGGTTTTTTGATTCACCATTTGCGGCAAAGCATCTACGTAAGTCGATTTTAATTTTTGCAGCTGGCGGTAATCTAATATATCACGCACAATATCGCTTTTTGACGCTAACGACAACAACACATCCTCCCCGGTTTGGTATTGGCCGGTTTTGGTTTTTTTTGCTTTAGGATCAAGCATCAGCTTTTCAAAAAGCACCTCGCCCAATTGCTTGGGTGACGCGATATTAAAACGTACGCCCGCCTTTTCATAAACTGTTTTTTCCAGTTTAGCTATATCAGTTTCCAGTTCTTTAGAGAATTCACGCAGGGTGTCATGGTCAATGCGTACGCCCTCGTGCTCAATATCTGCTAAAACATATATCAGTGGATTCTCTATCTCATGCAATAACTTTTCGGCACCTACTTTTTTTATCTGCGGCTCAAAAACATTTTTTAATTGCAGGGTGATGTCGGCATCCTCGGCGGCGTATTCTTTTACTTTCTCTATTTCTACATCGCGCATGCTGCCCTGGTTCTTGCCTTTGGCACCTATTAATTCGGTAATGGAAACCGGTTTATAGCCCAGGTAATTTTCAGACAGGATATCCATATTATGGCGGGTATCCGGGTCGATGATGTAATGCGCCATCATGGTATCAAACAGGTCGCCTTGCAGTTCAACACCGTACCATTTTAGCATCAGGATATCAAACTTTAAGTTTTGCCCAATTTTGCTGATAGCCGGGTTTTCAAATACTCCTCTAAACTCATCAACAATCGCCTTGGCTTCCTGCTCATCGGGCGGGGTAGGTACATACCAGCCCTCGGTAGGTTTGATGGAGAAGGATAGGCCCACCAGCTCACAGTTATTGGCATCTGTTCCGGTAGTTTCGGTATCAAAGCAAAAGCTTTTTTCTTTGCTTAGCTGCACGATCAGATCGGCTCGCTTCTCTTTGGTATCTGCCAGGATATAGTTATGCGCTACGTTATTAATGTTTTTAGCTACCTGGGTAAATTCAGGTTCGGCAATATCAGTTACATCCACCGTCATGGTGGTGCGGCCACTGGCCACTTCGTTACCAAACAGGTCGGTTTGTACCCCTACCGATTTATATTCGGTAATGCTGAAATCATCACCAAACACACGCTTGCCTAATGTCCTAAACTCCAACTCGGCGAATAATGGCTCTAACAGGTCCTTACTTGGCGCGCACATCTCTAATCCTGCTTCATCCAGTTCAACGGGAACGTTTAATAATATCGTAGCCAGTTTTTTGGATAGGATACCCTGCTCGGCAAAGGCTACCACGTTTTCCTGCAGCTTGCCTTTTAACTCGTGCGCGTTCGCTATTATATTTTCAACCGAGCCGTACTGCTTGATCAATGTTTTGGCTGTTTTTTCACCCACACCCGGTATTCCCGGAATGCCATCCACCGCGTCTCCCCATAAACCTAAAATATCTATCACCTGCTCGGGGCGCTCAATTTCCCATTTTTCTAAAATCTCCTTTACCCCCAAAATCTCCATCTCGTTACCCATGCGGGCAGGCTTGTAAATGAAGATATTATCTGTTACCAGCTGACCAAAATCCTTATCTGGTGTCATACAATATACCTGGTAGCCTTTTTGCTCGGCTTTTTTGGCCAGCGTACCTATGATATCATCCGCCTCATAACCATCCGAAGTGATCACCGGGATATTAAAACCCAGTATCAGCTTAATTACATAAGGTAAGGCTTTCGACAGATCCTCGGGCATGCTTTCGCGATGGGCCTTGTAGCCCGCAAAATCGGTATGGCGCTCGGTGGGTGCATCGGTATCAAAAACTACCGCCATGTGGGTTGGCTTTTCTTTTTTAAGCACATCCAGCAGGGTATTGGTAAAACCCATAACCGCCGAAGTATTTAGTCCGCCCGAAGTAAAACGCGGGCTTTTGCTTAAAGCAAAATGCGCCCGGTAAATAAGGGCCATGCCATCTAAAAGAAATAGTTTTTTCATGATCTATATGATTGCACCGATGGTAACAGGATTACACCGATATTTCAAAAATACAATTTATAAGCAATCCGCGTAATCATTAAATCAGCGAAATCAAAGGTTTAAACACCAAATGTTGACAAGAATTGGGTATAATTGAATATTGAAGAAATGAGTTTGACATAGTAAGGATGATTAAATGAAAAAAACACTTTTAGGTATTTTATTTACAGTTGGTGTAATATCAATTGTTATAGTCTTTATTTTAAAACAAAAAACCTCTCCGGCAAATCGCTTAAAACAGCAGTTTAATATTGATATTAGTGATCGGGATTTTACTATAGGTACTACAAGTGAACAATGGCTTGCTAATGGTGATGGTTATTATTATGTAGAAATAATTATGGCGAGAACTGAAAACGTTACCAATGATTTAATCGCCAATAATTTTAAACCATTACCCGTCAATGATAATGTACCAGCAAGTGAGTTTTCAACCAATTGGGAGGAAGTAAATAAAGGTTTTTATCAATTCGGGCTTTTAGATTCTGACTTAAGAAATTTTAAAATAGCTGTTTACGATTCTGAACATAACAAGATTTTTTTCTACTATGAAATCAATTAAGTTGTTGTTCTAAAGCAATTAGACGTGAGTCAAATGGTAAACTATTTAAAACTACACTCATTCACATGGTCATTCACCATGCCGGTGGCCTGCATATGCGCATAGCAAATAGTCGTGCCAAAAAACTTAAAGCCACGTTTTTTCATATCCTTGCTTATCGCGTCGGATATGGGTGTACTGGCGGGTAGTTTATTATCGCGGTTGTTGATGGGTTTGCCATCGGGCATAAAGCTGTACAAATATTTATCAAACGAGCCAAACTCTTTTTGTATTTGTATAAACAACTGCGCGTTGGTAATGGTTGAGGTAATTTTTAAACGGTTGCGGATGATACCTGCATCCTGCATTAAACGTTCGGCATCTTCATCAGTAAATGCCGCTACCTTTTGCACATCAAAATTGGCGAACGCCTTGCGATAATTCTCGCGGCGACGCAAAATGGTTATCCAGCTTAAACCCGCCTGTGCCGATTCAAGCACCAGGAACTCAAATAATATTTTATCATCATGTACTTCGCGTCCCCATTCTTCGTCATGGTATTTCATATACAATTCGTCGGTTCCGCACCAGCTGCAGCGTTTGATAGGTTGAGTAGACATAAGTATTATTTAGATTTTTAAAGATAATACTTCGTATCAAAATGTGGTTTCATAAATATTATTCTCTGTATCGCCCTGTTTTGTACTAAATATTGGTCAGGATTTAGGGTGTAAACCATCTTTAGTTACACTATTATTTCTTGTTTGTTAAAAAAATATCCCGGTTGGCAAATAATACTTGTTTAAGCGCTTAACAGGGCATAAATTATTTTCGTTTTTATTTTGGCATTGGCTTTGCAAATACTTTTACAATTACATTTAATACTATCATGAAAACATTAAAACTCAAAATAGCTACTTATAGCTTAGCATTAGCCACCGTTGCCACGTTAGGAGCGGGCTGTAACTCATTTACTAAAACTCAAAAAGGTGCTGCCATTGGCGCAGGTGCCGGTGGTACTATTGGTGCCGTAATTGGTAAAAGTGCCGGTAATACTGCATTAGGAGCCATAATTGGTGGTGCCGTTGGTGGTACCGCAGGTGCATTTATTGGCCGTAGTATGGACAGGCAAGCTGCCGAAATTAAACAAACCGTTCCCGGAGCGACAGTTGAGCGCCAAGGTGAAGGTATAGTTGTAAAATTTGACTCGGGTATTTTGTTTGATACTGACAAGGCCGACTTAAAACCTGCTGCAAAAACAAACCTGCAAAGCTTAGCCACCTCATTGCAAAACAACCCGCAAACCAATATTTTAATTGTTGGCCATACCGATAATACCGGTAGCGATGCACATAATTTGGATCTTTCTATACAAAGAGCACAGTCAGTTAAAGCTTATATAACGGCTAATAATGTTGCCGCATCGCGCTTAACCATACAAGGAAAAGGCGAATCAGAACCCATTGCTGATAACTCAACCGCTGAAGGACGCGCACAAAACCGCAGGGTTGAATTGGCCATTGTTGCCAACGAGGAATTAAAACAACAAGCTAAACAAAGCGCTCAATAATAAATAATACTGACTTACTATATGGTTAACCCTTGCCAAAATTGGCAGGGGTTTTTTGTTATATGACAAATTAATTAGGTACCTGTAAGCTGTTTATAGTTATATTTGCATCGATGTTAAAAAAATCAGGCGCCATATTATTAGTATTGCTGTATACCCTAACGGTATCGGGCTTTGCTATTAACCTGCATTACTGCGGTAAACTGCTGGCGTCTGTAAAAATATCGGCACCGGTTGAATCATGCACCAAAGGCATGAAGAAAATGAAGTGCTGTAATGATAAGCAAATACAGGTTAAGGTTAAAGACGCGCACCAAAACGCCTCATTTAACTTTATAGCCAAAACATTTGCCTTTGACGTTCCAAAAACTCTTTTCAGCGATTTTTTACCGGTAGAAAATGCATCGGCTAAAAAGCTTTTGGCTGCTGCATCACCCCATGCACCACCTGATGCTGTTGCTGTATTCGTAAAGAATTGCACCTTCCGTATCTGATCATCAATTAATCGCATTGCGCAGGCAACCTCCTGCAGTTTATTTTTTAACGATTAATTTTTGATTTTATGAAAACCCTAAAAATATTTTTAGCCCTTGTGGCACTATCAACCGGCGTTGCCAACGCCCAATTTACCAAAGCCGAATTACAGGTTAGCGGCTTAACCTGCTCTATGTGCTCAAAAGCCACAGAAAAATCATTACGTACCCTTGGTTTTATTGGCGATATAAAAGCCGACCTTAACCGTAATGTATTTGTGCTTACTTTTAAAAACAATGCCCGTGTAAACCTTGATCAGATCAACAAAAAGGTGCAAGGCGCGGGCTTTTCGGTAAGCAACCTTAAAGCCACTTTCAACTTTGCTAATGTTAAAATAACCGATAATCAATTTAATTATGGCGGCGAAAACTATCGCATTGTATCGCCACTAAATAAAATGCCCGAAGGGCTTGCTACTTTTACTGTAGTTAACAAAGGTTTTGCACCTGCTTCGGTATATAAAAAGTACAGTAGTGCATTTGCCGGCGATGCTAAAGCAGGCAAGGTTTATCACATAACTATATAAGTTACGGTTATGAAATTTATTGGTTTGTTAGCGGCTGCCGTATTGGCAACCGCTAATTGTTTGTGGGCGCAGGAGTTATATGTAAACACCGAGCCTGCCAGCAATATGGCTACCCACTCGTTAGGTATACGAGCCGAGAACCAGGGCTTTTTTAACCCTGTTTTTAAAAACCGCAGCACGCTGGAACTGATGTATGGCTTTAGCAAACACCTGATGGTGCATGGCAGCCTATATAAGTCAAACTTTTACCAGGCCGATCAGCGTGTTGAGGGTGGCAGCGTTTATGCCAAATACCGCTTTTTATCAGTTGATAGTGTACAGAGCCATTTTCGCGGGGCGGTTTTCGGTAAGTTTTCGCGCATTAATAATGGTGTATATAACCAGGAGATCAATTTGGAGGGCGATAATTCGGGCTACCAGGCAGGGTTGGTTTTTACCAAACTGGCACATAAGCTGGCTATATCAGGCTCGGCAAGTTACTTGCGCGCGCTCAATAACGGGGCCTATCATTTAATTCCGGGTAACGCGCGCGATGCAGTAGGTTATACATTATCGGCAGGGTATTTACTGTTCCCCAAAACCTATGAAAGCTATGACCAGGTAAATGTTAATTTATATGTGGAGCTGTTAGGTAAAACTAATCCCGGTTATCAACAAAGCTACCTGGATGTGGCGCCTGCTATTCAATTTATTTTTGATAGTGTGCTGCGGGTTGACCTATCCTATCGGGCGCCGTTATATAATAACATGATACGCAATAGCAACAATATGTACCTGGTAAGGGTGGAGTATAATATTTTTAATCTCTTTAATTAAGACTCACCATGAAATTCTGTTATATATTATTCTTGCTGGCATTAGGCGCATTGCCTGTTTTTGCTCAGCAGATGCCTAAAGACACGACCAAACATACCATGGAGATGGGTGATATGGAGATGGGTGATATGCAAATGGACGACAGTAAGCCCATGATGATGCATAGCCAGTATTCGCTTGATCTGCCCATGAACCGGGACGGCTCCGGATCATCATGGGTGCCTGATGAAACTCCTATTTACGCCTACATGATACATAGCAAAAAATGGATGACCATGATACATGGCAGCTTTTTTATGCGCTATAATAACCAGGATATTTTTAAATCGGGCACTAAAGGCGGCAGCAAATTTGATGTGCCTAATTGGCTAATGGCCATGACTCAGCACCAGGTTGGCAAAAATGGTTTGTTCTCTATCAGCACCATGTTTTCGCTCGATCCGTTTTTGGTGGGTAGCTCCGGGTATCCGTTATTATACCAAACCGGCGAAACCTATCAGGGTAGTAAGCTGGTTAACCGCCAGCATCCGCATGATCTGTTTGCACAGCTGAGCGTGGCTTATACGCAACGAGTGGCTAAAAACACCGAGCTGTCGTTATCTGTGGGTTACCCGGGCGAACCCGCTTTGGGGCCGCCTGTATTTATGCACCGCCTATCGGCCATGAATGATGCCAACGCGCCCATAAGCCACCATTACCAGGATGCTACGCATATTACTTTTGGTGTGGTTACTACGGGTTTCAGGTATAAAAATGTAAAGCTGGAGGGATCAATATTTACCGGCCGCGAACCCGACGAGTTCAGGTATAATTTTGATAAGATGCGGTTCGATTCATATTCCCTGCGTTTGTCCTACAACCCTGCTCGTCAATGGGCGCTGCAGGTGTCAAACGGCTGGTTAAAAGACCCGGAGGGCGACAATCACCATGGCAATATCAGCCGGTTTACGGCATCAGCTATCCACACTAAAATGTTAAATGCCCGCAGCTTTGTAGCTACCACTTTAGTGTACGGGCAAAACCATTTTAAAGGAGGAAAAACCCAACCATCTGTTTTACTGGAGAACACTTTACAGTTAAATAAAACAGCTATTTATGGCCGGTATGAGTTTGTACAAAAAGACGCGGACGAGTTGGATATGGAGGGTTTATATCCTGCCAATCCAAACTTTAATATAAACGCGTTAACATTAGGGGTAAATAGAATATTGGCTACCGTTAAGCAAACCAATTTATCTGCAGGCATGCAAGCAACATTAAATGTTTCGCCATCGGCTTTAAAAAACATTTATGGTAGTACGCCTGTGGGTTTCCAGGTATATATTAGGGTAAATCCTACTTTTTAATTATTAGTCCAGACTTACGAAGTTTTAAAAACTTCGTAAGTCTTCTTAACTATATCTCCATCACTTCCTTTTTCTTTTTACTGCGCATGCGCTTAGGCACAAACTCCAGTATCTCTGTTTTCAAGGCGTCAATCATTCGGCGTTTCAGGTAGTTTTTTTGTATAACGATGCTTACCTCGCGGGCGGGTTCGGGTGTTTTAAAATAGCGTACCCGGTCCATTTGCTTATCACTAAGGTCAGACAAGGCCAGCTCAGGCAAAATGGTAGCGCCATTGTTTTGATCAACCATGCGTTTTAAGGTTTCCACACTACCGGTATTGTATTCAAAATGCTTAAAGCCCTGTGTGGCTTTTCGGCGCTGGCAAATATTTAAAACCTGCTCGCGCATACAATGGCCTTCGTTAAGCACCCAAATCTCCTCCATATCAATATCGTCAGGGTAAATGCTTTTCTTTTTATACAGCTTGCTGCTTTTGGAGGTATAGGCTACAAAATTTTCATAAAAAACGGGTATCTCTAACAAAGCGCTTTCATGCAAAGGCGTTGACAATATGCCGCAATCAATAGTACCTAACTTTAATTGCTGAATAATGTTTTCGGTGGTTTGCTCCCATACGATCAGTTTAACCTGCGGATATTTGTTTACAAACCCATTTATAATTTTAGGTAGTATATAAGGAGATATGGTTGGGATAATTCCCACTTTTAATTCGCCGGATAGTTCCTTTTGCCTGTCGGTGATGATCTCCTTTATTTTTTCACTTTCGGCTAATAGGATGCGCGCCTGGGCTATGATATCTATGCCTATTTCGGTTGGGGTAACCGGTTGTTTACTGCGGTCAAATAGCTTTACGCCCAGCGTATCTTCCAGTTTTTGAATTTGCATACTCAGCGTTGGCTGGGTAACAAAACACTTTTCGGCTGCTGCTACAAAGCTCCGGTAAGTATCAACAGCTACAATATATTCTAATTGAACTATGGTCATATAGACCAAATCTATTAAAATAATTTAAAACTATTGATTTTGTCTATCACTATTTTTTTAAACAAAAAAGCCGGCAATTGCCGGCTCATATATCCATATATGTTGATGTTATTCTACCGTAACTGATTTTGCCAGGTTACGTGGCTGGTCAACATTACAACCACGCATAACGGCTATGTGGTATGCCAACAATTGTAAAGGTATAGTTGCCAATAACGGTACAAATGCTTCGTGCGTTTGTGGTATCTCAATCACATAATCTACCATTTCCTTAACATCAACATCCCCTTCAGATACAATAGCTATAACGCGGCCTTTACGGGCCTTTACTTCCTGTATATTACTGATCACTTTTTCGTATGACGAGTTTTTGGTTGCAATAAAAACAACAGGCATATTCTCATCTATTAAGGCAATAGGGCCGTGCTTCATTTCGGCTGCCGGATACCCCTCGGCATGGATATAGGATATCTCTTTTAGCTTTAACGCCCCTTCAAGTGCTACCGGGAACGAACTGCCGCGCCCTAAAAACAAGCAATTTTGGCTGTTAACAAATGTTTCGGCAATTTTAATTATTTTATCATTTGCCTTTAAGGCGCGCTCAACCAAACCAGGTATTGCATCCAATTCGGTTAAATACTCTACCAATTTGCTTTGGGTTATAGTACCCCTCTGCTGTGCTACATAAAATGCCAGTAAAGTTAACACTGTTACCTGGGCAGTGAATGCCTTGGTAGATGCCACTCCGATTTCAGGGCCGGCGTGTGTGTATACCCCGGCATGTGTTATGCGCGGAATAGATGCACCAACCACATTACATACACCAAAAATGGTGGCCCCTTTTTCTTTAGCCAACTCAATAGCGGCCATAGTATCTGCCGTTTCACCTGATTGAGAAATAGCGATCACCAGGTCACGTTCAGATATTATAGGGTTACGGTATCTAAATTCAGAGGCGTATTCTACCTCAACCGGTACACGTGCATACTCTTCAATTAAATACTCGCCCACTAAACCTGCGTGCCATGATGTACCACAAGCTATAATTATAATACGATCAACGTTTTTTAGCTTTTCAACATACTCCTTTATCCCCCCAAGTTGAACCTTCCCTTCCTGCGGGTAAATTCTCCCTCTTAAACAATCGCGTATTGACCGTGGCTGCTCGTAAATTTCTTTAAGCATAAAATGCTCGTACCCGCCTTTTTCAAGCATCTCCAGCTTTAAATCAAGCTCATGTACGTACGGGGTTTGTATGGTGTTGTCAATATTTTTAATAAGCAAGCTGTCGCGTTGAACATATGCTATTTCGTTATCATTTAAATAAATAACGTTTTTGGTATATTCAACAATAGGAGTAGCGTCAGATGCAATAAAATACTCATCATTACCTACGCCTATTACCATGGGGCTCCCTTTGCGTGCCGCTATTAATAGATCGGGCTCGTCTGCGCTCATTATAACAATTGCGTAAGCCCCTATCACTGTATTTAATGCTAAGCGTACAGCCTCGCGCAAATCAACTCCGGTTTCCTTTTCAATATCCTCAACCAGGTGAATTAATACTTCTGTATCGGTATCGCTTTTAAAAACATGGCCTTTAGCTAATAGGGCTTCTTTAATAACCGCATAATTTTCAATGATGCCGTTATGTATAATAGTTAGCCTGCGGTCTCCTGATGAATGCGGGTGCGAGTTACGGTCGCTCGGGGCGCCATGAGTTGCCCACCGCGTATGGCCCATACCTACGCTACCGCTAAGATCAATATCCTTTACAAAATTTTCAAGATCACTTACCTTGCCGGCTTTTTTGTAAACTTTAAGTTCCTTGTCCAGCAAGGCTACGCCTGCGCTATCGTATCCACGATACTCAAGTCTATGAAGTCCTTTTATAATAATTGGGTATGCGTCCCTAAAACCTATATAACCTACTATTCCACACATATAAAATATTTAAATAAAACGGTTATCAACCTCTGGCTAATAACCGCTAATTAACAAAAAAAAATGCAATGATTATGCTTATTATTTTGCCAGTTTTGTATAGATAATATTAAGCTTAATACGATATGGTGATGTCAAATCACTTCCAACAGCAAAGGTACGGGCAGCCGATGTTGCGGTTGCTGCAAATCCATATGAGCCATCTGCAATATCAACGGCACCTAAAAATGTGCCGTTATCCACCGTTTTTCCACGTAACAGATCTTCAATATGGGCAGTTATAATAAAATGATAGTCGTTGGTATTGATGAAGTAATACCCGCCAAACAACTGGGTACCGCGTGGATCAGTACTAACAGCGTCAGACAATGCCACACGCTGATGGGCCTGGTCATACTTATACATGCTTAACTGGGGTATTGGCGCAAACGGAATAGTTGAACCCGCAACCGGAGTAATAACCAATTCGGCCCTGTTCAATACAATATCAGAGCCCAGGTTTTCAATTATCTTTTTCAGATAAGGAAAGCTGATCTTCGCCCTTAAGCCGGCAAGTCCCTGTAAATAAAAAGTATTTCTTGAAGTGCTTTGATTTGCCAGTTCGGTTTGTATAGGGGTTGAATAGTTATGTTTTACTTCGGCAGCATGGTACGAACTGGAAAGCGTAACACTAGTTGTGTCAACAATACTACCATTAACCGATCTGTAGTAAACTTCCAGACTTGCCAAGTCTGATCCATTAAACATAAATACACCGCCGGCCCCTGTAGTTTGCGCTTTATCTAAAGTAACATACAGCCCCTTAACCGCATTTTTAAAGGTTAAATTACTAACTAACTGCGAGCTGGGCGCATTAAATAATATGGAGTTGATAAAGTTTTTATCAATAGGTATCCTAAGCTGTGGGGCAACTTTTGAAATAACATCGCTTCGCCCGGCTACAGACTTAACAAGTTTAGTACTATCATTTGTACGCGAAATAAATGACCTTGTACCTAACAAATTGCTGCTATTATAACTCCATTGTTTGGTATTGTAGTAGCTAACATTAAAAACCCGCTCGTTTAATTGATAAACGTTAACCTTGTACTTGGAGGCAATGGAATCGCCATAAAAACCCTGTGTATATTTTAATATCAATACCGCCGAATCAATAGTTATTGTACCGGCAGGGGGGGTATAAGCCGCCGAGGATGGTGCATTTAAGTCAAGCGCCAAATTAGCCTCGGTTATTCCAAATACCGGGTCCTTAATATAGCCCATAGGCATTTTTTTGGAGGTGCTTGTTAAAACACTATCCTCGGGTATGGTATTAATTATAATGGTAGCTGTATCTATCAGGCTGCCATTTAACTGATTTGATGCGTTTACGCCCAACCCAATGGAATCCTGTTTAACACAACTGCTTAAAATAAAAAGACTTATCAACAGCGTTAATAAGTCTAATCTGAAAAATTTCATATATGATGATCTCAATACTTATACAACCTGTGCCAACTCCTCGTTGACAATTTCGTCGTAAAAATTGTAATAATTTTCGAAATCAGAAGTAGAATTAAACTCCAAAACCGATTTATTGCTGTTTTTAACACTATTTAACACTTCATCATCAATATTGTCGCTGCCTAAAACAATAGCGTCGCTGTATTGAATTGCACCTTCGTACAAAGCGGCACTGGTACCCGGCTTATAAACCTCGGTATGTTTTTCGGTCATATCGCCCATTACGGCTTTACGCGCAAAATCGGGGTGCATTGTACCTTTCGTGTCGTCTTCATAAATAGAATAAACAACTTTTGAATTTTTAAACGTCGGGTCGTCTTTATAAGTTGTTTTTAAATACGCAGGCACTAACGCGCTCATCCAACCATGACAGTGAATAATATCAGGCGCCCAGCCTAATTTTTTTACCGTTTCTAATGCGCCTTTGCAAAAGAAAATAGTACGTTCATCATTATCGGCATAAAACTTCCCGTCCTTATCTTCAAACACGTGTTTACGCTGAAAATACTCATCGTTATCTAAAAAATAAACCTGCATACGTGCTGCCGGTATTGATGCAACCTTAATAATCAACGGATTGTCGTTATCATTAATGATGATATTCATACCTGACAAACGGATCACTTCATGAAGACGATTCCTGCGCTCATTAATATTTCCAAAACGAGGCATAAGGATACGAATCTCGTAACCTTTTTCCTGCATAGCCTGCGGAAGCTGGCGTGTGATTTCAGAAATTTTTGTTAGATCAAGGAAAGGTGACATTTCATGAGTTATAAACAAAAGCTTAGATTTACTCATCTCCAAATCAATTTAAATTTATACAAAGAACCCAAAAATTGGGTTTGCAAATATAAGCATTATTATATGAACTGGCAACGATTTATGCAAGTACTTTTGGTTATTTTTAATCAAATGTGCAACTTCGCCGTCTTTTGGTAATACTAAGTGGGTTGGAAAGATTTACTACTAAAATTCAGTTACAGCAGTATTTAGCGCAAGCGCAGGCGGGCGGTAAAACCATTGGGCTTGTACCTACTATGGGCGCGCTTCATGATGGACATTTGTCGTTAATACAGCTGGCCCAGCAGCAATGTGATATGGTAGTATGCAGCATTTTTGTAAACCCCACGCAGTTTAATGACCCGCACGACCTGGAAAAATATCCACGCCCCATACTGGATGACATTAAAAAACTGGAAGCTATTGGCTGCGATGTGTTATTTGAACCCGCAGTAAATGAAATTTATGACGACCATGAGCAATGGCATTTAAACATTGGCCCACTGGAGGGTTTGCTGGAGGGGAAATACAGGCCGGGCCATTACCAGGGAGTTACCCAGGTAGTATATAAATTGCTTACCCTGGTTAAACCGGATATTGCTTACTTCGGGCAAAAAGATTACCAGCAGTTTTTGATCATTAACCAAATGGTGAAGCTGTTAAACATCCCGGTAAAGCTGCAAATGTGCCCTATAATGCGCGAAACTGATGGGTTGGCCATGAGTTCAAGAAACATCCATTTATCGGCTAATGACCGTAAGCATGCGCTGGTACTATTCAAAACGCTAAATCGCGTGAGCAAAAACTTTAATATCACCCAACTTGCGCAGTTAAAAAGCGAGGCTGAAAACGTTATTAAAAACGAGCCCGGCGTTGAATTGGACTATTTTGAAATAGCCGATGGCAATACGTTGCTGCCGGCAGATGAAAAATCCAAAACCATTGTAGCCCTTGTTGCCGCTAAGGTTGGCGATACCCGTTTGATAGACAATGTTATTATAGCCGGTTAGCTATATTTCATCCTATTGTCAACTAATCACTAATTAACCAATCACTAATTAACTAAAAACGTAACTTTGCATCATGATTATTGAGGTATTAAAATCAAAAATTCATAGGGCGCGCGTAACACAGGCTGAACTGAACTACGTGGGCAGTATTACTATTGATGAAGATTTGATGGATGCGGCAAATATTATTGCCAACGAAAAGGTGCAAATTGTAAATAATAACAACGGCGAACGCTTTGAAACCTATGTGATAAAAGGCGAGCGCGGTACCGGTACCGTTTGCTTAAACGGCGCAGCCGCCAGGTTGGTGCAGGTAGGGGATATTATTATAGTCATGTCATACGCCTACATGGAAATGGACGAGGCCCGCAATTACGAACCGCTTTCAGTTTTTCCGGATGTAAATAATAAATTAATTAAGTAATTTGGTTTGATATTTCAACCCGGATGAAAGCTGCTATTACATTATCCCTATTAATTACCAGCATTACCTGCCTGGCTCAAAAGCAAAGTGTTTTTTTTCTTAAAAATGATGGTGCCTCTGTCGAATTGAAAGATAGTGCTGACTTTATACGTATAGTAACTGAACCCGACCCCGGGTCTGAATTATTTAATGTAACGGATATTTATAAAAGCGGAAAAAAGAAGTTAGTTGGAAAATCAAGCACTCAGGATCTTCCTACCATGTTTGAAGGCCAAACCATCGAGTATTTTGAGAATGGAAAACGGCAAGCCATATCTAATTACGCTTTTGGAAAACCTGTAAAAGAACGATTTGAATATTTCCCCAATGGTAAATTATACATTACAAAACAATATACAGACCCTCCAAAAGATAAACCTCACGAACACCCTTTTTTAATAATTGCAAATTACGATTCATTAGGTACTGCATTAGTAAAAGATGGCAACGGATACTACAAGGCATTTGACTATAAGTTTGAACGTATATTTGAAGAAGGGCCTGTTAAAAATGGCTTAAGAGACGGGAAATGGAAAGGCCGCGAAGACACTATTAGTTTTGTAGAAACATACAAAGATGGTGTGCTTATAGATGGTTTAGGGACTTCAAAATCAGGTCTTAAATCGAGTTATAAAAATGCCAGAGAAACATTGCCACTATTTAAAGGTGGTAATGTGGCATTTTTGAAATTTTTGGCCAATAATATAAGATACCCTGTTGATGACCGCGAAAAAAACATTCAGGGCAAAGTAGTGCTCATATTTGATGTAAATATAAATGGCGTTATAGAAAATATTAATTTTATTAGTGCCCCCACAGTGAATATGGTAAGAGAGGCGATTAGAGTTTTAAGACTCAGTCCTGATTGGATTCCTGCAAGAAAATTTGGGCGTAACATCCCTTTTAAATCTTATACAGTACCCGTGAACTACACTTTGGGTGAAGAGCGCTAAATTCTCACCGGTTTAGTATTTCCTGATGTAAATAATAAATTATTAAGTAACTTGGCTTAACCTTAAGCCAAATTATGAAACCACTATTTACTATTCTTTTTGTAACCATTACCGTTGCGTGCCTCGCGCAAAAACGAGACACTTACTTTTTAAAAAGCGATGGTTCACTTGTTTCTACACTTGATAGTGCTGACTATACCCGTATAATTACGCCGCCCGACAAATCCAGGAAAACCCATTTGGTTGCAGATCTTTATAAAAGCGGTAAACGTAAACTAGAAGGCGCAGCAATAAGCGTTAACCCCTTGATTTTGGACGGCGAGGTAACTACTTATTTTGAAAACGGAAACAAAAAAGCCATAAATAAGTACAATAACGGCTTTCTTATTGGCGAGCAACAGGAGTTTTTTCCGAATGGAAAACTATATATAGTTGAAAATCATCTATCTGTCAAAGAAAAGCCTTTTCCCACAAATATTTATATAATAAGCAATTACGACTCGTTAGGTACAGCTCTGGTTACCAATGGCGAGGGCAATTTTAAACGGTATGATGCCGGTTTTAAACTGATTGCCGAAGAAGGAAGCGTTAAAGGCGGAAAACCGGATGGTGAATGGAAATTGACACAAGATGATCTGAACTTTTTAGAGGTTTACAGTAATGGCAAATTGGTATCAGGCAAGTCAACCAACAAAAATGGCGAAGTTAAAATCTATACAGAAGTAGGAACCTTGCCATCATACCCTGGAGGGACAGGAGAGTTTTTAAAATACCTGTCTAAAAATGTCCGTTATCCTCGTTCTGAAATGGGAAATAAATTTTCAGGAAAAGTTGTAGTTTTTTTTGAGGTAGAAAAGGACGGTTCTATCACCAATATCGCGGTTACTCAATCACTAAAGCCCGCTTTTGATGCAGAAGCTATTGGCGTTGTTAAACAAGTGCCAAACAAATGGATACCCGCAACGCAACGAGGCGTTCCTGTACGTTCGCATTACACAGCAACAATAAGTTTTTCAAGTATGGGCACGTTTAACTTATTTTGAAACAAATGAAATCACTTGTCGCTTTTCTGTTATTGTTTGCCGCTACTAATTGCCTTGCGCAAAAACAAGATGTATATTTTCTAAAAAATGACGGGTCCTATGTAACTCATCGTGATAGTGCCGACTATATAAGGGTCATGAAAGAGCCGGCCGCCGGCACGGCTTATTTTGGGGTGGCTGAATATTATCCTGATGGTAAAGTAAAAACAGTAGGCGAATCGTTACATTCTAATTACCCCCGATTTGAAGGTACCGTTGCCAGTTATTATCAAAATGGTAAACGAAGCGCTGTAAACATTTATAAAAGCGGCGCATTAACGGGTATACAATATGAGTTTTTTCCTAACGGAAAGCCATATATAGTTAAAACACAAACCCTTCCGGCTCCCAATTTACCCATTCCCATCATCACTATAATTAGCAATTACGACTCATTGGGTAAAGCACTGGTTGAGGATGGCACCGGCCATTTTATAAGATATGATAAGGATTTTAAATACGTTGCCGAAGAAGGCGAGCTAAAAAATGGCCTGAAAGAAGGGGAGTGGAAATTTAAAGAAGATAATTTAACTGCTGTAGAGCTTTATAAGGACGGTGAATTTATATCGGGCACATCAAACTTAAATGGCGATATCAAAAAATATACTGTACATACCTCGCTCCCAACTTATAAAGGCAGCAACACTGGTTTCGTAGAATATTTAGCTGAAAACATACGCTATCCGCCATCTGATCGAGAAAAGAATGTACAGGGAAGGGTTGTGGTAACATTTTTCGTTGAAAAAGATGGCTCTCTTTCTAATATTAAGATTATAGAATCAGTAAGTCCTGATATAGATGCAGAAGCCATCAAGGCGATTAAAAATTCTCCTAAATGGATTCCGGGCACACAGTTTGGCAGGCCCGTGCGTGCATCCTATATAGTTCCAATTAATTTTTCATTGGGGAACTCACGTTAACTAACGCTCTCCCGGGTAAGCATTCATCCCTAACACCAAATGCACGCTTACATCGGTAGTTGGTTTATTGCGCAGCTGGTAGGCCATGCGTATCCTGATATCTTTTTCGCGCACGTATTGGTCTAAAAACTGGGTGCTTATGGCATCTAAAATAAGAGTGTTGCCCGTTGTGGCCGATATATCGGTACGTGAGGCTATCAAAACTTCATTTTTACCATCCACTTTTGATGCGTAGACCTTTACCCATGTCAAATTGCCAAGGTTATAATCTGACGGAGTGGTTGATTCCATTTTTGCCGAGATAAGACTCACCTCGCTAACTTTACCTAAAGCAATGCCATTAACCGAAAAATTTCTGTCAAAACTGGCAGCAGTACTTATTACCGATTGCGTAACCCCAACTTCGGAAGAAGCAGGTATAGTTAAGTCTGATGTATAAGGTATAGATGACTTAACCATGGACTTCACCATATTACAACCGGCAATTATCCATAGCAAACCAACGGCACCAAGTAATAATTTAATTTTCATAAGCACCCTAAGTTAGCTATAATTTTAATTATTGGTAAGCTCGATTTTAAATTTTTATAGGTGTAAATGTCTTGTTACAACTTCTGGTTATGATTTATAATAATTTATGTAAAAAATAAATTCCCAATAGCCTTATTTTTCTATCTTTGCATCCCGACGCTGAAGCCGGGATTTTTACCTTTCAGCGCATAGAATATAGTTAATAGTTGGTGGCGGTACCATCAACCATAACCCAAAAAATACTATGCCAAAAGACACTTCCATCAAATCCATTCTTATCATCGGTTCGGGCCCAATTATTATTGGCCAGGCTTGTGAATTTGATTATGCCGGTTCGCAGGCCGCGCTTTCGTTAAAAGACGAAGGTATTTCGGTAACTATTATCAACAGCAACCCCGCCACTATTATGACGGATAACGTTATTGCTGATCATATTTACTTATTGCCGCTTGAGCCCGAAAGCATTGAAAAAGTTTTACAGGAACAACAAATTGATGCCGTATTGCCTACCATGGGCGGCCAAACAGCGCTAAATCTTTGTATTGCCTGCGCCGAACGTGGTATATGGGAAAAATATAATACCCGGATAATAGGCGTTGATTTAGCGGCGATTGAAAAAACCGAGAACCGCGAAGCCTTTCGCCAGTTAATGGTGGATATAGGTGTGGGTGTAGCCACTTCAAAAATTGCCAACTCGTTTTTAGAAGGGAAAGAAGCCGCACAGGAAATTGGTTTCCCGCTGGTAATACGCCCAAGCTATACCCTGGGTGGTAAAGGCGCGGGGTTTGTACATAAAAAAGAAGATTTTGACGCGGCTTTAAGTCGTGGCCTGCAGGCATCTCCAACCCACGAGGTATTGGTAGAGCAGGCAGTTTTAGGCTGGAAAGAATACGAATTGGAGCTATTGCGAGATAATAACGACAACGTAATTATTATCTGCTCTATCGAAAATTTTGACCCGATGGGCATCCATACCGGCGACTCGATAACCGTGGCCCCTGCCATGACCCTTAGCGATCGCTGCTACCAGGAAATGCGTAACCAGGCTATTAAAATGATGCGTGCCATAGGTAATTTTGCGGGTGGCTGTAACGTGCAGTTCTCGGTAAACCCGGCCGATGATACCATTATCGCTATCGAGATCAATCCACGTGTATCGCGTTCATCAGCATTGGCATCAAAAGCCACAGGTTACCCAATTGCAAAAATTGCCGCTAAATTGGCAATAGGCTATAATTTAGATGAGATAGAAAATCAGATCACCAAAACCACATCGGCTTATTTTGAGCCAACGCTGGATTACGTGATCGTAAAAATACCACGCTGGAACTTTGATAAATTTAAAGGCGCCAACCGCGAGTTGGGCCTGCAAATGAAATCAGTAGGCGAGGTGATGGGCATAGGCCGCAGCTTTATTGAGGCGCTGCAAAAAGCTTGTCAAAGCTTAGAGATAGGCCGCGCAGGTTTAGGTGCCGATGGTAAACAAAGCCGTAACCTGGAAGATATTATGCACAGCCTTGAGCATCCCAGCTGGGACAGGGTGTTCCATATTTATGATGCTTTAAGTTTAGGTGTACCTATTGAATCGGTACGTAAGGCTACTAAAATTGACCGCTGGTTCCTGAACCAGATAGCGGATATTGTTAACCTGGAGATCGAGCTGCGTCGATATAACCTGACCAACATTCCTGAAGAGTTCTTTTACACTTTAAAACAAAAAGGATTCTCGGACGCGCAAATAGCTTATGTATTAACCAACGTAACCGAAGAGGATGTTTACCAGCGCCGCAAAGCGTTAGGTATTAACCGAGTCTATAAAATGGTGGATACCTGCGCTGCAGAGTTCCCGGCTAAAACGCCTTATTACTATTCAACTTATGAGGGCGAGAACGAATCCATATCATCTGATAAGAAAAAGGTAATAGTATTAGGCTCTGGCCCTAACCGTATTGGCCAGGGCATTGAGTTTGATTATAGCTGTGTACATGGTTTGTTAGCCGCAAAAGAGTCGGGCTTTGAGGCCATCATGATCAATTGCAATCCTGAAACGGTTTCAACCGACTTTAATATGGCTGATAAGTTATATTTTGAGCCTGTTTTTTGGGAGCATGTACGCGAGATCATCGAACTTGAAAAACCTTATGGGGTAATAGTTCAACTGGGTGGGCAAACCGCGTTGAAAATGGCCGAGAAAATGCATCAGCATGGCATCAAAATAATTGGCACCTCATTTAATGACATGGACGTTGCTGAAGACAGGGGCCGTTTCTCGGACCTGTTAAAAGAGCTTGGCATCCCTTATCCAAAATATGGTGTAGCCGAAAGTGCCGAAGAAGCATTAGAGGTTGCCCACGAAGTAGGTTACCCGGTATTAGTTCGCCCAAGTTATGTATTAGGTGGCCAGGGCATGAGCATTGTAATTAATGATGAGGACCTGGAGAAAGCGGTTGTTGGCTTATTGAAAAACCTGCCGGGTAACAGGGTATTAATTGACCATTTCCTTGATCGTGCAGCAGAAGCCGAGTCTGACTCTATTTGCGATGGCGAAGATGTACATATTGTGGGTTTAATGGAGCATATTGAGCCTGCGGGTATCCACTCGGGAGACTCGTATGCCGTATTGCCGCCGTTTGACCTGTCAGCCAATGTTATAGCCAAAATGGAAGAGTATTCTGTAAAACTGGCAAAAGCGTTAAATGTAAGTGGGCTATTAAATATACAGTTTGCTATTAAAGACGAGAATGTTTATGTAATTGAAGCTAATCCGCGCGCGTCACGTACGGTACCGTTCATTGCTAAGGCTTATGATGTACCTTATATTAATATAGCTGCTAAAATTATGTTGGGTGTAGCTAAGCTAAAAGATTTTAAAATTGAGCGCAAGCTTAAAGGATACGCCATAAAAGAACCTGTTTTCTCTTTCGATAAGTTCCCTGAAGTTGAAAAACAACTGGGCCCCGAAATGAAATCAACCGGCGAGGCCATACGTTTTATACCTAACCTGGAGGATCCGTACTTCAGGCATTTGTATAAAGAAAAATCCATGTATTTAAGCAAGTAAAGCCGAAAGGTTAAAGCTAAAAGGCGAAAGGTGTTTTACTTTTCGCCTTTTTTATTTGTATACCATTAGCCCCCTTACTTCAAAGACTAACGGCTGTTTGGGATTGGCTTTTACCCTTTGCATCTTTTTTTTAATGGCGGTATCGCCCGCATAGTGCTGTCTGTCATTGGCAACAAATTGTTTTGCCGCAACACCTTCAACAATAACGGTTCTGCCTTGCATATCCGCCGGCAGGTTAATTTTATAGTTTTTAAAATGCGCTTCAATTGCTTTCCCGTTGCCTGCATCTATGGTAAACCATCCACCTTTTGACTGAGTTACCTTTAACACTTTTCCTTTAATAGTTGTGCTGATACGCGTGCGCTTACCCATAAAGGCTTTTATTTTGCCGGCGGGCAGCATAGCGGTAGTATCCGGCTTTACACCATATACCATCCCATGCGGCAATGGTGTTTGGGCAAAGACATTTGCCGATAATAGTATGGCCGTTATAGCTGCTAATATTTTCATTTGCCATGATGTTATATATTTACAACAATAAATGCTTAAGTGGGTTTTATATGTTAATATTTGTTAAATCGACCCATTAAGTATACCAATGGGTGATAAATGTGTTTTTGAACTTATATATTTAAAAAATATTGATAATAAAGTAGCTTTATTTAGTTTAAGCTAACCAAGCAAATAACATTATCTTTGCATCCGCATTCGATGTATCGGTGCTGTCATTAATTACACGCATGAAAAAATTTATATCGGGTACTGTTTTTTTAATAGTACTATTCTTAACAATTATTATTGTAGGCAGCGGCTGTAAAAAAGTCAATGAAACACCTGCTCCCATTGTACCGGTTGTAGTAACAGCAAATATTGTTTCCGAAGTGGGCCAAACTACCGCTCAAAGCGGCGGTGTGGTTTATAACAATAATGGTAGTACAATTTTGGCATTGGGGGTATGCTGGAGCTCAACCAATCAAACCCCTACTATTGCCGACTCAAAAACCTCTGATGCCTTAACTTATGATGCATATACCAGTAATTTAACCGGCTTAACAGCCAACACAACCTATTATGTACGTGCTTATGCTACAAGCGGTAATGGGACGGGTTATGGTGGTGCAGTAACGTTTAAAACAAATGCCACTGCCGCAATAATAACCACCAACGTTACTACCATTGCAGGCAGCGCTACCACCGGAAAAATAGATGGTCCCGGAGCCAGCGCACTTTTTGACGGTCCTGATGCATTGGGCTTTAATCCATCAACAGGTAATATATATATAAGCGATACTTATAATAACTCTATACGTACCATGACCACATCGGGTACAGTGGCTACCCTAACCAATGGTACATTGGGCTTTGCAAATGGCCCGCTTGCTTCCGCATTATTTTATGGCCCTAAGGGCTTCGCTTTTGATGCGCAGGGCAATACCTATGTAGCTGATATGGGAAATAGTATTATTCGTAAAATAACACCAGGTGGTGTAGTAAGCACATTTACAGGCATATCCTTTCCTGGATATGTAGATGGCGAGGCTGCCGTTGCCAAATTTAATAACCCGGTATCAGTAGCTATTGACGCTTCCGGAAATGTTTATATAGCCGATCGTAGTAATAACGTGATACGTAAGTCAACCTCTGCAGGAGTGGTTTCTACTTTAGCAGGTTATCCCGGAACATTGGGATCGGGTTGGTTTGATGCATCAGGTGCAAATGCAAAATTTAAAACACCTACAGCGGTTGCTGTAAATGCCGCCGGCACTAAATTATACGTTGCCGATCGTGATAATAACGCTATTCGTGTTGTTAATATTGCAGATGCTACGGTTACTACGCTGGCAGGAAATCCGTTATTTCCTGACCTTATCGGGCAACCAACAGCGTTAACTATTGACGCGCAAGATAATTTGTTTATTACAGATCAACGTGGCCGCATATTTGAACTTACAGTGGCTGGTGTATTATATAAATTAGCGGGTGCTTTAACCTCGGGCAACGTTAATGGCACAGGCACTGCGGCACGTTTTAACAATCCGCAGGGTATTGCAAAAGATGCGCAAGGCAATGTTTATGTGGCCGATTATGGCAACAACACCATCCGCAAAATTGCGATAACCGTACAATAAGCTGAACTTTAAATATACTCTGTGTATCCTTTGCGCCTTCTTTGTGTGCTCTGTGGTTTAATTTAACCACAAAGGTCACAAAGGATACACTAAGAACACTATACCCTCGTTGTAAACTCGTTATCCAAATAGCAACTGGAATACCTCTTCTATTCTTGAAACCACCTTTATTTCGATGCTATAGCGCGAGAGGTCCATGCGCTTTTTATCCTGTGCGGATGATGGAAGGTTGTATTTAGAAATAAATATCTGCTCAAAGCCCAGTTTTTGCGCTTCGGCAATACGCTGCTCAATACGGTTTACGGCACGTATCTCGCCTGATAAACCTATTTCGCCCGCAAAGCAAGTTTTAAAAGGTATCGGTATATCCTCGTGTGATGATATAATGGCAGCCGCCAATCCCAGGTCAATAGCCGGATCTTCTACGCGTATACCACCCGTAATATTTAAAAATACATCCTTGGCGCCCAACTTAAAACCACAGCGCTTTTCCAGCACCGCCAACAGCATGCTCATTCTTTTGGTGTCAAAGCCCGTAGCGGTACGCTGGGGCGTTCCATAAGCCGATGTGCTGACCAATGCCTGGGTCTCAATAAGCATGGGCCTCATGCCCTCTAAAGTGGCCGATATGGTGATGCCGCTTAATGGTTCATCGCGTTGCGACAATAATATTTCCGACGGGTTAGATACTTCGCGCAAACCCTCACCCAGCATTTCATAAATACCCAGCTCGGATGCCGAACCAAACCGGTTCTTGATGGTGCGTAATATGCGGTAAACATGGTGCCTGTCGCCCTCAAACTGCAAAACGGTATCAACCATGTGTTCCAATATTTTAGGGCCCGCAATCATACCATCTTTGGTAATATGGCCGATAAGGAATACCGGGGTGGCGCTTTCTTTAGCAAAGCGCAACAGCTCCGCCGTACACTCCCGCACCTGCGATACACTGCCCGGCGTAGATTCAATATGTGCCGAATGCAGCGTTTGTATCGAATCAACCACCACAATATCCGGCTCCAGCTCTTCTATCTGCTTAAAGATGTTTTGGGTGGAAGTTTCGGTTAGGATGTAGCAGCCTTTGTTTATTTCGGATCTCGAATTTTCAATTTCGAATTTATCCGTCTCCGAAATTTTTGAATTTTTACTTTTGAATTTTGAATTCTCGCCCGTATCCGTGAGCCTCTCCGCCCGCATTTTGATCTGCCTGTCGCTTTCCTCGCCTGATATGTACAACACTTTCAGGTTAGGCATATTTAACGCCAGTTGCAACATCAGGGTTGATTTGCCGATGCCCGGCTCGCCGCCTATTAATACTAATGACCCGGCTACAATACCGCCGCCCAGTACCCGGTTAAATTCCTTATCGGGTGTTAATAGTCTATGCTCCTCGCTAAAAGTAATTTCCGATACCTCTACCGGCTTGTTGGCGCGCTGCATAGTTGTGCCTGCGGATACCTTCCATTGCGGAACAGAGGCATTGGGTTTTTCCAATATCTCCTCAACAAAGGTATTCCATTGCTGGCATGACGGGCACTTGCCCAGCCATTTAGCCGATTCAAAGCCACAGCTTTGGCAAAAATATGCGATCTTAGTTTTGGCCATTTGTTGATGTTAGTCCCGATAGCTATCGGATGCGTATGTGCAAATGTGCGGATTAATTTGTTATTGGCAAATAAAATTACTAATTTATTTAGTATTGTTGTGCTTATTTAATATCTTAGATGTATGAATAATCATAGGTTACATTTAGAATGGATACCTGAGGCATATAGGTCGGATGACACCGCAGTTTATAAAGACCCTTCTAAAAAGAAAATAAATCTGGAATTAACTTCCGAAGAGAAGCTGCTATTAAAACAAAAAGGCATCACTCAAAAAGCGCTGATGGACTACGCCATTGACGAAATAATTCACGCCTTGAATGCTTCATCGCAACGCGCAAAAATGTTGCAGGCATTATTTGAGTTTCAGCAAATACCCTCTATCGGTATCCGCTTTGCACATGACCTGGTATTTTTAGGCTACTACAGCCTGGCAGAACTTAAAGATATACCCGCACCAGAATTATTAGACAGGTACGAAAAGAAACTCGGCAGCAGGGTTGACCCGTGTGTTGAGGATCAGTTTAGACTGGTAGTACATTACGCCAACCATCCTAACAGCAACAAGCATTGGTGGGATTTTACGGAAGAGCGGAAAGCTTATCGAGCTCAATATGGTTATCCGGTTGATAGACCATAATACTTTTGACAATAGGGCTAAAATAAAAAATGTGCAAACGCTAAGCATCTGCACATTTTTTATATCTGCACATCAAACAATCTACAGCTTGATCTCTTCGTCTTTTGAAGAGAAGAAATGAAACTCGGTAATTTGATAGGCCGGGTTACTTTTCACCTTTATCCACTGGTTATATTTAAAATACCATTTCATTTGGCGAGTAATCAATCCCTTGGTAATGTATGCTTTTATGTATGGGTGCACACAAAGGGTTATACCCTTTTCGTTTTGCTCGGTTAGTATGTAGTTGAAATTGTTTTCAATATCATCCAGCAATAAAATAGTTGGGCGTATGGTACCGGTGCCGCCGCAAGCAGGGCAAAGCTCGGTAGTAACAATATTCATTTCGGGGCGTACGCGCTGGCGGGTTATTTGTACCAGTCCAAATTTACTTGGCGGCAAAATAGTATGTTTTGCACGGTCGTGCGCCATTTCGGCTTTCAGGTAATCAAACAAATCTTTTCTATTGGTCGCCTTGTGCATGTCAATAAAATCAACCACCACAATACCACCCATATCGCGCAGGCGAAGTTGGCGGGCAATTTCTTTAGCCGCTTCACGGTTTACCTGGTAGGCATTTTCTTCCTGGTTCTCCTTATTGGCTGTGCGGTTACCGCTGTTAACGTCAATAACGTGCAGGGCCTCGGTATGTTCAATTACCAAATAGGCACCACCGGCTAAGTTAACCGTTTTACCAAACGCGCCTTTAATTTGCTTATCAACCCCATGGTGCTCAAAAATGGGCTCCTTGTGTTTATGCAGCTTAACGATGCTTTCCAAGTCGGGCGATATTTCATGCACATATGAACGTACTTCTTCATACAAAGAATTATCGTTCAAATAAATATGCTGAAAATCGGGGTTTAATATATCGCGCAGAATAGTTGACGTACGGCCAATTTCGCCTAATACCTTTTTACCGGGCTCAACAGCCGGCAGGCGGGTAACGAATGATTCCCATCTTGATATTAAGTCAAGAAGGTCCTTTTGCATTTCTTCAACGCCCTTGCCTTCAGACACGGTACGAATGATAACGCCGAAGTGTTTAGGCTTAATGCTCTCTACAATTTTGCGCAAGCGATTCCGCTCCGTGTTGCTTTTTATCTTTTTCGAGATAGAAACAACTTCAGAAAATGGTACTAATACCACGTACCGGCCTGCTATTGACATGTCCGAACTTAAGCGGGGGCCTTTTGTAGAAATTGGCTCCTTGGCTATTTGTACGGGTATAAGCTGGTTCTTATTTAGTATTTCAGAGATCTTGCCTCCTTTACTAATATCTTCTTCCAGTTTAAAGTTATCTAACAGCTTTGACTGATACCCTCCACTACGCACTTGCTTGGTTAGCTTTAACAGGCTTTGCACCTGCGGACCAAGATCCAGGTAATGCAAAAATGCATCCTTCTCATAACCAACATCAACAAAAGCAGCATTTAAACCCGGCATGATCTTTTTGATGCGTCCCAGGTAAATATCACCAACCGTATAATTGTTGCTGATTTGCTCTTTATGAAGCTCTACAAGTTGTTTGTCCTGTAATAATGCAATAGTAGCCCCGTTCGGGGATGAATCGATAATTAATTCTTTTATCAACTGCTACTCCATTTCTTAAACGGTTGCCCGTTTATTAAACAATAGGGTAAAAAAACAAATTATAGCATTTACTAATGCTATAAGCAAAAGAAAATAAAAGGCTATTGCCTATTATTTCTTTTTATGCCTGTTTTTTCTTAAACGCTTTTTGCGTTTATGGGTAGCCATTTTGTGTCTTTTACGTTTTTTACCGCTTGGCATAATAATAATTTTTAAATGTGTTAATTTTTTAATTCCTTAATATACTGATCAATGCGCTGACCAAAAACAGGGTCAGGCATTAATTCTTTGCATTTTTGGTAGGCCGCTATAGCCTCGTTTTTACGTCCCAATTGCTTATAGCTTTCGGCCAGGTAAAAATAAGTTTCAAAGTCAGGCTTTTGTTTAAGTACTGTATTAAACCTGTCCAACGCCTTCTCAAACTGCCCTGATTTCATTGAAAACATACCCAAATTAAGGTTTGCATCAATATTATCCGGATCCTGCTTAACTACCTCCAGCAACAAGGCTATACCTTGCATTGGGGTTGCTCCACCATTTACATAAGCTGTACCCAAACCGGTTTTAGCCTCAAGGCTGTTAGGTTTAAGTTTTAAAGCATTTTCAAATGCTTCTACCGCGTTTAGTGTAAATACCGGCTGTGCCAATGTATCTTGCGTAAGCTTATAAGCCTCGTTAAAACGGTTACCCGCATTTAACCAGTTTTGCAGTTTATTATCACTTTGGGCAACGGCCTGGTAATAATATGCTGCCGGCGCCGGTTGATTTACGTCGTCCCAACTCACTGCCAGTTGCTTCTGAAGCGATAACTTATCTTTTCCTTCGGCTTTGGTTAACTCTGCTTCCAGGTTATTAATTTTAACCGATAGGCCCGGGCCTATCGCTTCTTTTGCCGCTTCAGACACGGTTGCTACTGTTACATTTGTAGCAGGATGCACACCTTCGTCCTCGCCGGCAACACCGCTATTGGCTGTTTCGGTCTTGGGTTTTACTAAACCTTTAACGGGTAATGAATACAAATAGCCCATAACGGCAACTACCGCTACAATAACAACTATTTGTTTTCTGTTCATTACTTATTTGCTTGCTTTAGTTTTGTTACCTGTTCTAACCTTTTCAACAAAAGTTTTAGCCGGTTTAAAGCTTGGTACAAAATGCTCTGGTATTATTATAGCCGTATTTTTTGAAATATTACGTGCTGTTTTTTTAGCTCTCTTTTTTACCACGAAACTTCCGAAACCTCTTACGTATACGTTTTCACCCTCAACCATTGAGTTTCTAACTACTTTAAAAAACGCCTCAACAGTTTCCTGTACACTAACTTTCTCGATACCTGTTTTAGTTGAAATTTCGTTAATAATTTCTGCCTTAGTCATGTTCTATTTTCTTTTATTTATATATAATTACTTAACTGTTTTGGGGTTGCAAAAGTATTGCTTTATTCGCAAAGAGTGAAATAATTAGTGTGTTTTTTTTGTTTGTTTACAAATGCCTAATAAAACAAGGCGGTTTTTGGTTATATATCTCTTATTTTGTGGACGATGAACTTTGCCGATGAACTTGTAAAATGGTACCAAAACAACAAGCGTGATCTACCGTGGCGCAACACCAAAAACGCCTATTTAATTTGGCTGTCTGAAATTATTTTACAGCAAACCAGGGTTGAGCAGGGCTTACCTTATTTCATCCGGTTTATGGAAAAATACCCAGACGTATCCAGCCTTGCCGCCGCGCATGAAGATGATATACTAAAGCTATGGCAGGGCCTGGGTTATTATTCGCGGGGGCGCAATATGTTAAAAACCGCCCAATACATACAAGAGCATCACAATGGTAAATTCCCGCAACGGTATGATGAACTGATCAAGCTAAAGGGCATTGGTGAATATACCGCTGCCGCTATCTCGTCATTTTCGGCAAATGAAGCAAAGGCCGTGGTCGATGGTAATGTATACCGGGTTTTAGCGCGTTATTTTGGTATTGACGATGCTATAAACAGCACTATAGGCAAAAAAAAATTCCAGGCCATCGCGGATGAGTTATTAAATAAACAATACCCGGCATTACATAACCAGGCCATGATGGAGTTTGGCGCGATGCTATGTAAACCTAAAAATCCCGCATGCGGAATTTGCCCTGTGCGTACCGGGTGCTTTGCCTTTATTAATAACGCCACAACCACACTTCCTGTTAAATTAAAAACGGTTAAAATAAAAGAACGCTTTTTAAACTATTTTTTAATTACCGATGGCGACACCATATTGATGAACAAAAGAGGCGACAGCGATATCTGGGCCAATATGTATGATCTGCCATTAATTGAAACATCTTCTGCCGTAGGCATTGATGAGCTAATGTCCTTACCCGAAACCATGGAATATTTTGGCGCAAATCCTACTATTATTAATACCGTCTCTCCTAAAAAGCATATACTTACCCATCAGCACCTGCATGTACGGTTCATAAAATTAGCACAACCAGCAGTTAAGTTAAAGCCGCAGTGGATTTTCATAGAAGTAATTAATTTAAAAAAATTAGCATTACCTAAAGTAATTTTTATATTTTTAGATAAATTTTTAAATTAGAAATAAAATCTACCCGTTTATCTAAATATGTCTGGAATTAATAAGGTAATACTGGTAGGGCACCTGGGAAAAGACCCCGAAGTGCGCTACCTTGAAGGTGGTGTGTCTGTAGCAAGCTTTCCGCTGGCAACCACAGAAACATTTAACAAAGATGGTCGTAAGGTTGAACAAACAGAATGGCATAACATAGTACTTTGGCGCAGCCTGGCCGATGTAGCCGCCAAATATTTAAAAAAAGGGAAATTAGTTTACATCGAAGGCAAACTACGCACCCGTTCATTCGAAGACAAAGAAGGCATAAAAAAATACACTACTGAAATTGTTGCCGAAAACTTTACCATGCTGGGCAGAAAAACCGATTTTGAGACTGAAACGCCCAAAGAAACGGATGTTTCTGAAAGCACGGATCCGCTTTCATATTAACCTGGTTTTAAACGATGCTAAAGCCTGTCGGATAATTGACAGGCTTTTTTATTAAACAAAGCGCCAAAATTTTGTTTATTTATATAGTACTTTACCGTATCTGTTGTACTATGAAAAAAACATTAGCACTTTTTGCCGGCTGTATTCTATTGGTAACGCAGGCCCTTGCACAAGGGGCCGACAGAAGTTTGTTTATTAGAGACAGCCTGGATATTTATGTTAGCCGTGCGTTAACACAATGGCGTGTTCCCGGTATTGCTGTTTGTATTGTAAAAGATGGCAATGTGGTGTTGATGAAAGGCTATGGCACCAAAGAGCTTGGCCTGCCCGAAAGGGTAGATGAAAACACCTTGTTTATGATAGGTGGTAATACCATGGCATTTACAAGTACGGCACTGGCTGCTCTTGAAGCCAATAAAAAACTTTCTCTGGACGATAAGGTGGTCAAATATATTCCGGAGTTTAAATTAGAAAATAAAGTAGCGGGCGAGCAGGCGGTGATTAGCGACCTGCTATCGCACCACATTGGGTTTAAAAGCTTACAGGGAGACTTTACCTTTTACAATACTGACCTGTCGCGCCAGCAAATTATAGAAAAAATGGGGCGCGTTAAAGCTGCCTATCCTTTCCGTACCAAATGGGGGTATACCAATTCGGCATATATGGTAGCGGGCGAGATCATACCCAAAGTAACCGGTAAATCATGGGATGCTTATTTACGAGAAACTTTTTTTGCGCCGCTTGGCATGACCAATACGGTGGCGCTGAGCAGGGACCTTCCTTTATCGTTAAACCGTACCGTTCCGCATACTATTGTTGAGGGCCGGTTAACACCTATTCCTTATCCGCAATTGGATAATATGGCTGCAGCCATGAGTATAAGCTCGACCATAAATGACATGAGCAAATGGGTTATGGCTTTATTAAACAATGGTAAAGTTGGTGCCAGGCAAATCATACCCGAGGCGGCTATAAAAACCACCCAAGCGCCACAGGCTATTATTGGCAGCATAAAACAACCTAATGGTGAGCCGGACTATGAACTATACGGATTGGGCTGGTTCTTGCAGGATTACGCGGGCAGGCATTTAGTTACCCATAATGGCGGCGTAAATGGGTATCGGTCATCCGTAACCCTGGTGCCGCAGGAGCGTTTAGGAATCGTAATATTAACCAATACCGACCAGAACGAAATATCTGAAGCGTTGCGCTGGCAGCTTTTGGATGCTTACTTTAAATTACCTTACCGCAACTATAGCGACGACTATTTAGATAAATATAAGGCTAATGATGCCAAAGAACAGCAGGCTAAGCACCAGTTACGCGATTCGGCATTCCTAAATTTGCCCCCGGCACAAGCCCTGGCAAACTACACCGGGCGATATACTAATGAAATTTATGGAAATTTGACGATTGCCCGTGGCGAGAGCAATACGCTTGAAATTCGCTTTGAGCATCATCCCAAAATGTATGTAAAATTACAATCGTTAGGAGGTAACCGGTTTTACGCGACATATTCTGAACCGATATATGGGAAAGCTGTTGTTCCTTTCACGTTTCAAAACGGACGAATAACAGGCGTTAGGATAAAGGTTAGTGATGTGGTAGAAACCGATGCTTACGATTTTAAGAAGATAGATTAATCCTTATTAAAGTATTCAGGTAACGCTTGTTTTAATAACTGTATAAGTGCCGCATCACCAAACTGGTATTTGTCCGGAATATTTAATACTTCGACCTTTTTATTGTTCATGCTGCCAGGAAAACGCAATAATAACAATTCCTTGTGTTTACGTTCCATCACGTAAATAATATCAGCCCAGGCAATTAATTTTTGATTTAGTTTAATGCGTGCCTTCTCCGATGTGCCGGCTGATCTTGCGTTATGGACAGGGTGATTTTTAAACAGCAATTCGGCCGTTGGGCTACGCCATTGGTTTTTACTGCAAACAAAAAGTAAGTTAGACAAATTCGTATTAAATACCTACCCCTATCAAATCAACCGTAAAGGTTAGTACAGCGTTAGCCGGTATACTACCCGATTCGGTGGCTCCATAACCAAGTGCGGACGGTATGATCATAAATATTTTACCCCCATCATTTGCACCCGCAGCAGAAGGGCCATTGACCTTTAACACGCCGCTTTGAAATCCCGGAACAAAGGCGGAAATCTCGGAAGTATAACCTGAAGAAGAATCAAAGGTAGTGCCATTAAGCAATTTGCCGGTATAAGCCACTCTCACGGTTGAAGTAGTTGTTGGAAGGGGCCCTGCACCGGTTTTTAATATTTTGTAATAAATACCTGATGCATCTTTTGTCATCCCTCCTGCAATATCAGGATTAGCTGCTATATATGCCTGTATTTTGGCCTCATCAATAGCTGCCTGCTCGGCAGCAAAGTCGACTTTTTTACAAGCCGACAGTCCCAGAATAACAACACTTAATAGTAAAAGGTATTTTTTCATGTAAGTTTTTTCTTTATAACTGATTTTTCAATCAAAAATTATGTTTTAATAAACAGATAGCCAAAGTACAAATTTTAACTGCCCAATGGCAAACTATTATAGCGCTGTTTTAATTTTTAACTCATTTAACTGTGCATCTGCAATAGTCGATGGCGAATCGATCATCACATCGCGGCCCGAATTGTTTTTAGGGAACGCTATTACATCGCGAATAGAATCTAATCCTGCAAAAATAGCGCACAAGCGGTCAAACCCAAATGCCAACCCACCATGTGGGGGCGCGCCGTATTCAAAAGCATCCATTAAAAAGCCAAATTGCTTTTGCGCCTCTTCCTGTGTAAAGCCCAGATGCTTAAACATTAACGCCTGTAAAGCGCGGTCGTGGATACGTATAGATCCGCCGCCTATTTCTGTTCCGTTAATAACCAGGTCATAAGCATTGGCACGTACATCGCCCGGGTTGGTATCTAACAAAGCGATATCCTCAGGTTTTGGCGAGGTAAACGGGTGGTGCATAGCGTGGTAACGCTCGGTTTCTTCGTCCCACTCCAACAGCGGGAAATCCAACACCCATAGTGGCGCAAATGTATTTTTATCGCGCAAGCCTAAGCGCGTACCCATTTCTAAACGCAACTCGTTTAATTGCTTGCGTACTTTATCGGCAGGACCGGCCAATACCAGCATTAAGTCGCCCCTTTCGGCTTCAAAAGCAGCGGCCCAGTTAGTTAATTCGTCTTCGCTGTAAAATTTATCCACCGATGATTTTAAGTTCCCATCGGTATTATAACGGCAATAGATCATGCCGGTTACGCCAATTTGCGGGCGTTTTAACCATTCGGTCAACTCGTCTATTTGTTTACGGGTATAATCGGCACAGCCTTTAGCATTGATACCCACCACCAGTTCGGCATTATCAAAAATGCCAAAACCTTTGCCCTTAACCACATCATTCAGCTCCACAAACTCCATCCCGAAACGGATATCCGGTTTATCAGAGCCATATAATCTCATCGCGTCGGCATATTGCATGCGCGGGAAATCGCCCAGTTCTAAACCTTTAACCGTATTAAACAGGTGGCGGGTCAGTCCTTCAAAAATATTCAGGATATCTTCCTGGGTGATAAATGATAATTCGCAATCTATCTGGGTAAATTCCGGCTGCCTGTCGGCGCGCAAGTCTTCGTCCCTGAAACATTTTACTATTTGGAAATAACGGTCGAACCCGCTCACCATCAATAACTGCTTAAAGGTTTGCGGCGATTGCGGTAAGGCATAAAACTCGCCCGGGTTCATCCGGCTTGGTACCACAAAGTCGCGGGCACCTTCAGGTGTCGATTTAATTAATACCGGGGTTTCTACCTCTATAAAATCCAATCCATCCAAATACTTGCGTATTTCCTGTGCCATTTTATGGCGCAAAACCAGGTTATTGCGTATGGGTGCACGGCGCAGATCCAGGTAACGATATTTAGCACGCAGCTCCTCGCCACCATCGGTATCATCCTCGATTAAAAACGGAGGAATTTTGGCCGCGTTAAGCAATCCAATATCCTGAACGGTTATCTCGATCTCGCCTGTGGGTATTTTGGTGTTTTTATTAGATCGTTCAACAACCGTTCCGGTTACTTTTATAACAAATTCACGGCCCAACTCACGGCTGGTTTCACGCAGTGTAGCATCAGTGTCCGTATTTAATACCAGCTGGGTTAATCCGTAACGGTCACGAACATCAATAAATGTTGTTCCGCCCAGGTCGCGCGATTTTTGCACCCATCCACATAAAGTTACCGTTTGGCCTAAATGGTTAATATTTAATTCGCCGCAAGTATGTGTTCTTAGCATAGTAACGATTTTTATAAAGTTTGCAAAAGTAGCTTTTTGATTTCGGATTTCGGATTTTCGATTTCGGATTTTTTGGATAAGTACCAAATAATCCAGCTCATTATGCCTGCAAACAAGCATAAATTCGAAATTCGACATCCGAAATCCGAAATAAAGAATACCTTTGCCCTATAATTCTCAAGGGGTGCCTTGCTTTGGAACGATAAAATACGCTGCAGCTATTTTTACCAAACTGAAAGACAGGCTGAGATCAAACCCATTGTTTGAGTTGTAAGTTTTGAGTTGTAGGTTGTAAGTTCTAATCGAGCTTCCAATGACCTAATGACACACTGACTTAATGACTAAAACATGCACCTGATCCGGGTAATGCCGGCGTAGGGAGAGGTAACAAGTTAAGTGTACTGCGCATTATACCCTGGTGTGCAGATGGTTTAACAATTTTTATTTACACACATTGAAAAATTTATTCACGGCATTATTTGCCTTGCTGCTGCCTGTCCTGGCATCGGCCCAATTCTCTGTATCCGGTAAAATTACCGACCAGCAAACCGGCGAAGCACTGCCCGGCGCAACCATCACCATTCAAAATCAATCAACCAGCGTTGTTGCCGACGCAAGCGGCGGGTACAAAATTGAAAACCTGCAATCCGGCAATTATGTATTCCAAGTAGCCTATATCGGTTATCAACCTGAGCAAAAAAAGTTAACCATTAATGGCAACATTACCGCTAATTTTTCTTTGACCGGCAGCAACCAGGTAACCGATGAGGTTAACATAACCGGCATATCCGCATCTGCCAAAACCCCGGTTACCTTTACCAATTTGAACAAAGCAGATATCGCCAAAAACAACTCGGGCCGTGGCTTTGAGTATTTACTGGAGCAAACACCATCGGCGGTGGTAAGTTCAAATGCTGGCGCGGGTGTTGGTTATACCGGGATAAGGATACGTGGCTCGGATGGTACAAGGATAAACTTAACTGTTAACGGGATACCAATCAATGATGCCGAATCGCAAGGTTCATATTCTGTGAATTTACCAGACCTTGCATCCTCTGTTAACAACATACAGGTACAACGTGGTGTAGGTACATCCACCAATGGTGCGGGAGCTTTTGGCGCAAGTATTAATATACAAACCAGCACACGGCAGGATACCGCTTATGCAGAGTTGAATAACTCTGCCGGATCATACGGAACATTTAAAAACACGGTGAATATTGGTACCGGTTTATTGGGCGGCAAGTTTAGTTTTGATGGCCGTTTATCACGTACGGTGTCTGATGGTTATATTGATAGGGCATCCTCTAATTTGAGGTCATACTTTTTAAGTGGTGCTTACTATGGCAAAAATAATTCGTTAAGGTTGAACGTATTTTCGGGCCATGAAAAAACCTACCAGGCATGGAACGGCTTATCCGAAGATAAATTTTTAGCCGGCGACCTCCGTTATAACGAAGTGGGTTACATAGCTAAAACAGGTGGTTTTTATGACAACCAAACTGATAATTACACCCAAAACCATTACCAGTTATTGTATGACCATACTTTAAGCAGCAAACTTACTTTTAACGGAGCGTTGCATTATACCCGTGGTTATGGTTATTACGAAGAGTACAAAAACGATGCTGACCTGGTAGGCGGTTATGGCCTAACACCGGTAGTGATTGGCGGAACCGCCATTACCAACAGCGACCTGGTGCGCCAGCTATGGTTAAGCAACCATTTTTATGGTGCTACCTATAATTTTACCTATAAACCTACCCAGCAATTCAAATTTATTTTAGGCGGCGCTTATAATGAATATAAGGGCGACCACTATGATAAAATTGTATGGACACAACAAAGCACCAACGTGCCGCCGGGCTACGAATACTCGCGCAACTTTGCTAAGAAAACCGACTTTAACATCTTCGGCCGTGCCGAGTTGAATTTAGGCGACCTGTTGGTTTACGGCGATATGCAATACCGCCATATTGATTATTCATTTTTAGGTTTCGACCGTAATTTGAATAATGTTCAACAACAAGCCTTGCTTGACTTTTTTAACCCTAAAGTAGGTGCAACCTATAGCTTTGGCAATAGCAGCGTTTACGCATCGTTGGCGGTGGGTAACCACGAGCCCAACCGTAATGATTTTACCAACTCATCGCCCGCCAGCCGACCAAAATCAGAAAACCTGAAAGATTTTGAAGCCGGTTATCATTATAGTTCGCAAAGGTTTGGCTTTAATATTAACGGCTATTATATGCTGTACAAAAACCAACTGGTGCTAACCGGATCATTAAATGATGTTGGGGCGGCTATCCGCACCAATATTGATGATAGCTACCGTGCAGGTATTGAGTTGAGTACGCGTTTAGAAATTTTTAAGTCGCTTACCTGGCTGGCAAACGCCACGCTTAGCACCAACAAAGTGAAAAATTTTAAACAGTATTTGTATAACTACGGTACCAACACAAACGACCTGTTCCAGTATACCTCAACAAATATTGCTTACTCGCCCTCGTTTATTGGTGGCAGCACACTTAATTATAAAGTGTTAAAAAATGCAGAGATAGCCTTTATCAGCAAATATGTAAGCAGGCAGTATTTGGATAATACATCAACCCAAAGCCGCTCGTTAGCCGGATACTTTGTAAACGATGTGCGCCTGGCTTATAACTTTAAGTTTAACGGCGTTAAAAATGTACAATTGGGCTTATTGGTTAATAATATCTTCAGTCAAAAATATCAGTCGGACGGGGCAACCTACCCGGATATTGAAGGCGGCAAAGTGGTAAATTATAACTACTTCTTTCCGCAGGCGCCAATTAACTTTTTGGCATCGCTTAACGTGAGGTTTTAATTGTACTTAATAATCCTTGTCATTTTGACGAGGAACGAGGAGAACTTTCTCTTGAACGAAGTGAAAAAATCTATACACTCGCTAATCATCCGAGTATATGTATAGATTTCTCACTACGTTTCGAAATGACATTACCATTTAAACAATGCAACACTGGATACAATTATTAACGGAGCAATTACAGCAAACCACCCTTTTGGAGTGGCTTGCTGTTTCATTAGCGGTTGCCGAAGTATTGCTGGCGCGGGTAAATAGTGTTTGGCTGTATCCTACCGGAATAGCAGGCACCTTAATTGGTATTTATGTTTTGCTGACGGCAGGGTTATATGCCGAGTCGTTATTAAATGTTTATTATGTAGTGATGAGCGTTTATGGTTGGATATTCTGGTTAACCAAACGCGGCGCATCAACCGTTAAAATTACCTGGACCACCAAAAAAGAATGGGCAATTGTTGGGTTGATTGTTTTTGTGGGATGGCTGGTATTGTATTTGGTGCTTAAACATTTTACCGATTCAACCGTACCGGTTTGGGATTCGTTTGTATCATCAACCGCATGGGCGGGCATGTGGTTATTGGCGCGGCGCAAAATTGAGAACTGGGTTTTATTAAACATCAGCAATTTGTTTGCTATTCCATTATTGTTTCATAAAAACCTGCCATTATTTGGCCTATTAACCCTGTTTTTATTTGTGATAGCTATATGGGGGTATTTTGAATGGCGGTCCATCTATCATAAGGAAAATAAACCTGCTTTAAATTAATAGTAATGGCAAATTTGGCACACCCATCAACCTTTATCGAAGCAGATTGGCAACACACCATCCGCGGCAGCGCCAAAGAAGCGGAAGAGATAGGTATGCTTCATCCGCAGCAATTGGAGCTGATCTATCAGCAAAAATGGTTCAAAGCCTTAATGCCGGTTGAATATGGGGGCCTTGACCTTTCCTTGCCTGACTTAGTAAGATTACAGGAAGCCTTAAGCTGGTGCGATGGCAGTTTCGGCTGGGTGTTTACTTTATGCTGTGGCGCGGGCTGGTTTTCGGGCTTTATAGATACAGGAATTGCACCGTCGTTATTTAATGATGAAAAAACTTGCCTGGCGGGTAGCGGCGCGCAAACCGGCGAGGCTGTTATTACAGATAACGGCTATATCATCAACGGCGAATGGAACTACGCCAGCGGCGCACACCATGCCACGCACTTTACCGCCAATTGTATCCTTAAAAAAGATGGTGAAGTATTTTTAAATGAAGATGGCAGCCCGGTTATCCGTCCGTTTGTTATCGATAAAAAAGATGTACAATTATTAGCTACCTGGAAATATATAGGTATGGTAGCTACGGGTAGCCATTCGTTTAAAATTGAAAAACTGAACGTTAATAAAAATCGCTGTTTTCAAATCGATCCAAACCATACCACCATTGATAGCCCATTATATCAATACCCTTTTCTGCAATTGGCAGAAGCCACTTTGGCTGCTAACCTGGCGGGTATGGCTATTCATTTTATTGACCTGGCCGAGGTTGCAATCGAACAGAGAAAAGCACTTAAAAAATTTACTATCCAACAACAAAATGTCGTAGCTAAAAAGCTACGAAGCATTAAAGTAAACCTGCAGGATGTACGTAACGCTTTTTATGAAGCCATTGATAGTTCATGGGATGTAGTAAACCCAACAACGCTGCAACTGGTAAGCGCTACAAGCAGGCAATTGGCAAAAGCCGCACGTAACCATGTAGATGCTTTATACCCTTATTGCGGGTTACAGGCCGCCTCTCCTGATACCGAGATCAACCGGGTTTGGCGCGACTTGCATACCGCCAGCCAGCACAGTCTTTTAGTTTTTGAAAGTTAACAGGAGTTAGTATCTTGTTAACGTAAATATCATATTGTTTTTTTATTGCTTTAATGATATTTGCCTTAAAAATCAATGGTGATGAAAATCAAAAACCTTTTGTTTATTGTGCTTGCGGGATGCGCTGTTTCTGTATCGGCACAAAATAAAAAACCAGCTGCTCCAAATACCGATCTGCCCCGCCCAAAACTGGTAGTGGGCCTGGTGGTTGACCAAATGCGCTGGGATTACTTATACCGTTTTTACAGCCGTTATGGCTCCGGTGGTTTTAAACGCCTGCTAAATGAGGGCTTTACCGCCGAAAACACCGTAGTTGATTATATACCCACCGTTACCGCTGCCGGGCACACTACTATTTATACCGGCACCTCCCCGGCTATACACGGCATTGCAGGCAACGACTTTATAATACAAGCTACCGGAAAATCAATGTACTGTACAGATGATAGTTTGGCAAAAACCGTTGGTAGTACCTCTGATGCGGGCGAAATGTCGCCGCGTAATATGTTAACCTCTACCGTTACGGATGAATTGCGTTTGGCTACCAATTTTAAATCGAAAGTAATTGGTATTGCTTTAAAGGACAGGGGTGCAATTTTACCCGCAGGGCATACTGCTAATTCGGCCTATTGGTTTGATGATAAAACGGGTGGGTGGATAACCAGCACTTATTATATGAACGCCCTGCCCATATGGGTAAATGACTTTAATGCTAAAAAGCTCCCCGAAAAATATTTAAAACAAGATTGGAACACGCTATATCCTATAAATACATATAGCCAAAGCACTGCTGATAATAGCAAATATGAGGGGCTGTTTAGGAGTGCAGAAGCCGCTACTTTCCCTGTTAAAACATCCGCCATATACAACAATAACCTTGGGTTAATACGCACAACGCCATACGGTAATACCTTATCCATTGATTTTGCAAAAGCGGCTATAAATGCCGAGCAGTTAGGCAAAAGCGGCACAACGGATTTTTTAGCTTTAAGCCTTTCGTCGACTGATTATGTGGGCCACCAGTTTGGTATTAATGCAGTCGAAATTGAAGACATGTATTTGCGACTGGATAAGGACCTGGCTGATTTTTTTACTTTTCTGGACACCAACATAGGCAAGAGCCAATATACCGTATTTTTAACTGCAGATCATGGCGCGGCGCACAATACCGCGTTTTTAACGGACCATAATATCCCGGCAGGCACCTGGGATGATGCCTTGGCATTAAGGGGGCTTAACGCGCAACTACTGGAAAAATATAAAGGACAACGGTTGGTATTAAGCTTTACCAACTACCAGGTTCAATTAAACAACCCGGTTATCAAACAATTGGGGCTGGATGAAGCCGCTATAAAAAACGATTGCATACAATACCTGCAACAACAACCGGCGATAGCCTTTGTGGTGGATATGCAAAAAGCGCAAACTGCCAATATTCCGAATGACTTGCGCGAGCGTATCATAAACGGTTATAATGCCGAGCGCAGCGGAGCCATACAGATCATATTAAAACCGGGCTGGTTTAGCGGTCGTACACCAGCGGCGGGAAAAACGCCGACAGGCACATCGCACGGCACCTGGAACCCTTATGATGCACACATCCCTTTTGTACTAATGGGTTGGGGCATTAAGCATGGCTCAACCACCCGCGAAACACATATGACCGATATTGCACCAACCATTGCCGCTTTATTACATATACAAGCACCAAATGGCACTATCGGCAAACCCGTAGGCGAGGCATTAAAGTAGATTAATGAATATTGCTTATAAAAGAATAACGCCCGCCGACACCGAACTCATCAGCCTTATTGCCGATTGGTATTTTGATGAATGGCATATTGATAAAGCCGTAACCATTGAGCGCCTCACAGGGTTTCCGAGCGATGGAATGCCATTTCAATTATTAATGACGTTGGATGGTTTGCCAATTGCAACCGGGGGTGTTTATCACCACGTTGGGCTATTAGATGCTATACCCCGGCTAAAAGAGTTTCAGCCATGGCTAGCCTTAGTTTACACCCTTCCTGAGTATAGGGGTAAAGGTTATGGCGCACTGCTTTGCGAAGAGATACAAGGGATTGCGAAAGAATTAGGAACAGACAATCTTTATCTTTTTACACATACCGCCGAAAGTTTATATAAAAGATTGGGCTGGGAAGAATTAGAAAGAGTTGCGTTAAAAGGTAAGGATATTGCTATAATGAAAAAGGAATTATAATGTCATCTCACCACATCATCCGCGAAAAACAGGAACCTGCACTTTTAGTATTGGGGCTGGATAATTTTGATGATGAATTGCTGGGTCAGCTATTGGAATGGAGCCCAACCTTAATGGTTACCGAAACTATAGCCGAAAAACTAAATGCTTATGGTATTAAAGTAGATTGGATAATTACCAATAACATGGAGGGCGATATCCAATCGGACGTGCAGCTTTTACAGGTAAAAAACGAGCCGCTGATATCATCTGCATTAAAACATTTAACCGCAAATAATTATCCTGCAGTAAATGTGGTTACTGATGAATTGAATTTGATCGATTATTTACCCTTTATCGACAAAATAAACCTGGTTGTTTTTTACAACAACCAAAAGATTTACCCGGTAACGTCCGGCTACAGTAAATGGAAACCCGCCGGAGAAACTATTGAATTATTATCTGCCCCAACCCACTTGCAATTTACCGGGCTTGACAAGCTGTCAGACACGGAGTTCAAAACCCAACAAGACGGCTTTTTTACCCTGCAGTTTGATGATCCTTTTATTGTTGTGGCAGAGGCTCTTTAAGCCCCATATATCGGCCTGCTTTTTGTGTTAATTTTTTTAAATTAGCGTTAAACCTTTCGCTTTTTTTTTGTCTAACAATATTATAAAACAGATCAACGTTTATCATACATCATGAAAAGATCATATATAAAATTACTCGGTATTGCTTTTAGCGCGGTATTGAGCGTGCTTTTTATCACACCTGCTGATGCGCAACGTGGAGTAAGGGGCTCAGTGGGCGGTGGAGTCATCGGCGGTGGTGGCGGTGGAAGTATTGGCGGCGGGGGCAGCATGGGCAGAGGTGTAGGCGGCGGTGCCAGTATTGGAGTGGGCCGGCCATCGGTTGGCAATATCGGTCCGCAGCGTGGTCAGGCGGTAGCCCCACGTGGTGGAACATCTGCAAATGGTACTACTGCAAACGGAGTTGCAGCAGGGCGCCCGTCTTATCGTAGTTACCCGGGATTACCAACAGGCACTAACCGTGTAACCGGCAGACCGTATAATGGTTACTATAACTATCATGGTTATTATAACAGCTATTACATGCCTTATTTAGGCTATAGTGTTGGGTTTTTACCTTACGGATATTATCCGTTTTGGTGGGGTCCAAATCAATACTTTTATAGTGCCGGTTTATTTTACCAGTTTAATAACAATCAATACACTGTTGTTGAGCCCCCTTTGGGCGCAGCAATCAAAGACCTGCCTGACAATGCACAATCTATTGTGATCAACGGAGCACAGTATTATGAATTGAACGGTGTTTACTACGAACCCGTTACTAAAGATGATGGATCGGTAGTTTACCAGGTAGCAGGCAAAGATGGTGTTTTAGATACCGACAATGGCGGCGCAGAAGCTTATAACCAAAATCAAATACAAGGCGGGGCACCGGCAATAAGCCGTTACCCTGCACCCGCATCAAATATAACGCCTCCAAAAATGGGCGATATGGTTAGATCTATTCCATCTGACAGCAAAAGAGTAAATGTAGCCGGACAGAAATATTTACTGTCTGCAGATGGCTATTATTACCAGGAAACATTTGATAATGATAATAACCGTACCTATAAAGTTGTAGGTACACCAGAGGACGAACCTAACCGTTAATTCATATTTTGTAGTTTTGAGAGGGTGGAAGCAGCAATGTTTTCACCTTTTTTATTGCGCTCCCTTTAAACATTTTTAATAAGTTTGATAACCTGCTGAATTAATCAACTATGAAAATAACACCCGGCTTTAAATACATAACCGCCCTGGCGTTAGCCGGTTTGTTATATTTGCCTGTATTCGCGCAAAACTTGCGGGTGGCGGCAGCAGCTAATTTGCAGTCGGTTATTGCCGTTTTACAGAAAGATTTTAAGCAAAAAACGGGCATTCAAATTGAGCCTATTGTTGGTTCATCGGGCAAGTTGGTAGCCCAAATAAAAAATGGTGCCCCTTTTGATGTTTTTTTATCTGCAGATATGAGTTTCCCCAATGCTTTAGATAAAGTTGGCCTGGCCCTACAAGCACCGGTTATTTATGCCTATGGCAGCCTGGTAATTTGCAGCAGCAAAAACATAGGATTTGAAAACTGGCAACGTGCCTTATTAACCAATCGCGTTAAAAAGATCGCGATAGCTAATCCATCTATCGCTCCGTACGGAGTGGCGGCTCAACAAGTATTACAACGCAAAGGCATATTGGGTAACCTTCAAAAAAAACTGGTTTATGGCGAAAGTATTTCGCAGGTAAATACCTATATCACAACCGGATCAGTTGAACTGGGGTTTACCACACAGGCGCTAATTAAAGATCCGGCCAATAAAACCAAACTTCATTGGCGGGTTATCGACCCTAAACTTTATTCGCCCATTGAACAGGGTATGGTGATATTAAAAAACAGCCCCAATAAAGAAGCCGCACAGAAATTTTTTAACTACTTGCAAAGCGCTGCGGCAAAAGGGATTTTTGTGCAATATGGCTATAAAGTAAAATAAGTGATAGACCTGTCTCCCATATGGCTCACCTTAAAATTAGCGGCGATAACTACGGTGCTATTGCTGGTTATTGGATTGCCGGTAGCCAGGTGGCTGTCAAAAGGCCGGTCCATTATAAAAACAATAATTGAGGCCATCATTACTATGCCGTTGGTTTTGCCTCCATCCGTATTAGGATTTTATTTATTGCTGGCCTTTAGTCCGCAACGCGGGATAGGTAAATGGCTGCAGGAAGTTTTTGACGTAGAATTTGTTTTTTCCTTCCAGGGATTGGTGCTGGCCTCATTTATTTACAGCATGCCGTTTATGATTGGGCCCATCAAATCGGCGCTGCAGCAATTGCCCACATCTCTGTCACAGGCATCATACACATTAGGTAAAACTCAGCGACAAACCTTTTTAAAAGTATTATTACCCAATATCAAACCATCATTACTAACCGCTATTGTATTAACCTTTGCGCATACTTTGGGCGAGTTCGGCGTGGTTTTGATGATAGGCGGAAATATACCCAATGTTACCCGTGTAGCATCTATAGCGGTTTATGACTCGGTTGAGCGGATGGATTATGCAGCAGCCAATACATATTCGCTTATTCTGTTATCGTTAACTTTTGTAATGGTGATAAGCGTGTTTTTTTATAATAAATACCAGGCTAAAAGTCCGTTAGAATGATCAGCATCGACATAGAAAAAAATCTGAAGGCCTATCAGGGCAAAAGGGTGCTGAAAGTTTCAAGGAAATTTGAAGCTGGCAGCATTACCAAAATATTCGGACCATCCGGCTCAGGTAAAACCACTTTTTTAAAAATTATTGCCGGGTTGATTACACCCGAAACAGGGCGCATAACAGTTGATAATACTACATGGTTGGATACTGAAACAGGAACCGACTTGCCGCCACAAAAACGGCTGACGGGTTTTGTATTCCAGGATTATGCTTTATTTCCCAATATGAACGTGAGGCAACATCTGGAATATGCCACTAATGATGCGGCTTGGACGGACCGCTTACTAACAATTGGCAAATTAGAAACGTTGCAGAAGCATAAACCCGAACACTTATCCGGCGGACAGCAGCAGCGTTTGGCTATTTTAAGGGCATTGGCTATTAAACCCAAATTACTTTTAATGGACGAGCCCTTTTCGGCCCTGGACCCGGAAATGAAAAATGCTTTGATAGCTGATTTAAAGGGGCTGTTTAAAGAGTTGGGGGCAACCGTATTAATTGTGAGCCATAACCCGCAGGAAGTAGAGGCTTTAACAAAAAGCGAGTTGCTAATTACTTAACAACCCGCTTTTAATATTATAATGCTTCTGAAAGGCTTTTTATGGTCGGCCTGTGCTTGAAGTCTTTATCAAAGTGTACAAAAACCAATTTGCCGCTTTTATCAATAATGTAGGTTGCCGGTACAGGTAACACATGGTCAGTATTGCCATTATTAGCTTCCAAATCAACCCCGCTGCTTTTGTAACGGGCAAACAAGGTTGGGTCCATCACATAGTTTACGTCGTAACTTTTCATGATGCTGTAGCCTTTGTCCTGAATCATTGAAAATGATGCGTGCGTTTTGTTGATGGTTTTGTTGATGTTTTCCCCTGTTTCGGGAGTAACGCCAATAACATAAGCCCCTTTAGCGGTTAACGTCTGCAATGAATCCTGCAATTGTTGTATGTATTTATTACAATACGGGCACCACTGTCCGCGATAAAAAAACAACACTACCGATTTATGCTCTTTTAAAATGTTTTTCAGGTCTATCTTTTTACCCGAATTGTCTACCGCTGTAAACAAGGGTGCGGCATCGCCCTTTTTAAGACCGTTTTGCGCGTAAAGTTGCAGAGTGATAAAAATAAATGTGATGATAAGTGTTGCTTTTTTCATGTCAGTTTTTTTGAGCTTAGTCGATAATAATATCCGTTCCTTACAAAACTTAATTTTTATTTAATTCTTCTTCTATCTTGTTTTGCAGATCATTTTTAAACCCTTCTTCCAGTTTTATTTCCGGCGAATGGGTATTATTTAAAAGCTGTTTGATCATCGCATTTATCATACTGCTTTGTTTGTTAAACAATTTACATATGGAGCAACCATAAAGGTGAATGTGCAATTGTACCTTTTCGCGAAGGGTGATCTTCCCGATCTGCTGTTTCTCTATAAGGTAAGTAGCCTGCTTACAGTTATATATTATATTTCTTAGCTCGCCCATACCTATATCCAGTTTTTTTGAAGACATGCCCTCAGGTTAAGTTTTGCACGATGGATAATCACCCAAAAGTTAGCATCAGATACTTTAAGCTCTGCGCATATGGTATTGGTTGGTTCATCATCTATATGTTTCATAGTAAAAACAGCCAGCCATAAAGCAGGTAGTTTTTGCATACACTTTTGTAGTACTTTATTGAATTCCTTATTGTGTAGTGGATCAACATCCTCAACCCCAAATGCCATTGGCCAATGTTCTTCTTTCCAATGGCCATCCTGTTCAAAATAATCTTGCGGGTCCTGTGCCTCGCTATCTATATTGATGGTGCCTAATCCCGACGATTTTTTTCTGTACACATCAACAATTTTATTCCTTAAAATAGCGGTTAACCACGTTCGTTCCGTGCTTTTCCCTTCAAACTTATCCACCCGTTCTAAAGCAGCCAAAAAGGTTTCCTGTACCAGATCGCGGGCCTGATCTTCATCGTTAATCCGGCTTAGGGTATACCTATATAAATAATCGGCATGATTCTTAACCCAGTTGTGCGGATCAATGATTGGTGGTAATAGCATTTAATTAATAAGTTGTAATATTTAGTCGGGCAACCCTATAAAACCTTACAGTAAATATAATTATTAAATTTATTGTAAGGTTTCGGTTCCTATTACGACAAAACACGTATATCAACCATTAAAGCGTACCAATTATGAGTACATACAAAATATTTCTATCTGGCTTGGCAACTATCATAGGCGCCTTTATAATACTGTCCTTTATCAAGCCAAAGTCCGCTATAAAAACAACAGCAGCAAACAGCAGCTTCGCTGTAGTTGAGCTGTATACATCAGAGGGCTGCTCAAGCTGCCCGCCGGCAGACGAGTTGGTTTCAAAAATTCAAAAGGAAAACAACAGCCAGGTTTATATTTTAGCATTTCATGTTGACTATTGGAACAGGTTGGGGTGGAAAGACGTATTTAGTAATGCCGAATATTCAAACAGGCAGAATGATTATGCTCATTATTTAAAAACATCATCGGTGTATACGCCACAAATAGTGGTTAATGGTAAAAAAGAATTTATAGGGTCGCAGGAGGGGAATTTGCGTAGTGCAATTAAAAGCGCATTATCAAAAGAAGCTCAAGCTAAATTATTGTTAAGTAATGTTCAGGCTTCTAATAAAAAAGCCTCTGTGAGTTACGCGCTTGAAGGAAATTTAATCAACAATAACCTATTATTGGCTTTAGTTGAAAGATCAGCAAAAAATGTTATTAAGGCCGGCGAAAATTCAGGCCGGACGCTGTCGCACGTACAAATTGTGCGCGACTTGCAAACGGTCTCCATAAATAAGGGGAAATCAGGTACAGCCAATTTAACTTTACCTAATGGTTTTAATGCGCAAAACTTTGAAATAATAGGATTGCTGCAAAACACGGTTACCGGGGAAATTACCGGAGCGACAAGATCGGTAATTGTACCTGCTATATAACCACGTAATAAATATAATTGCTAAATTCACTTCGGATGAAAAAGATCAAAGAAAAACATTCCTTAGCCATGCGATGGTTCCACTGGGTAAACTTTCCCATACTGGCCATTATGATATGGAGCGGAATCTTGATCTATTGGGCAAGCGATACCTATTCTATCACCTTGTTCGGGCATACTTATTTCAAATTCTTCCCGCAATGGTTTTATAAAGAGTTTAATATCGTACACCGCCTGTCAGAAGGTATGGCTTTTCACTTTCTGTTTATGTGGTTTTTTACCATCAATGGCATATTGTATGTGTTGTATACCTGGATATCCGGCGAGTGGCGCGAACTTGTCCCCAAACGAAATTCGTTTAAAGAAGCCTGGCTGGTTTTACTACACGACCTGCATATCCGCAAGGGTTTACCTCCTCAAAATAAATATAATGCCGCCCAACGTATCGCCTATTCGGCTATAATAGTGATGGGGCTTGGTTCGTTAATTACGGGGTTGGCTATTTATAAGCCGGTACAGTTTTATTACCTAACCTGGTTATGCGGAGGTTACCATTTAGCACGGATATGGCATTTTGCGTTGACCGTTGGCTATGTATTATTTTTTATGATACACATCATCCAGGTTATTTTAGCAGGATGGAATAATTTCAGGTCGGTTATAACCGGCTTTGAGGTGGTTAATGATAAATCAAAAAAAGATGACGGCGAAAAAAACTAAAAAACCGTTGACTACCGATCAAAAAATCAACCGGCGGACGTTTGTTTCGTTCGCTGCATTTATTGGATTGGGTGGCGCCGCGTATGGTGGCTGGAAATGGTTATATAATTCGCCAATTGAGACCAAAGGAATTACCGGCGGCGCCCATAAACCTTTGCGCCGGGCATTAAATAAAACCGAGTTGTTTTTCAGGAATTTCTTCAGCAATAATAACCTGGTTAAAACCTACCCCAAATCAATGGCCGCCGAAAAGGTAAGGGTTAACAGCCATATCGGGATAGAGCCTTATAAACCATTTGACCCGGCAACCTGGAAACTGGAGGTAAAAAAATCGCCTGCTGAAACCTTGAACATAACCTTAGATGAACTGAAAGCATTACCCAAAACGGAGCTCATTTTTGATTTTAAATGCGTGGAGGGCTGGGACCAGATATCGCATTGGGGCGGTGTAAAGTTCAGCGATTTTATAGCTCATTATAAACTGGATGAGCAAGCCAAAATGGAATACGTAGGCATGGAAACGCCGGATGGTCGTTATTATGTAGGTTTGGATACGCCAAGTGCCATGCACCCGCAAACCCTGTTAGCTTATGAAGTTAATGATAAGGCGCTACCATTAGAACATGGCGCACCATTAAGGTTGATCATCCCGGTTAAGTATGGTATTAAAAACCTAAAACGCATCGGCAGCATTAGCTTTAGTAATAATCGCCCACGCGATTATTGGGCCGAGCGGGGGTATGATTATTATTCCGGTTTATAAGTTACTGCCTGTAAAAACCGGGTAACCGCATAGGTAGACAATTGCCCGCCGGGCCCGTTCAGATTATAATCAAACCCGTGTGTGGCCCAGGGCAACTTTAGCCAATAATGTTTAATGTTATTCTCCGTTAACTTTTTACTTAACCGGTTGCTATGCTCATAGGCCACCAATACATCATTGCCACCATGAATAATTAATGTCGGCGGCGATTGTTTGTCTACGTGTTCAATAGGTGAGCTTGCCGCGTAATTTTGTGGAACCTGTTTATAGGTTCCTCCTAAATAACGCTCCATAACACCCTGGGAATCCATCACCAGCTTATTTGCGGGTTTACTATACCCCCAAACCATATCGGCAGGGCCATAAAAATCTATCACACCTTTAATGGCTTTATCATGCAGGGTGTATGCTGCCAGCATCGCTATTTGTGCCCCGGCAGAACGCCCTAACAAAACAAAGTTGGTAGTATCAATTTTTAGTTCGTTTGCATGGGCGCGTAAGTAAGTTAAAGCCGCTCGTACATCATCCAATGGAGCTGGGCTTTGATACTTTGGTGCCATGCGATAGTTGATAGATGCTACATTATAGCCAGTTTTGGCTAAATAGTTATTTAACTCGGGCAATTGCTGGCTATCGCCGCTGCTCCATGAACCGCCGTGTATCAGTACTACACATGGGCGGTTACCCGGTCTTTGAGCGGGGTAATAATCAAGCGTTAAACTGGTATTGTCGTGATAAGTAGCATAAGTTTTTGTGCTGTATTTAATCTCGTCCGGTTTATCGGCAAACATTTTGAAAACCTGAAAAGGATTCGCTTTTAAACTACTTGGACCAAAAACTTTAGTAAGACCATTTGGTAAATCATCCGCCACGTTATACGCCCTTATTATTGTCGAGCAAAATAGTGCCAATGCTATTAACCCAACTACCGTTGAAGGAAGTTGGTAAGCTTTGAACCAAAACCCCAGCCCCAATAATATAATAGTAGTAATAATAAATATCCAGCAATACTCGGTAACCATTATCGCTAATAGCCATAAATGATAAGTAGGCGCATTAGACACCGCTAATAATGATATTAAAAAAAATAAGATGAGTAACACTAATCGCACCATGAGGATATCAACATTTTATAGCGATTTACGAAAACCACCGGACAATCGTCTGAATTATTACATATTAAAAACATTTTTTTATCTAAACTTGCAAGGTAAAGCAATCAGTTACACATGAACGAGGATTTCTACGAGCAAATTTTAAACAAGCAGCAACAAGCCGAATCGGTACCTTCAAACGAAACGATTACCGGGTGGGCCATGCAGGTTATCCGTTTGCTATATCCCGAGCAGTCAAAAAAAGTATTTAGTTCTGTTAATGAATTAAAGCAGGATTTTAAACGTCTGGAGAATGAGCTTTGCGACATCATGAAGGCTACCAAAGCTTGCAGCGATTGTAATATTGAAGAATTAGCTAAAGCCTTTTTTAGCGAATTGCCGGAACTATACCGGATACTAAACACCGATATACAAGCCATTTTTAACGGCGACCCGGCTGCACGCAGCGAGTTTGAGGTTATACGTGCCTATCCGGGTTTTTTTGCTATATCCTGTTACAGGGTTGCGCACTTGTTAAATAAATATGACATCCCTTTAATACCACGCATATTAACGGAGTATGCCCATTCAAAAACGGGCATTGATATACACCCGGCCGCGCAGGTGGGCGAGTATTTTTATATAGATCATGGTACAGGTACTGTTATTGGCGAAACCACCCATATTGGTAAAAATGTAAAACTTTACCAGGGGGTAACCTTAGGCGCGTTAAGCGTAGCCAAAAGCATGGCCGATACCAAACGCCACCCAACCGTGGGCGACAATGTGGTGATTTACTCGGGCGCTACTATTTTGGGCGGCGATACCATTATTGGGCATAATAGCGTTATTGGTGGTAATGTATGGCTAACTAAAAGTGTTGCGCCAAACTCTACCGTTTACCATACCCCGGTTATAAAGGTTTTAAAAAACGTTTAACATCATGGCAGGAATATTAGACCTGATAGGGAATACCCCGTTAGTTGAGATCAAAAGGCTTAATCCCAATCCCAACGTTAAAATATATGGCAAGCTGGAGGGTAATAACCCCGGCGGCAGTGTAAAGGACCGTGCGGCCCATAACATGATACAAAGCGCTCTGGAGCGCGGCGATATTAAACCCGGCACCAAACTAATTGAGGCTACCAGTGGCAATACGGGCATCGCCCTGGCTATGATAGCCGGTTTGTTTGACCTGGAGATTGAATTGGTACTGCCATCAAATTCCACCCGCGAACGCACGCTAACCATGGAAGCTTTTGGTGCCAAAGTAACACTATTAGAAGGCATTGAAGCCTGCCGCGATTACGCCGAAGATAAAGCTGCCAACCACGGCTATTTTATGCTGAACCAGTTTGCTAACGCAGATAATTACCTGTCGCATTATAAAACTACCGGCCCAGAGATTTGGCGCGATACCAACAATGAAATAACGCATTTTGTGAGTTCTATGGGTACTACCGGCACGATAATGGGCTGCTCCAGATTTTTTAAAGAGGTAAATCCCGATATACAAATTGTAGGCTGCCAGCCTACTGATGGATCGTCAATACCCGGCATACGCCGTTGGCCGGAAGCTTATATGCCAAAAATATTCGACCCATCAAGAGTAGATAGGGTAATGGATATTTCAGAAGCAGAAGCCGTAGCTATGACACGCCAGATGGTTAAGCACGAGGGCATATTTGCGGGCATGAGCAGTGGCGGCGCGTTGTCGGCAGCTATCCGCTTAGCGCAAGAGCTTACCGAAGGCACTATAGTATTTATTTGCTGCGACCGGGGTGATAGGTACCTGAGCAGCGAGTTGTTTGGGTAAACCTACTTCACCGGGCGTCATTGCGAGGAACGAAGCAATCTCTGCACCAGCCAGTCAAAAGATAAATGGCGTTTCAAAACATCATCGTGGAAACTGATTTGCAATCATAGAGATTGCTTCGTTCCACGCAATGACGGTCTTAATAATTTAACTAGCCGGCTTATTCCTCGGCCCTTTATTCCAAACCTTCTTTTTACCGCGATCCCGGTTGTTTTTATTGGGTACGTGAGCAGACCTTACCTCGGCAATAGAAGCTATGTGTGGTGGTATTTCATGTACAGGCAGTTTTCGGTCTATCAGGTCCTCAATGCTTTTTAGCTTACGCTCATCGCGATGATTAACGAAAGTAATAGCTGTACCCGTAGTTGCTGCACGTGCGGTACGGCCTATACGGTGTATATAATCTTCCGCGTCGCCGGGGGCATCGTAGTTTATAACTAAATCAATCCCTTCCACATCAATACCGCGCGATAAAGCATCGGTGCCAATAATAACCGGAAGCTGCTTGTTTTTGAATTGTAGTAAAATATCCTCGCGTTCCTTTTGTTCCAGGTCAGAGTGGAAGGCAGCCACATTAATTTTAGCGGCCTTCATTTCTTTGTATAACGATTTAACCAGTTCTTTTCGCGAAGCAAAAATAATAGTGCTTAAATAAGCGCCCTCTTTTAAAAGGTGTAGCAGTAGCGGGGTTTTTTGCGCGTCATGCGCTTTATATATCTGCTGATCAATACCTACAGCCGGTTGTGATATAGCAATGCTTATTTGCTCCGGGTCAGTCAATACCGATTTTGCCAGGTTACGTATGCGCCCTGGCATGGTGGCCGAAAACAACAACGTTTGACGTTTTTTAGGCAGATAGCCAATAATGCGCATGATATCGTCCGAAAAACCCATATCCAGCATACGGTCGGCTTCATCCAGTACCAGGTATTTGATCTGGTCAAGCTTTAACACACCCGATGTAAGGTGAGCTATCAGCCTGCCAGGTGTGGCAATAATGATGTTTACATTGTTTTGTATACCACGGCGCTGCTGCTCGTAGATATGGCCATCGCCGCCACCAAAAACCGCTATAGAACTTATGCCTGTAAAATAAGCTAAGCCTTCGGCTTGTTGGTCTATTTGCTGGGCCAGTTCACGTGTTGGAGTTAGAATCAGGGCGAGGGTTTTCTCCTCTATATTACGGCCTATTTTTTCTAAAACGGGTAATAAAAATGCCGCTGTTTTACCGGTACCTGTTTGTGCGCAGGCGATCAGATCCTTGCCGTCTAATATTTTCGGTATGGCCATTGATTGGATTGGCGTAGGGTTTACATAACCCATGCTGTTCAATCCTTCTGATAAATGTTCGTTGAAATTAAAATCTTGAAAAGTCACTATATCTTTTTGTGTGCGTACAAGATAAGCAAAAAATGTGTGTTAGCGGTATTTTGAGCTTGGGTGTTGGTATCCGATAACGGTTTGAAGCTTATTACCAGTAAAAAGAATTTGCCATTTTACGGGTGCAGGGGCTTGTCTTTAATATGGTAAGTTATATTTATGACTGTATATAATTTTGCAACTGTTCTATTGTGGCTTCATGAGAGAGGATGGTTTCTGTTACCACATCGCTCATCGAAACAATGCCTTCCAATTTATTATAATTAAAAACCGGTAAATAGCGCAATTTGCTTTCGGTCATGATATGCATACAGTTTTCAACGGAGTTTTCAGGTAAAACATGGGGAATATTGGTACTCATAATTTCACCGGCTGTAGTATGGTCAGATGAGCGCCCTTCCAGGATCACTTTTCGGGCATAGTCTCTTTCTGTTAATATTCCTGCGTATTCTCCATGTTCAATAACTACTACCGCGCCAATGCTTTTCTCAGCCATTAGTTTCAAGGCATCCAAAACTAAGGTGCTGGCATCAATAGTTACTACTTCATTACCCTTACGGGCAAGTATATGAGAAACTTTACGCATAACAATAAAAGGGCTAAGTAAATAATGGTTATTTCAAATATAATTAATTGAAAATAAAAACGACCTCGTTTTGAGGCCGTTATATTAACATTTGTGTACTTCTTGTGTTGATAACCTAATCCCTATCCCTGCTCAGCTTGCCAAATGCCAGTGGGTTTTCGTTCAGCTCGGCACCCTCCAATCGATGCTTTACAATATGTAATGCCGTAAATAATGCCTCGCGGAAAGAAATGGCCGAAGCCAGGTTTTTTCCTGCAATATCAAACGCGGTTCCGTGGTCGGGCGAGGTGCGTACAAATTTTAGGCCTGCCGTAAAGTTTACGCCCGATTCAAACGCTATCTGCTTAAATGGGATTAAGCCCTGGTCGTGGTACATGGCCAGTACCGCGTCAAACTGCAAATAGGTCGCGTTAGCAAAAAACCCATCTGCCGCATACGGACCAAAGGCCAGTACATCGCTTTCGCGTGCCAGTTCAATAGCGGGAATAATGGTTTCCTGTTCTTCGGTACCAATCAAACCGTTGTCGCTGGCGTGAGGGTTTAACCCTAAAACCGCAATCCGTGGTTTGCGTATCCAAAAATCATTTTTCAAGCTGTTGTTCATCAGCTTTAGTTTGGCCACTATTTTATCCGCAGTAATGCTTTCGGCTATTTTGGTGATGGGCACATGGCCGGTAACTACGCCCACGCGCAAGGTATCACTCACCAAAAACATTAAGCTGTCTTCGGCACCATCGCGCTGCTGCAAATACTCGGTATGGCCCGGGAAATTAAACAGGTCGCTCTGTATCGTATCTTTATTTATCGGCGCGGTAACCAGCGCATCTATTTCGCCGTTTACCAGGTCATTGGTGGCGCGTTCTAATGACGAGAACGCATATTTACCAACTTCTTTATTAGCTACGCCCGGCTCAATTTTCACATCCTCCTCCCAGCAATTGATCATGTTGGCAAGTTTAGGCTGCGCCTCTGCCGGGCTATTGATCACATTAAAATTAAGCTCGGTTACTTCGGTGGTCTTGCGGTAAAACGAGGCTACCTTGGTTTGCCCGTACACAATGGGAGTGCAGTAATTATATATAGCGGCATCTGCCAGGGTTTTAATGATGATCTCTAATCCTATACCATTTACATCGCCAATACTGATACCTATTTTAAGTTTATTATCCATTTTTATAATGATTACACCGATGTTATTTGATCGCATCGATATCGTACGCCAGCTACAAATCCGCCAAAAATAAAAGTTTTTGCGCTTAGCATTCGGGTTTAAAGCACAAATATGACTTAATTTGCTCAAATATTTGATTAATAATGACATTGGTAAGGGCAAAAAAACATTTAGGGCAGCATTTTTTAACGGATAAAAACATAGCCGCCAAGATAGTGGAGAGCCTGCGCCCCGAAAATAAATATACCCAGGTGCTTGAAGTTGGTCCCGGTATGGGCATACTTTCTGATTTTTTATTGGAGAAAAAAGAGTACGAAACCTCGTTAATTGATATTGACGATGAGTCCGTTCAATATCTGCAAAAAAAGTATCCACAACTGGGTAACCGCTTATTAAACGCCGATTTTTTGCAGTTGGATTTTGCCGCTACGTTTAACGGACCATTAGGCATTATTGGTAATTTTCCCTACAACATCTCCTCGCAAATATTATTTAAGGTGCTGGATAACCGCCAGCAGGTGATTGAGGTTGTGGGCATGTTTCAAAAAGAAGTAGCCGAACGCTGCGCCGCCAAACCCGGCAGTAAAGAATATGGCATATTGAGCGTGTTTTTGCAGGCCTATTATAAGGTGGAGTATTTATTTACCGTAAAAGCCGGGGTGTTTAATCCGCCGCCTAAAGTACTATCTGCCGTAATAAGGCTAACCCGTAATGAAACAACCGAGCTGGCCTGCGATGAAAAACTTTTTTGGCAGGTAGTAAAGGCCGGGTTTAACCAGCGCCGCAAAACATTGCGCAATGCGGTTTCATCCCTAGTTAATAAAGAAAAAATGGTTGATGACCCTTTGCTTGACCTTCGCGCCGAGCGTTTAAATGTGGAAGATTTTATACGTCTGACTAACTCTGTAGCAGCAACAAGATAGGTGTTCCATTTTACGCCGTGGAACATTTTGGAACACTTGTAATATTTTTAACTAAGGTGTTCGTTATGTTCATTTTAATGTATATCTTAGTGATAACCATTATCCTGAATACCTTATGCGTTTTAGTGAAGTCAACAAGTTGCGCCAAATTTTATTGCTACCACTGTTTTTTTGGTGTGTTTCAGCGCAGGCACAACGCATTACCGACCCGCTGTTAAAAAACATAGTTAAAACCACCCTAAGTACTTACGAAAAAAAGCCGTTTGAAAAGCTATACGTCCAAACCGATAAGCCTGTTTATTTAACCGGCGATACATTAAGACTTAAAGCCTATTTGCTGAATGGAGATTATAGATTCCCATCTGCCTTGAGTGGTATATTGTATGTAGAGCTGGATAACGAGGGGGGCAAAAACATTAAAAGAATGATGCTTCCTGTAAGTATGGGCCTGGCGTGGGCAGATATCGCGCTGGATACCGCTGAAGTAAAACAGGGGAACTATACCCTGCGCGCCTACACCAACTGGATGCGCAATTTTGGCGAAGATTATATCTTTAAAAAGAACATCACGGTATCGGCCCATCAAGGCAACCCGGTATTGGTAAGCAGCTTGTTTGAGGAAAAAGGCAAACAGGTAGAAACAGCATTGCAGTTCAGGATGCTTAACGGACAGTTAATGTCTTTTAAAGATGTTGAGCTTAAATTGATGAGCGGCAAAAAGAACGTATCAAAAGACAAATTTACCACTGACCCGGACGGCAAAGTAAAACTCAACTTTGCTATGCCCGATGGAAATGAACCTTTAAGTATCAAAGCAATGATCGCTGGTAATGCCGAACTAACTATTCCCGTAACGTTGCCACGCCCTCAAAATATGGATGTGCAGTTTATGCCCGAAGGTGGCACATTGGTGGCAGGAATTCCTGTTAAGATAGGCATAAAAGCTATCGGCGAAAACGGTATGGGTATAAATGTTTCAGGAAAGCTATATAACAGCAAGGGTAACGAGGTGGCTGTAATAAACACAACTTATAAAGGTATGGGCAGCTTTGGGTTTACGCCGCAGGCGGGCGAAAGCTATTCGGCAAAAATTAATGGCAAAAGCTATTTACTACCTGCAATTAAACCCGCCGGAACAGTATTAAGCGTTGCCACTAAGGGTGATTCGCTGACGCTTGATGTTAAAGGCACAACAGGAGTTAACTCAAACTACTATCTTATTGGGCAAGCCAGGGGTGTTGTGTGTTACGCTGAGCCTATTAGCTTGATCAATGGTGCAGTAAGTAATTCTATCGCCAAAATTTTGTTCCCAACGGGAATCACCCGCTTTACCTTACTCAATTCAGCGCAGCAGCCGGTTAATGAGCGTATCGTGTTTATCAACCACAAAGACGAGTTGAAACTTAATATCCAACCTGATAAAAGTAATTATACAATTCGCGACAGCGTATCCTTAACGGTTAACGTTACCGACAAAGATGGCAAGCCGGTGCAGGGTAGTTTTTCTATGGCTGTAACGGATAACAGCCAGGTTAGTGTGGATAGCCTGGGTAGCAATATCCTTACCAACCTGTTGCTGACGTCTGACCTGAAAGGCGAGATAGAGCAGCCTGGATATTACTTTACCGGCAATAAGGATGCCGAGCTGGATAACCTGATGCTTACCCAGGGCTGGGTAGGTTATGATTGGAAGGAAATACTATCCCCCGAACCAAAGCCAATAACCTACCAGCCGGAAAAGGAATATATTGTTAGTGGCAAAGTGACCAACGCGTTTGGTAAACCCATGGAGCGTTCACCTATAGTGTTGCTGGGCAATAAACCGGTAGTGATGATGGATACCCTAACCGGTAAAGATGGGCGCTTCATATTCAGGGATACCTGGCCGGTGGATACCGCTATTTTTAAACTACAGGCCCGCAACAAGAACCATAAGGAGTACAATGTCACTATTAAAATGGATGAGCAAACTTTCCCTGAGTTCACGTCGGATAAATTTATTCCTGCGCCATGGTACGTAAATACCGATACCACTTTGCTGAATAATGCAACCAGTTTGGTTGCCGAAGAAAAAGCCAGGAAAGAATACAAAGGCGAAGGCATGGAACTAAGAGAAGTGAGTATCAAAGCCAAAAAAGTAGTAAAAGGTTCAAAAAACCTGAATGGCCCCGGCGAGGCCGACCTGGTGCTGGATGAGCAGGATATGCTTAAAGCAGGCAAAAAAACACTTGAAGAATTATTATTCGAAAAAATACCGGGAATAGTCCTTGAAGGGTTTTGGTGGAAATGTAACGGCAGGGCCGATGAGTGTAGAGTACCCATGTCTTACTTGCTTTATGGTAAAAGAATTAGTTTGGTTTTTGATGGGGTAGACATTGATAAGTACTTTTTCCCGGACACTGCCCGAGGAAAATCAAAAGAAGAAAAAGACCTTTTTCTAATGAACGAAAGGGCTGTCTACATAAAGAATTATCTGAATTACTATACCGCCGAGGATGTGTTAGGTATAGAATTGATGGAGCAACCCAAATATAACCGCGCATACGCCAGTGTTTTGCTCCCAGGCAGGAGCCTCCGCGAAGTTCCCCAGTTTAACAAACATGCTTATATAGAGATAACCACCCGCTCAAAGCAAGGGCCGTTTATGAGAGTTACACCCGGCACTTATTTATATAAACCATTAGCCTTTACGCTACCAAAACAATTTTATAGCCCCAAATACACGGTTAAAAACAAAAATACGGCTGTGGGCACAGATATGCGCTCCACTATATTTTGGCAGCCAAATATCATAACCGATGCAGCTGGCAAGGCAACCGTATCGTTTTACAGCGCGGATAAAACTGCCGATTACTCGGTTATTGTTGAGGGTACAGATATGAGCGGTGGATTAGGGTTTGGAAAAAAGGAACTCAAATTAAACCAATAGCTTTTTGGCTTTTTTCCTTTTGCCCTTGTATTAATTTGATCACTACTAATGCCACTTTTATGTTACTTAAAACTAAACGGGCATATTTTCAGTTATTAAAGTGATCGTGTTGTTTTGACACTCGTTTTTTATACTTGTCCAAATACGGACGAATAACCCGTAATACATTTATTAAGATCGCTATGAAAAATATCATTTTATCATTTATATTTTGTCTAAGCATTGGCGTGGCCTGCGCCCAAAAACAACCCAGCGTGCAAGAGGGAAACCAATTGTTGCCGGCTGAAGTAAACGTAGACGGAAAGTTAAACGAATGGCCCGAAAAATTGAATGCTTATAATAAATCAACAAGATTGGAGTACGTCATGGCCAATAATGACGATGATCTATATTTAGCTATCCGGTCAGAAGATGTTGGTACAACAGCTAAAATATTGGCCGGTGGGTTGACATTAAATATTAACACTTCCGGGAAAAAGAAAGATGATGGCCCGTCTATCACCTTTCCGCTCACCGATGCGGGTTATGAGGTAACAGAAACGGGGCGTGTAAGGTCTAATTTTAAAGTTTTAACAGATTCTGCAGATATTGTTGAAGAGATCAAGGGGTTTAAGTTTATCAGCGTAAACAATTTGAACGGGGTACAGGACTCGGTGCTATCCATTTATAATGTACAGGGGTTAAAAGCCCAAATGAATTATGACAATGAAGTGCTTGTTTGCGAAATTATGATCCCAAAAAAACTGCTTGGCCTGGCTGACTTTTCTACACCGTTTGCCTACCATGTAAGGTTAGATGGCGTTGAAAGGCCGTTTACAGGCGGAGGGCGACGGTCATTCACCCCTAATTTCAGTCGTTCGCCCGATTCGAGGTCAAACTTAACTGCCGAGATCAATGTGCCTACTGATTTTTGGGGGGAGTATGGGATAGTTGAATAGCGCCCGTTAAAAATCTATAGTTTTAAATTGATTTTCGCGTAAAATAAAGGCTGTCGCCATTAATGGCTAACGTTATTCTATATCCTCCAACGGCTCAAACTCATAAGGCAGCAGTTCGCCTACGCGCCATTTACCAAAATTGTCCTTCCATTGCAGGCCTTCGTCATGGTAGCCGGTTCGCTCTATAATTGTTCCGTTGCCGCTATCGGTTTGCCGTAAAAAAGCGGGGTTAAATTTTTGGTAGGTAACATACACTTCATTGTTATCAAACCGGGCATCTTTAGGATTAATGCCTTTTTGAAATAGTATAAACTTTTTGCCCTCGCTTAGCTGTACAATGTCATCATAAAACAACCTGGTTTTGGGGTCAAGATCATAAGGGGTTATGGTATTAATAGCCGCTTTGATGGATCTGTACATGGCAAATCCTTGTTTATCCAGTTCATTGGCCCATAAAGCACGTATAAAATGCATCCTCGAGCCTTTGTAGGCTTCGTTGCGGGCTTTGAGCATCTTGATTCTTTTTTCGGGTTTTAGCCCGGCGGTATCCTCTTCAAAAAAATAATTCCCTTTATAACTGGTTAGGTATGGCTTATAACTAAAATCTGCTAAAAAATAAGTGACCTTATAGCCCAGCTTTTTATTCATGATGATCAATGGCTTTTCGGCAGCGGCCGTTAGCAGGTCCTCGCTTTTTTTATAACTAAAGTAAATATCCTGCGGGTTGGTTATCTCGCATTCGCTGTTGTTCCTGCCAATAAATTCCCGCAAAAATATTCGCATGGCCCTTGCCCGGCTTATTTTGTCAGAAGTAACCTTAACTTCGTTTAACGCTATAACATTACGCTTTAAGGCTATGTTAATAGGTTTACTATCTGTATAATCGTCAATTTTTTTGGTTTGATAACCCACATAACTCACCAAAATAGGTGCGCTTGTTTTGGTAACCATGTTTAATGTAAAATTTCCCTGGCTATCGGTAGTTGTACCCACAACTGTACCCGCCAAATAAACATTCACTTGCTCTATGGGCTTGCCGGTTGCGGCATCAGTAACTGTACCCTTAATTACCTGCGCGCACAATAGGGTGGGCAGCAGGAGCAAGACGAGTAATGTAATTTTACAGGTTAATAGGTTTTTCAAAATTTGTTTTTAAATACAGTCTATCTAATTTTCAGCGTAAACTATAGTAGGGAACACCGTCTCGCGCTGCCAGGGTTTAAACAATATTTGCGAGAACATATATAAGCCGTTTTTCCAAACCTTAAAATCATGTTTGCCCGGTTCAATGTAATACACGTGTGGTACGTTTTTTTCAACTAAATAATCGTGTGTTCGCTTACTATTAAATATCAACCCGTCCTCTGACCCGCATGATATCCAGATCATTTGCTTTTTAGCCAATTCGGGGTCGGGTACCAACTCGGCAGGTTGTTTGGTATTAGGCGCGGCCGAAAAAGCACCTACCCACATAAACTTATCCGGCTTACCCAGGGCAAAGTTTAAGGATTGGCCGCCACCCATTGATAAACCGGCTATGGCACGCATTTGCGGATCGCTATGAACCGAATATTTCTTTTCAATGAATGGAATCAGGTCGGCAAATAATTCTTTTTCAAAGGCGGCAAAACCCGCTACTTTCTCCGGGTCGCGGTCGTTTGCACGGGTATCGTCTTTTGAAGCACGGCCATTAGGCATTACTACGATCATCTGTGCGATCTTATCATCCGCATATAAATTATCCAGGATAATTTCGGGGTGGCCGCCATCATTTAGCCACTCTTTCTCGTCTCCGCCAATACCATGCAGTAAGTAAAGCGTTGAGTATCGGTTGGTGTTGTAGTAATGCGGTGGCAAATAAACGGTAGCCTTACGGTCGGTCCCGGTTACAGATGAATGGTAGGTTATAGTCTCAATAGTACCGTGCGCAATACCTGTTCGTGCCACGTCAAAATTGGCGGGCATTTGTTTTGGAGTTGGCCATTGCGAAAATGCCGAAAGGCAAAGTACTGATGACAGGGCAACCATACCTGCCATTATTCTGATATGTGATAGTGTTTTCATAAATGTTTAATTATAAAAGTTAATTCTTATTGATGCGTTTTCTACATCGATCAGCGTCGTTAAGCTACTTCTTCGTATATACAAATTTATCAAGCAGATCCAAACGATAAGGTTTTAATATTGTTTGCGCGAATACGTAGAAATCGTTTTTCCAAACTTCAAAATTATGTTTACCGGGCTCAATGTAGTAAATATGCGGCCGGTTAATGGCATTTAAATAATCATGTGTTTTTATGCTATAGGTTATAAGCGTATCGGCATTACCACTTGATATAAACGTTAGCGGCCACTTTATTTTCGGATCGGGTGTTGTCAAGGCTGCACCTGCTTTAACATTTGAAGCGGGCGAAAAAGCACCAACCCAGCAAAATTTATCTGTGTTTGCCAGGGCAATATTCAACGCCTGTGCACCGCCGGTTGAAACTCCCGCAATAGCGCGCATCTGCCAATCAATATGTACCGGGTATTTTTTTTCAATAGCAGGGAGAAGGTCAGCCACCAGGTCTTTTTCTAACGCCGCAAGTCCGGCTTTATCTTTTGCCGAGAGTGCGCTCCCATCACTGTTACCATCCTTAGCGGCAAGGCCGTCAGGCATTATAACTATAAAGTTTGCGATTTTATCCAGTTCATACAAGTTGTCCATGATCTCTTTAACGTGGCCATCGGTTACCCATCTCTTTCCATCACCGTCTATGCCGGGTAATAAATAAAGCGACGAATACCAATTGGTTTTGTAATAGTGGGGTGGTAAATACACGGTGGCTTTCCGGTCTGTTCCTAAAGTTGTCGAGTGGTAGGTTATGGTCTCCATGGTACCATGTACAACATCGGTACGCGCAGCATCAAAGTTGGCGGGCATACGTGCCGGAGGAGTGGCCTGCGAAAAAGCCGACAGGCAAAGTACAGTTGATAAGGCAAATGTGCTTGCTATGAGTTTAATGGTTGATAGGGGTTTCATAATGCTCAATTTAGTTTACAACAATTGTGTTTGGTTAGTTTGGTTGTATAAATTTAAACAACATTTAACTGGCTGATTGTAAATAGTTTGATACGGAGTTGTTCGTGCTGGTCTAAGTTTAGCAAAGCGTAATTTAGACCCATTAGCTATTAAGCTTTCAGCTTAGAAGCTAAAAGCTTCGACCAGAGGAGGGGAAGCTACAAGCTTCGACAAGTGGGTGGAGGTTACAATTCAATCTTGCCAACTAGTCAATTTGCCGTTTTCAAAATAAAAATATTCTGATTTTCCATCAGTATCTTCGTAAACCAATTGTTCATGAACTCCCCAGGCTCCAACACTACGATTTACAGTGGTTGGTTTACCATATACCTCATCAAACATTTTTCTTGTCATGCCAATACTTACTTCGCCATTCGCAATTTGAGTTCCGTATTTAACACCATATTTTTTTATCATATCTGCTTTAAATTCTTTATGAATAAATGTCTTTTTAAATCTCGTCAAATTGTCCTGGAGCTTTAGCATCTCATCATCAATTGCTCCTAAAGTGCCTTTATACTTTGCATCCCATAAGTTCGACTTAGAATAATACTTATATACCGTAACCGTATCTCCAATTGCTACAGTAACAGGCTTTTTTCCAGGTAATTTGGGAACAATAACACCAGGCACATCGGTAGTTGCCAGCATTGAATTTTGCGCTTTAACTAAGTATGTGCTGCAAGCTAATAATAGGATTAAATAAATTTTCATAAATCGATATGTAATATTTTTCATAATAAGAGTTAACAATACGTGCCTACCCAGCCCAACCCTCTCTATCCAAACTTCTAAACTGTATCGCTTCGGCCAGGTGTTCAATTTTTATTTCCTCACTTCCAGCTAGGTCGGCAATGGTGCGGGCCACTTTCAGGATGCGGTCGTAAGCCCGGGCAGATAGTCCCAGTTTTTCCATAGCTTTTTTAAGCAGGGTTTGCCCGGCATCGGTTATTTTGCATAGGTCGCGCACCATTTGCGGGCTCATTTGGGCATTGGCATGCAGGTGGGGTTTATCGCCAAAGCGTTCAATTTGTACCTCGCGCGCCTTAATAACCCGTTCGCGTATCAGCTCGCTTTTTTCGGCCAGCCTGTCTGATGCCAGTTCATTAAAGTTTACCGGGGTAACTTCTACATGCAGGTCTATCCTGTCCAGCAATGGGCCGGATATTTTGCTCAGATATTTCTGCACCATTCCCGGCGGACAAATGCACTCCCTCTCGGGGTGGTTATAATAACCGCACGGGCATGGGTTCATGCTTGCTACCAGCATAAAACTGCTTGGGTAATCAACCGTAAACTTAGCGCGAGATATGGTTACTTTGCGCTCCTCCAGTGGTTGGCGCATTACTTCTAAAGCGGTACGTTTAAATTCGGGCAGCTCATCCAAAAACAACACCCCGTTATGCGCTAAAGATATTTCGCCGGGCTGCGGGTTACCGCCGCCGCCGACCAAAGCAACATCAGAAATGGTATGATGGGGCGACCTGAACGGGCGGATAGTCACCAACGCATCCGCGGCAGATAGCTTACCCGCTACCGAATGTATCTTGGTGGTCTCTAACGATTCATATAAACTCAATGGTGGCAGTATGGATGGCAACCTGCGCGCCAGCATAGTTTTACCCGCTCCCGGCGGACCAATTAATATCACGTTATGTCCGCCTGCGGCTGCTATCTCTAGAGCCCTTTTTATATTTTCCTGTCCTTTAACCTCGCTAAAGTCGCTATCGTAATTGCACAAGCTATTATAAAATTCTTCGCGGGTGTTTACTTCTTCCTTTTTTAACTCTATATCGCCATTAAAAAATCCGGCAACTTCTTTAATGCTTTCTACACCGTAAACTTCCAGGTCGTTTACAATGGCGGCCTCTCTCGCGTTTTGTTTGGGCAGGATAAATCCTTTAAATCCATCCTTGCGGGCTTGTATGGCGATAGATAGAGCGCCTTTTATAGGCTGTAAGCCGCCGTCTAACGACAGTTCGCCCATGATCAGGTAGTTTCCCAGCTCCTCCGTGTTGATCTGCCCGGATGCGGCAAGTATGGCCGTGGCGATGGTCAGATCGTAGGATGAGCCTTCTTTCTTAATATCGGCAGGGGCCATGTTCACAATAATGCGTTGCCGGGGCATACGCAGATCATTTGTTGTCAGGGCCGATTCTATCCTTTGCCATGATTCGCTCACGGCTTTATCAGGCAGTCCGACTATCATATAATAAATATTGCCTCCGCTGATATTTACTTCAACTGTAATGGTAATGGCCTCAATACCGTAAACTGCGCTGCCAAAGGTTTTAACTAACAATGTAATAAAGTTTGATGGTGTAAGTTAGGAAAAATCATAAAATAAATACCTGTCATTTCGAAACGGAGGGAGAACTATCTTGATATCCCTTAAAACAACTTGCTAAATCAGTTTTTCTGATTAAATTGCATTTTATTGCTTTATAAATCAAATCACTTTTATAACCACCTAAAAAACAATTACTCGTATGAAGAAATTATTTATCCCGTTTCTATTCCTGGCGCTTGCAGTGTTTTTTGCCTCCTGGAATGGAAAAGACACCAATCCGGTACTTACCGTTGAGGGAGGACAAATTAAAGGAGTTGCGACCCCCACTAAAGGAATTATTGCCTACAAAGGAATTCCATTTGCAGCTCCGCCTGTAGGCAACCTGCGTTGGAGAGAACCTCAGCCTGTATTGCCCTGGAAGGGCGTAAAAACAGCTGACAAATACGGAGCCGCAGCTATGCAGGTTACCTGGGATCCGAACAGTTTTTATGGTAAAGAATGGCGTGCCAGCGGCAGTGTTCCGTTTAAAGAAGATTGCCTTTATCTGAATGTATGGACACCAGCAGCTGGCGAAAAAACTAAAAAACTTCCGGTTGCTGTGTGGATTCACGGTGGCGGCTACCGCGAAGGATTTGCTTTCGAACCTGAAATGGACGGAGGTGAAGATTGGGCTTCTCGCGGCGTAATTCTGGTATCTGTTACTTACCGTCTTGGAGTGATGGGCTTTTTCTCTCACCCGCTTTTGTCGGCTGAAAGCCCGAACAAAGTATCAGGCAATTATGGCTTGATGGATCAGGCAGCAGCCGTAAAATGGGTGTACAAAAACATTGAACAATTTGGTGGTGATCCTAAAAATATCACCATTTTCGGACAGAGCGCCGGTGCCGGTAGCGTACAATCTTTATGTGCTTCTCCTGTCTCTAAAAGCATGATAAGTAAAGCCATTAGCATGAGCGGTGGCGGACTTAATACAAATGGCAGGCCAGGACTTTCTTTAGACACTGCGCAATTACAAAACAAAAGAATGATGGATCACTTCGGTAAGAAAACTCTAGCCGAAATGAGATCCCTATCTTTCGACGAACTGCTTCAAATGTCTCAAAAATACACTGAAGATACCAAAATGCGTTTGGCTTGGAGCCCTGTTATCGACAACTACTTCTTAAAGAAAACTTTTTCAGAAGCTGCAATGGCCAGAGAGATACCAGATATCCCATATATGATTGGTTTTACATCTAATGACCTAAGTGACATGACCAAGCCAATCAGCGATTTCGCTGCATTGCGTGCAGGCCAGAGCACAAAGCCAACATATGCTTATATGTTTCAGCGTCAGCTTCCGGGCGATGCAAGTGGCGCTTTCCACTCTTCCGACCTATGGTACATTTTCCACTCGCTACGCCATAGCTGGCGCCCCTTTACAGCCGGCGACGAAGAATTAAGTAAGACAATGGTTGACTTCTGGACCAATTTTGCTAAGTCAGGCAACCCTAATGGTAAACAGGGAAGTACCTGGAAACCTTATACCGCTCAAAACCCGCAATTTTTGTTGTTGGATGCAGATAAGGACAAGGCAGTATTTAGCATGACTGCGACTCCACAGTATAAGGGCGGCCGAAGATAAAAATATGCCGCTAACACGGTAGACACAGTCTATTTTAAGACTTAGCCCCTTAATAGAAATGCCGCATTTAATTATAAATGCGGCATTTTTATTTTCTAACCATTGCCATTGAGAACCGAGGGACGTACCGTTAAATTCGTCGCTAACCGATTGAGCATCAAAGTTTATTATCCTCGTTCCTCGTTCGAAATGACAGTTGTGGTTAACATTTGCCATTTTGCAGTGTCCTATTTTTTTAAGATATTGCCTTACCAATTAAAACCAACCGATCATGTTACAGAACCGTCCGATACTTTTAAGTGTAAACGTATTTTTTTGCGTTGCTTTTCTGGGTTTTGCCTATTTAAACCTGAATGATGTTGACCCTTATATTTGGGTACCGTTATACCTGGTGCCTACCTATTTTTGCGGGGCCATTGTTTATAATCGGTTTTACCCGAAATTGTATTTGTTGTTTATTGCCCTTTTCACCGTTTACGCGGGTTATTACTTTTTTACGGCCGATGGTGTGTTAGATTGGATAATTAAATATCATGAAGCAAACATAGTGGGCCAGATGCACGCTGATAAACCTTACATTGAACAAACCCGCGAATTTTTCGGCCTGGCGATAGTTATATTTGTATTATTGGGAGATTATTTCGCGGTGCGTAAATCGTGAACTTCAAAAGTACCCAGTAAATTTACATTAGGGTCTATCACCAGACTTGAAGGGTTGTCTGTAGTAAGCTCAACGGTAATTGCAGTACCCTTCATTGTACGACTGTATAGTTTCCCATCTACCGAGTATTCAAGCGTAAAATCATACAGCGGGGCTTGTTTTTGAATAATTAATAGCCTCATTTGCTTTAGCTCTGCGTCATACACACGGGTAATGTTTAATTGCGGATGCCCGGCGGTTAGCAACCATTGCTTAAAAAACACTTCCAGATCCTGTCCGCTGGCTTGCTCCATTACTTTACGCAGATCGTCCGTATTAGCATTGCTGCTTTTATACTTTTCATAATAGCTGCGGATACCCTTCCAAAAAGCATCATCACCTATTTTACGTCGAAGCATGTGCAGCACCCAGCCACCCTTTTCATAGCTGTTGGCGTTTAACAATTGCATGTAGTCGCCCTTTGTGGTCGTATCAACAACGGGGGTTAACCGCTGCCTTTCAAAATCCAATATCTTTTTGCGCTGGCCTTCCATGCGCTTTTTAAGCGCGTCTTGCCCGTATTTGCTTTCCAGGTAGTAATTGGTCATATAGGTGGCAAAGCCCTCGCTTAACCACAAGTTGGCAAAGTTTTTTTCGCTAACAGAGTTACCAAACCATTGGTGGGCAATTTCATGAGCCATTAATTCCTCTATGCCCGCGCTATTTACCGAGTTTTCAAAGTAAAATATAGCGCTGGCATTCTCCATACCGCCAAATATGGTTTTTGATTGCACGTTGGCCAGTTTTTCATAAGGGTACGCGCCAACCTGTTTTATAAAAAAGGGCAGTATTTCTTTAGCCACCGCATAACTTTTAAAACCCGCATCTTTATTCTGCGGAAAAACGTAGCTATAAACCGGGATATCATTTACATCGCCTGTATGGTCAATGGCAAAATCGGCCGCGCCAATCACCATTACCTTGGTAGGTAATACCGCGGTTTCTTTCCAGTGGGTGAGTTTTAGTTTGTTGGGGAGGGTCTTTTCTTCGGTTTTTAAGCCATTGGCTATAACTGCGTAATGATCGGGCGCGGTCACCACAAATTCAACCGACGCTTTATCTGCCGGGTCATCCACACAGGGAAGCCAGTTATGTGCACGATTAGGCCAGTTATCCCCAAAAAAAGTACGGTTACCAAACTTATTGGTAGATATGATCAGCCCATCAGCAGGTATTCCCGAGTAGGTTATGGTATAGCTATGGGCAGTATTTGCTTTGGCTGCCGGAGACAGGGTTACCACTTCATCGCTTTGCGTAAATTGAACGGGCTTGCCGTTTTCCTTAACTTCAGCAACCAACATTCCCTTGCCATCACTTTTCTTTTTTACCAGGTCGATGTTGAACGAATTAACATCTTTTAAAAACTTAACGGCTATGGTGGCATCGCCTTTGATGTTATTATCGGTATCGTTTAGTTGAAGGGCAAAGGTATAATGCTGTACATCTATAGCCGTGCCGGGGGCTTGGGCGGATGCGGAAAAGCAAAACGATAACAACCACGTCATTGCGAGGAACGAAGCAATCTCTGCACCGGCACGGTTAAACACTATACGAAGCAAGCCTGTCTCCTTAGAGATTGCTTCGTCGTTCCTCCTCGCAATGACGCGCGGGCTATCGGTAGTGTTTAAACGCATATGTTTTACATTTTCGGCATTCGTTTCATCATATTGGCCATGGCTGCCGGGTTGCTCATTTGCTTCATTACCTTACGCATATCCTCAAACTGCTTAATCAAGCGGTTTACTTCCTGCATATCTGTGCCCGATCCTTTGGCTATACGGGCACGGCGGCTTTGATTAATACTATCCGGGTTCTCTTTTTCGTGTGGTGTCATGGATTGGATGATGGCTTCGATAGCTTTAAAGGCATCGTCTTTCACCTCAACATCCTTCATCATTTTGCCTACGCCCGGTATCATGCCCATCAGATCTTTCATGTTACCCATTTTTTTGATCTGCTGTATCTGCCCGTAAAAATCATTAAAATCAAATTTATTTTTGCGGATCTTCTTTTGTAGTTCGGCTGCTTCTTTTTCGTCAAACTGCTGCTGCGCACGCTCAACTAACGATACCACATCACCCATTCCCAAAATACGGGATGCCATACGGTCGGGGTGGAAAACATCCAGCGCTTCCATCTTCTCGCCGGTACCAATAAATTTAATAGGTTTGTTTACAACCGATTTGATTGACAGCGCCGCGCCGCCACGGGTATCGCCATCCAGCTTGGTTAATACTACCCCTGTAAAGTCCAGGCGATCGTTAAATACTTTGGCAGTATTCACTGCATCCTGCCCGGTCATGGAATCCACCACAAATAAAATTTCCTGTGGTTTTACCGCGTCTTTAACCTGCTCAATCTCTACCATCATGGCCTCGTCGATTGACAAGCGTCCGGCGGTATCAATGATCACTACGTTATGGCCGTTTTGCTTGGCTAAGGCTATACCCTCTCGGGCAATGGCAATAGGATCTTTAGATTCGCGGTTGGCATACACGGGTACACCAATCTGTCCGCCCAATACTTCCAATTGGTCAATGGCCGCCGGTCGGTATATATCATCGGCCACCAATAACGGCTTTTTATTTTTTTGAGTTTTTAAATAATTAGCCAATTTTCCGGTAAAAGTGGTTTTACCCGCACCGTTCAAACCTGCAATTAATATAACGGTTAGCGAACCGGAAAAATCAATATCAACGGTGCTGCCACCCATTAACTGGGTCAACTCATCGTTCATTATCTTGGTTAGCAACTGTCCCGGCGAAATGCTGGTTAACACATTGGCACCTATGGCCTTTTGCTTTACATCATCCGTAAATGCTTTGGCTGTTTTATAGTTTACGTCGGCATCCAGTAAGGCTTTTCTAATTTCCTTCATGGTTTCGGCCACGTTTATCTCTGTAATGCTGCCCTGTCCTTTTAATACCTTAAACGCCCTGTCGAGCTTATCCGAAAGATTTTCAAACATATCTGTATGCTACAATTTTAAAGACCACAAAGTTAAGATTTTGTGGGATTGAATGAAGGCTTAATTTGAAGAAGTGAGCGGTTGTAAAGAATACGCTTTAGGATTTTTTAAATACCGCTTTAAATTTGTTTTGATGGAGGAAATAAACTCAACCTCACTTGCTTTGATCACAAAGTAATATCCCGGACGGTATTTCTGCATAAAATCAGTCAATTGTTTATCCTTTAGGCCGGTTATTCTTCCCGCCAAAGCACGGTTAAACCTGTAATCTATTACATCCCGGCGGTAATCCAGGTCAATGTAGTCCCGCAAATTAGCGGCATTCTTTCCTTCACCGCTAAGCATGTTCCACAAAGCATCAATGCTGCCCCCTGCCCCGCCCATAATTGGGGTAGTTATTAGATCGCGATTGGCCAAAGTGCCGTATGCCCTGCTATTTTCTTTTTTAGACAAGGCTAACCGGTCCTTCGGGCTAAGGACAGAATCATTAATGGTAACCTCCCGCAACTGTATAGCTGTGCGGCTCAGGTAAATAGCCAACGGAAGATGGTTCTCTATTTTAACGGTATCGTTATAGTAATCTTGCTTTTTAAAAACCAATCGGTCACCGGTCTCGGCTTCTATGGTAAAAACCCCGTTCAAATTATTATAAACAGATTTACCTGTGTTTAAATTTACAACATTGATCCTGGCTATGCGGTCCTGGCTGTTTTTATCAAACACAATACCGGCAATAGATTTTTCCTGTGCAAATCCTTTGATCGCCATTATGCATAAAAATATAAGGGGCAGTACTCTTATCACATTGCAAAATTAATGGTTAACACTTAGCCATATATGCTATTTAACAAAATTTAACCTATTTAGCTATAACCAACTGCTGGCCCAATTTGATGGTATTATCTGACATGTTATTTAAGGCTTTCAACTCATCCACTGTTAAACCAAAACGTTTAGATATGTTGTATAGTGTATCGCCTTGTTTAATGGTGTATAACTTATTAGCCGGAGTAACCTGTATCAATGAATCTTTTATCGCTACGCCAATGTTTTTATTGATCTCGGCCAGCACGCGGTCCTCGCGTTTAATTTTTTGCAGTTCTCCTTCAGGGCGGTCATATTGGTCCAGACTGTATTTTTTAATAACGTTTATTAACAATTGCGGGTAGTTGGGATTGGTGGCATAACCCGCTTGTTTTAACCCGTAGGCCCATCCTTCGTAATCATTCTTATCTAATTCAAATAGGGCGGCATAGCGTTTACGTTTTAAAAAATCAGAATGGTCCTTATAGGAGTCTTCAGGATTGTCATATACCCTGAAGCAGTCGTCTACTTTATCGTCATCTTTATAATAACTTTTGCCTTTCCAATCGCTGGTACATTTAATGCCAAAATGGTTATTGGCTATTTTGGCCAAATCGCCATTGCCATTGCCCGATTCAAACAAGCCCTGCGCCAATGTAATGCTGGCGGGAATACCGTTGGTATTCATTTCTTTTATGGCGATGGCTTTAAAGCGCTCAATATAGCTTTGTGGGGTATAAGGCACAAAATTGGCGATGGCTTTACTACGGGATTTCTGTATACTTTCGTTATTCTGTCTGGCCTCGCGGTTACTAATGGTATTGCCTACCGTTTTTTTACGCGATGAACACGCACTTAAAAAAAGTATACACAGGCACGCAATAACTGATATATTGGTCCAACCTGTGTGTCTGGCATTAATCATAAGGCCAAAAATAGGTTTTAAATTGAATTATTGCTTGTTTTGAGCAACGGGTTTTTCAACCACATCAGCAACAGGAGCCTGTTCCTGGTCCAGGTCATTTAACCGGTATTTACGAATGATAGCTAATACCTGCGACCCCCATGTTTTACTGCTGGCATATCCCGCGCGCTGGATACCCTTAACCCATTTTTCATAATCATATTGGGTTAGGTTTTGTGCTAAATGGCTAAACTGTTTACGTTCGGTCATGATACGGGCAAAATCAGCAAACGAATCCATAATAGAATCATATTTTTTGTAGGCCGATTTTACTTTCTTTTTATTGCTGTAATAAACCGCGCCACCGCCGCCTTTTACGCCAAACTGGTTATTTAAATTTTGGGCTATTTTGCTGTTGCCGTTACCCGATTCGTGCATGGCTATACCTAAAATGATGCTGGCCGGTATGCCGGTTTGATGCATAATGTTGATGGCATTGTCTTTAAACTGCTCGATGTATGATTGTGAGGTGTTTTTTTGTGCGAATGCACCAACGGCAGAAATTAACAGTGTTGTAATCAGTAAGATTTTTTTCATAATTTACTTTTTTCTGATGAGTAATACACCATCGCGAACAGGTAGAATTAGTTTTTCAACCCTGCTATCAACAGCTATTTGCTCATTTAGTTTGCGGAAGCTCTCGGTATCGGCATCTTTTTGTGCGCTATCGTATACCTTTCCTTTCCACAAAACATTATCAATTATTATTAATCCTCCGGATCTGACTTTGTCAAATACTAATTGAAAGTACGTATAATTATTCTTTTTATCAGCGTCTATAAAAACGATGTCAAAGTCGTTTTCGTATAAATCGCCTATTATTTGCTCTGCGGACCCAAAATGCAGCTTTATCTTTTTTTCAACATTTGTTGATGCAAAGTGTTGATTTAGCATCTCTTCCAGCTCGCGGTTAACTTCAATGGTGTGTATAATTCCATCTTCGGTTAGCCCTTCGGCCAGGCAAATGGTGGCATATCCGGTAAATGTGCCAATCTCCAAAATTCGTTTAGGCTGCATCATTTTACTGAGCATGCTTAACAACCGCCCCTGGTAATGGCCCGATAACATATTAGGCTTTAACACCTTTAAATGCGTTTCGCGGTTAATGGTTTTTAACACTTCCGGCTCCGCATCGCAATGGTTATCTAAGTACGCCTGCAAAGCGCCTTCTAAAATTTCCATAGCGCAAAGATAACTATTTTGAAATAATAGGGTTTTGCGTCCGCTTTTACCCAATTCTACTTTTTTAATTTAGATTTTTTTGCCTCCTCTATTTTTTTTATGCTTTCTTCGGTTGGCAGGTCCTCCGGCATCGCTCCCCCTAATTCGATAATTGTTTGCCTAACCTTTTTGCCAACTTCAAAATGCGCCTGATTTGCTTTTTGTTTACCTATTATTTTTTCGCGCTTCAGTTTTTCCTCTGTTTGAGTTGCCCGGAATAAGTTAGCGGCCAATTCTGTGCTACCCATGTGATCTAATATATTCTGACTTTTTTTTAACCCCTTTTTAGCTTGGATTTCTTTTGCGCCTAAACCATTATACAGCCCCATATATCCATGGTTTTGAAACACCGCATATTCCCAGGGTTGAATTACGCCGGCATTTTTCGCAGCATCTGCCAGTTGCTTATTATGCTCGGCCATTTCCTTTCTTAAAAACGCGCGCTTTTCATCCTCGCTTTTTAATTCCTCAAAGGCCTGTTCTAATAATTCTTGTTTTCTTGCCTGAACCGCAAAATAAGTTTGTCCTAATGCAACCACTTCTTTTGATGGATCTGCATTTTGAATAATTAAATAGCAGGCGTAACGCGAAAGGTGCAAATCGCCAATATCTCTGGTTGCTCCTGATCCTATTTTAACCATTTTCTCCACCCGGGGAAAATGGTCATTTGGTTCTTGATGTGAGTTTTTGCATGCCTCTTTGGCTTTTTCAATTACGTTTAGAAACTTATCCCATTTAATATACTCTAAAACTTTATATAGCTCCCGCGCACTCCAATACTCCTGGCCTATTTCATTAATATGTCTTATTTCTTCAAATTGATTTTTAGTGCTCATAATAACATTATTATATAGCAATATAAGAAAAAAAGTTCTTGTTGATTACAATATACGGTGGTAATAGCTCACATCAACTCGTCATCACTCTCCAGTTTGTAGATCTTGAAGCTGGCGTAGAAAAACAGGATGGCAGGAATAAAAAAGTAAGCTCCGGAATATCCATCCGTATTTACCAAACCGATAATGGCTATTGCTGAAAATATGATGCCTAATATTAAATAGAAGATCAGATACTTTTTACTCATGTTAAATCACCCTCATAAACCATGCCCTTTTTCCATCCAGCTCTGCAATAAAATAGTAGCCGATATGGTATCCACCCGTTCTTTGTTTTGACGGTCGGACTTTTTAAATCCGCTTTGCATAATGGCCGCTGTTGCCATTTTTGAGGTAAAGCGCTCGTCCAGCATTTCGATAGGAATATCAGGGAAGGTTTTTTTGAGCAGGTTAACAAAGCCCTTTACGTGTATAGCAGATTGCGACGGGGTATTATCCATCTGTTTGGGCTCGCCTACAATAAAGCGTTCCACCTGCTCGGTTTGCAAATATTTTTTAAGATAGTCGATTATTTTCAGGGGATGAATGGTATCTAACCCGGTGGCAATGATCTGCAAAGGGTCGGTAACCGCGATACCAATGCGCTTGGTGCCGTAATCAAAAGCCATTATTCTCATTTTTGAATAAAGATTAAAGAATGAAGATTAAAGATCAGGCATGTCATACAGCAAAGATAAGATTATTGTGGCCAACAACTTTTGTCAAAAAACAACTTCACTCTTACAACTAAAAACAAATTCACTATTTTGCACCAATGCAGTTTAAAAACATAGTAGGGCAAGCGGCTATTAAGCAACGGCTGATCAGCACAGTTTTAGAGAACCGGGTTAGTCATGCACAGTTGTTTTTGGGGCCCCAAGGTGCGGGAGGATTGGCTTTAGCTTATGCTTATGCCCAGTTTTTATCCTGCGAGGATAAGCAGGCCGATGATTCATGCGGCGTTTGTTCATCATGCCGCAAGTATGAAAAACTGATGCACCCCGATCTGCATTTTTCCTATCCGTTTTTTGCTAAACACAAGGATGATACTGCTTTAACCTTTATGGAACAATGGCGGGACGCTTTTTTAACCAATCCGTATTTGAGCATGGATATATGGCGGGGCTATTTGGATGCCGAAAACAAACAGGCCAACATCAATATTGCCGAGTGCCACCAGATCATTAAAAAATTAAGCTTTAAGCCGTTTGAATCGGCCTACAAAATATTAATACTATGGTTACCCGAGTATTTGGAGAAAGAGGGTAACACCCTGCTTAAAATTATTGAAGAGCCACAGCCTAATACCTTGTTTTTATTGGTGGCCCAAAACCAGGACCAAATATTAAATACCATACTTTCGCGTACGCAGCTGGTTAAAATTCCGGGATTGGGTTATGATGAGGTGAAAAACCATTTGATAACAGAGCACCATCAAACAGAAAATATGGCTGCCGAAATTGCTTATTTAAGCAATGGCAATTTAACCGAAGCCCTGGCAATGCTGCAGCAGGAAAGCAAAAGCTATCACGCGCTGTTTGTACAATGGTTACGTTTATGCTTTGCCAATAAGGGGATAGAGATTGTGGCTTTTGTGGACCAATTAGCTAAAATGGGCCGCGAGAATCAAAAGAATTTTTTATGTTATGGCATTAGTTTTATACGGGAATGCTGCCTGTTGATGGCCGATGCCGGAAACCTGGTGCATTTGCCGGCGGCCGAACTGGAAACCGCGCAAAAAATGACCAGCGTTATGACCATATCAATGGCTCAGGCCATTAGTTCTGCCTTAGAAAAGGCACATTATCATGTAGAGAGAAATGCAAACCCTAAAATTTTATTTTTAGATGTATCTTTACAAATTATAGGTTACTTAAAATTTAAACCAAGCCCGCAAGGGAATCAATATATATCGAGTTAATTATGGGATGTGGAAGTTGCTCAACCGGGGGCGGATGTGCTCCGGCGGGCTGCAAAAGTAATGGCGCTTGCCTTACTAATGGCTGCAGCAAATTAGATGTTTACGACTGGCTGTCGCATATGGATATGCCGGTAAATTATAAGCCTTTCCCGATCATTGAAGTAAAATTCAAGGGATCGCGTAAGGAGTTTTATTTAAATAACGACAATATTTATCTGGAAAATGGCGACCTGGTTGTAGTGGAAGCTACTACCGGCGGCTATGATATTGGCCACGTATCTATCACCGGCGAACTGGTGAGGATGCAAATGGTAAAACGCCGCGTTAAAGAGGCCGATGTTGCCAAAAAAATATACCGCAGGGCTACTCCTGCCGATGTAGATAAGTGGAAGGCCGCCAAAGATATGGAGTGGGAAACTATGCATAATGCCCGCAAACTGGCGCTTGAGCTTAACCTATCTATGAAGATAAGTGACGTAGATTACCAGGGCGATAAAACCAAGGCTACTTTTTATTATACTGCCGAAGGCCGCGTGGATTTTAGGGAACTGATCAAAAAAATGGCCGAGAACTTCCGTATAAGGATAGAGATGCGCCAGATAGGTATGCGCCAGGAAGCAAGCCGCTTGGGTGGTATTGGCTCCTGCGGACGCGAGCTTTGCTGCTCAACCTGGTTAACTGATTTTAAAACGGTTTCAACCGCGGCGGCAAGATATCAAAACCTTTCATTAAACACCTTAAAGCTGGCCGGCCAATGCGGCAAGTTAAAGTGCTGTTTAAATTATGAATTAGATACTTACATGGATGCCTTAAAGCATATTCCTGAAAATGTAAACTACCTTAAAACCGAAAGAGGAGATGCCCGTTTGCAAAAAACTGACATTTTTAAAAAATTAATGTGGTTTAGTTACCCACGTGAAGACGCCTGGATCCCCATCCCAATTGCGCGGGTAAAAGAAATACAGCAAATGAACCGCGATGGTAAATTACCCCAGGATTTAGGCGTTGTTGTGGAGGTAGAAACTAAACCGGTTAAAATTTTAGATTACGAAAATGTTGTTGGCCAGGATAGCTTAACCCGTTTAGACGAGCGCCGCAACAAGAACAAAAATCGTAACAAAAATAAAAACAAGAACAGGCCAAACCCGCAGCAGCCGGGAGATGCTATACAGCAACCTCGCCAGGCGGCAGATCCAAATAATACTATGGGTCCAAGATCAGAGGGTGGAAACCCAACGCCTAATCCTAACAGGAACAAGAATAGGAACCGGCCCAACCGAAATAATAACAGGCCCCGCCCGGGTGGTGCGCCGGAAGGTGGTAACAAACCCAGTAATCCGCAATGATAAGCGTATTTAAACGTTTGATTTTTTTGATGATAATGGGCGCTGTTTTAGCAACAGGCTGCAGCGACCCTAATGCGGTTATTGACCAAAATGTGGTGATCGCTAATAATAACTGGTCGTACGTTAATAAAATAAGAAACAAGGTTACCATTACTGATGAGACCATCCCGTATAATTTATACATGAATTTGCGGGTAACTGCCGATTATAAATATGCCAACCTGTTTGTATTGATCAAACAGGTTAACCCTGATAAAAAGGCCAGCACCACCCGCTATGAATTTAAATTAGCCAATGCAGATGGTGAATGGCTGGGTGATGGTTCGGGCAGTATATACAGTTACCAGATGCCGTTTAAAAAAGATTATAAATTTCCGACTAAAGGGGTTTATACTTTTGAGATAGAACAGAATATGCGCGATAACCCGCTTCGTGAGGTTACCGATGTGGGTATGCGCGTAGAGCGGGCCCAATGATGTGCGGATGCGTGGATATGTCCCGATAGCTATCGGGATGCAAATGCCCAACGGTATTCATCCTTATTAAATAAATTATTGATCTGCACATTCGCATATCTGCACATTAACACATTTTTTCCTACCTTAGTTTTGCTAATATTTTTATCAAAATGGATGTTGTTGTTTTAGTTGTAGCTATAGTTATATTGTTAATTGCCGTGGTGCTTTTTTTAAAGCGGCCAAAATCTCCCGACGGGGTTTCTGTGGTGGATATGGAACGATTAAAAGCCGAAAATACCGCGCTTAATATAAACTTAGCCAAAGCAGAGGAACGGGCCCTGGGTTTAGGTTTTGAGCGTGATAAGGCTGATAAGCAATTACAGGATGAGCGGGTACGTTATGAAACACAGATAACTACCTTGAACCAGGAGTTATTAGCCGAAAAGAACCGCATGGTTAAAGCCGAAGAGGCTTTTAAGGCCCAGCGCGAACGTTTTGCCGACCAGGAGAAATCTATTAACGAGATACAGCAAAAATTCCAGTTGGAGTTTCAAAATGTGGCCGAAAAGCTGCTGAAGGAAAAATCAAAAGAGTTTATTGATGTTAACCGCACCAACCTGGATACCATACTCAATCCGCTGAAAGAAAACCTGAAAGCTTTTGAAGAAAAGGTAGAGAAAGTATATAATACTGAGGCGGCTGAACGAAATACCATGAAAGGGGTAATCACCGAGTTAATGGCTCAAAATAGGCAAATAAGTGATGATGCACAAAACCTAACCAAAGCCCTAAAAGGCGACAATAAAAAACAAGGTAACTGGGGAGAGGTCATATTGGAGCGTGTTTTGGAACGTTCGGGCTTGGTGAAGGACCAGGAATATCGCCTGCAAGCCAGCTTGGTTGGGGCTGATGGCTCGCGTTTACAGCCCGATGTGGTTATTGACCTACCGGACGAAAAACATTTAATTATTGACTCCAAAGTATCTTTAATAGCCTATGAACGCCTGGTGAATTGCGAAACCGAAGAGGACCGCAAACTATTTTCAAAAGCACACGTGGAATCTATCCGCAGCCATGTGCATGGGTTATCATCAAAAAACTACCATGACCTGTACCAGATCAATTCGCCGGATTTTGTGTTGTTGTTTATACCGATAGAATCGTCCTTTAGTTTTGCCGTACAGCTGGATTCGGAGCTGTTTAGCGATGCCTGGGATAAGCGGGTGGTGATTGTTAGCCCTTCTACATTATTGGCTACACTGCGCACCATTGCCAGTATCTGGAAACAAGAACGTCAAAACCGCAACGTGCTGGAAATTGCCCGCCTAAGCGGTGCCATGTATGATAAGTTTGTAGGGTTTGTAGGGGATATGGAAAGCATTGGCAAAAACATTAAGCAAAGCCAGTCTGCCTATGATAATGCCATTAATAAACTGACCGAAGGCAACGGCAATTTGACCATCACCGCTGATAAGATCAAAAAACTTGGGGCGAAAGCCAATAAGCAGTTGGATCAGAAATATTTGGATGATGCGGCAGATGATGTTGCGCAGTTGATTGAGCAATAATAACAAACGACTGTCATTTCGAACGAGGTACGAGGAGAAATCTATACACACGCTAATCCCCTATAATATTTACGCTAATAAAATACGTTGACAAAGCTGTAACTATAATGTAGGAAAGTAATAGAACGGTACCAAACATTTTGCTTTTAGCGCTTTCATTCTTATACTTATTTTTTAGTTCTGGTAATGGTTTTATAAGAACAAAGTAGTTCACAGCGAATAATAATAAGCCTAATAAAATACCAGATAACGCGACTTGGTCCCTTGTGTGATAAGATATTTTAAACTCTGCGGGCACAAAAAGCAATATAGTTTGAATATTTGCACTTTGTAAAATGCTAATAAAGACCATTGCATTGAAAGCCGGCGTATCATTGCTTTTAACGTTGGAAAAATGTCTGTAAAGCGTGTAGTAAATGTATCTCATGTTACCTTTGCTATGTATAGATTTCTCACTGCGTTTCGAAATGACAAGAAGGAATAATTATTTTTCTTCCTCTTTAGGGAACGCATTCCATCCCTGCGCTTTTAACGGATGCACTACCCCACTTTTCGATATCAAATTACAGCCCACTGCAGGCTCGGTAATATAGCCGATGATGGTGATGTCCATTTTAAACTTTATTTTGTCGTAGTCGGCTTGTTTAACGGTAAATAGCAGCTCGTAGTCTTCGCCACCACTTAATGCGCATACGGTTGGGTCCAGGTTAAATTCGCGAGCTGTCTCAAATGTCATGGGGTCCAGCGGAATTTTCTCTTCGTAAATATTACACCCTTTACTGCTTTGTTTGCATATATGCATGATCTCGGATGCCAAACCATCTGATACATCTATCATGGATGTTGGCTTAACCTCAATTTCTTTTAACAGGTCTATGATATCTTTACGTGCCTCAGGTTTTAACTGGCGCTCTACTATATAATCTTTACCTTCCAGATCGGGTTGTACTTGCGGGTTCTCTAAATAAACCAGTTTTTCACGCTCTAATAATTGCAAGCCGGTATAAGCCCCCCCTAAATCACCCGATACACATATCAGGTCACCCTCTTCGGCACCGTTACGATATACAATATCCTTTGCATCGGCATAACCTATAGAGGTTACGCTGATCACTAAACCTTGCTTTGATGAGGTAGTATCCCCACCAATAATATCTACACCATACTTTTCGCAGGCGATGTACATACCTTCGTATAATTCTTCAATAGCCTCTAACGGAAATTTGCTCGACATACCAATAGAAACTGTAACCTGGGCTGCCATGCCATTCATCGCATAAATATCGCTTAGGTTAACCTGTATGGCTTTATAGCCTAAATGTTTTAGTGGGGTGTAAGCCAAATCAAAGTGTATCCCTTCCAGTAACATATCGGTAGACACCAGCACTTTTTTTCCTTGCGGATCTAACACCGCGGCATCGTCACCCACCCCTTTTAAAGTAGTTGGCTGTATCAGTTTTATATTTTTTGTTAGGTGATGGATCAACCCAAACTCACCTAAATTTTCAATATTGGTTTTCTCTTTATTATCAAATAACGACATGCTGTTCAATTATGATTATCCTGCAAAAATACAAAAGCTATTTCCAATAAATTACTTTATTGATATTTGTACCGTATGTATCTCAAAAGGCTATCCTTTTATCTTTTTTTAGTAGTAACTATTTATGGGTGTATACAACCTCCTAAAAAAGATGTCAGGGTTAATCGGTTTTATGCTGCGCCAACAGTTAGCCAAACTACAAATTCAGCCGGTATGGCTGATACCTTAATAGTTGACACTTCGGCTTCAAAAAATAAGTCAAAACCCAGAAGTGTAATTATTGGTCCTGATGCCCCTCCGGCAACTGGAGATAACAGCAATTTATTATTCGGCAACCCATCCAACGCTTCAACCAATATGATTATGGCCGATAATTATTTAATGGATATGGGTTATTATGTGGAATCCTATAACAACAGTCGCGGCGGACCAAATTGGGTAAGCTGGCACTTAGATGCCTCAAATATTACTACTACAGCTAAACGAGTGAATAATTTTGCTGCATTTAAAGATTTGCCCGCTTCCTTTTATCCGGTACAAAATACCAGCTATACTTCAACCGGATTTGACCGGGGGCATAATTGTCCGTCGGCTGATAGGAGTAGTTCGGCCAATGCAAACGCCGCTACTTTTTTAATGACCAATATGATACCACAGGTACCCAAAAATAATCAGCAAACCTGGGGAAAATTTGAGAACTATTTACGGATACAGGTTTTAGCCGGTAACGAGGTTTATATTATAATGGGCAGCTATGGTAAAGGCGGCACAGGCACAAAAGGTTATTTTACTACTATAGATAATGGAAAAATAACCGTGCCCAGTAATATTTGGAAAATTGCCGTTATTATCCCGGCTGGTAATAACGATGTAAATAGGGTTAACCTTAAAACACGTGTTATCGCTATTGATACACCAAATAATAATACCATCAATCCTGACTGGACTCAATATATTGTGACTGTGGATATGATAGAAAAAATTACAGGCTACGATCTGTTATCCAATATAACGAAAAATATTCAGGAAATAATTGAATCTAAAGCTGACTTCGGTAAATATTGATTACAATCCTAAACGTGCTGATATTTCCAACATACGCTCAATAGGCTTTACTGCTTTTACAATAATATCCTGCGGAACGGTAATTTCAGGCACTTCATTTTTTAAGCATAAATAAAGTTTCTCTAATGTATTGCGTTTCATGTGCGGGCAATCATTACAGGCACAGGCATTATTTGGTGGTGCGGGTATAAATACTTTATCGGGGTTTTCCTTTTGCATCTGGTGCAAAATACCTGCTTCTGTAGCTACAATAAATTCTTTTTCTGGTCTGTTACTGGCATATTTTAATATACCTGTTGTTGATCCAATATAATCAGCCATTTGCAATATAACTTCCTCGCATTCTGGGTGGGCAAGCAATTTAGCATTAGGGTATCTTTCTTTTAATTTGGTAATTTTCTCTCTCGAAAATATTTCATGTACCATACAGGCACCATTCCATAATACTAGGTCACGGCCTGTTTTTTTAGCTACATAAGCACCCAAATTTTTATCCGGGCCGAATATTATCTTTTGATCCGTCGGTAAGCTTTCCACAATTTGTATGGCATTGCTTGATGTACAAACTATATCGCTTAAAGCCTTTAACTCTGCTGTACAATTCACATAAGTTATCACCAAATGATCAGGGTACTTTTCCTTGAACTTTTTGAACAAATGCGGCGGGCAGCTATCCGCTAATGAACATCCAGCCTTTGCGTCGGGTAGTAAAACCTTTTTGTTGGGCGATAATATTTTGGCTGTTTCGGCCATGAAGTGTACACCGGCAAATACAATAATGTCGGCGTCTGTTTTTGCAGCTTGTTGCGATAATCCCAAACTGTCGCCAATATAATCCGCGATATCTTGAATATCAGGTTCCTGATAGTAGTGAGCCAGAATAACAGCATTTTTCTCTTTTTTAAGTTTTTCTATTTCTTCAAAAAGGTCAAGCGTCGGATCAATAATTTCCTCGGCATATCCTTTCAAATTTATTTCGTCTAAGATATCCATTTCAACATTTCAATTAATAACAATTAGTTTTATATATAAAAAGAACTTATTGTTATTGGTGTGTTAGTATTGTTTAAAAGTTGTGATACGATTTTATGTAAAAGTTGTTTTTAACTTTTTATCAACAGATTTTAAACTGTTTTAGTTTTTTATTTAATTGATTATGAGTAATATATTATTACCAATTTTTATTTTAAAAACTTATTTGTTAATATTTTATTGGTTATTATAATGTTAATTTCATCGTTAAAAGCACTTATAAATCGCTTAAAAATTGATGGCGATTGGTACAAATATCGGGGTTATTAACGAGTATAAAACTTATTAAGTTATTACTTACACAAAATTAACATCTTTACAGGCTATTATTAACATAACCCTTAATTTTACACGCATTAGATATAGTATATGACCAAAAATGTGGATTTCCTGGTTATTGGATCGGGCATTGCCGGATTAAGTTTTGCACTAAAGGCAGCAAAGCATGGTAAGGTTCTGATAGTTACCAAATCAAATGAAGATGAATCTAACACTAAGTACGCCCAGGGAGGTGTTGCAGTGGTTGTGGATAAAGAGGAAGATTCGTTTGAAAAACATATAGAAGATACCCTGATTGCCGGTGATGGACTGTGCGAGAAGGAAGTTGTGGAAATGGTAGTTAAAGAGGGCCCGGAAAGAATTGATGAAATTATTGCCTACGGAACCAACTTTGATAAAACCAACGAAGGTATTTATGACCTGGCCAAAGAGGGTGGGCACTCTGAATTTAGGGTTCTACATTATAAAGATATTACCGGGTTTGAAATAGAAAGGTCGTTATTAGAGGAGATACATAAAAACCCGAACATTGAAATACTGAGCCATTATTTTGCGATGGATCTTATTACCCAGCACCATACCGGCGAATACGTAAATAAATCATCAGATAATATTACGTGCTATGGTATTTATGCTTTAAATACGGTTGATGGTACTGTAGATAAATTTATATCTAAAGTTACCGTTATGGCAGCAGGTGGCGCCGGGCATATTTACTCGGTAACTACTAATCCAACTATTGCTACCGGTGATGGCGTGGCCATGGTTTATCGTGCTAAAGGTAAAGTGAGAAATATGGAGTTTATCCAGTTTCACCCAACCGCTTTATATAATCCGGGTGATTATCCATCATTCTTAATATCAGAAGCCGTACGTGGTTTTGGCGGCGTATTGAAGCGTACAAACGGCGAAGAATTTATGCAGGAATATGATGAGCGAAGATCATTAGCTCCGCGCGATATTGTTGCCCGTGCCATTGATGCAGAGATAAAAAAATCGGGTGAGGATTATGTTTACCTGGATATCAGGCATCGCAGTAAAAAGGACTTGTTAACCCACTTCCCTAATATATATGCCAAGTGTTTGGAGATAGGTATTGATATGACCAAGGATATGATCCCGGTTTCGCCTGCTTGCCATTATATGTGTGGCGGTGTAATGGTTGATCATGAGGGGCGATCATCTATATTACAATTATATGCCTGCGGCGAGTGCTCTTCAACGGGGTTACATGGGGCTAATCGTTTGGCTTCAAATTCATTATTAGAGGCCTTAGTTTTTGCACATCGTATATATGAAAGTGCGGTAAAGGTATTTGATAAGGCCGTTATTCCAGATAATATCCCCGATTGGGATGAGCATGGTGTACAGCAATCTAATGAAGATATATTGGTAACCCACAACGTACGAGAAATGCAAAAGATAATGAGCGATTATGTAGGGATAGTCCGGTCTGATTTTAGGCTGGAGCGTGCCATGCGCCGTTTAGGGTTATTATATGAAGAAACCGAGGCTTTTTATAAAAAAACCAAGGTATCGGTAAAGCTATGCGAGCTGCGTAATTTAATACAGGTATCGTACATCGTAGTAAAATCCGCCATGATGCGTAAAGAGAGCAGGGGATTGCATTATACAACAGATTATCCTGAACACCAGCAGGTTTTGGAAGATACGGTATTTTAATTATCGATGTCAAAAAAAGCTAAACATATCGACAGTATTTATTTAGCAATACTTGTCTGTATATCTCTGATTTCTATATATCGCTATCTTAACGATGATTATACATTGTCGGTAAATAACTACGCGGCATTTATTTTATTGATATGCGTAATTAATTATAAAGTTGCCTTTCCAAATAAAGGGAAATATCTTGTACTTGGATTGCTGGCACTAAGTACATTAAATATTATTAATTTCACAATTGAGGTTTTTCGTGTTAAAGTTGGTGTAATAAACGAAGGCGCTAATTTCGATGGGATTGGATTTAATTTGATTCTTTTTGTTTTACTAATAAGTTATAGTATAATTAATAAGGATATAATAAAGAGTATTTTTAGTTATACGAACGCAGAAGCTGCTGATAATGAAAATAAAATGATAGCTTTTTATTACGAGAAGTTTATGAAAACTGATGATGATACCTTTGATACGGCATTAAGCAATATAAATGAATATCCTTACGAAGCACAGATAGCCCTAAGAAAAATAAAGGAAGAAAAGGATATTTAGAGCGGAAAACGGGATTCGAACCCGCGGCCTTCAGTTTGGGAAACTGATGCTCTACCAACTGAGCTATTTCCGCTAATGATTAATCAAACATAATAACTTATATTCACTCATTCAATAGTTTGATATATGCCCTTAATCCTACCCGTAAAAGAAAAAAGCCCAAGCTGGGGAAAAGATTGTTTTATTGCCGAGAACGCTACCATTGTTGGTGATGTTATTATGGGCGATAAATGTTCGGTATGGTTCAATGCGGTTATACGTGGCGATGTACATTATATTAAAATAGGGGATAATACCAACATACAGGATGGAGCAGTTATACACGCTACCTATTTAAAAGCACCTACTAATATTGGCAACAACGTATCTATCGGCCATAATGCCATAGTACATGGTTGTACGTTGTACGATCATGTATTAATAGGCATGCGGGCAATTGTAATGGACCATGCGGTTGTTGAGCCCTATGTAATTATTGCTGCAGGTTCTGTTGTGTTAGAGAACACATTCTGCGAATCCGGCTATCTATATGCCGGCACTCCCGCAAAAAAAATAAAACCAATAACACAGGAGCAAAGAGCATTACTTGCCCGATTACCGGATAACTATATTATGTATTCAGGTTGGTTTAAGGAGTAGATTCCTTTGGTATATCTAAATCTTCTGTAGGCTCGTAGTTGGGCCGTAATAGGATCATATTTGGTTTAACCCAAATATTTTCCGGCTGGCTGTTTTCTTTTAAGCTTCCCGTATCCCATTTGCCGTTGCGGTTCGTATCATAAACCACTCTAACATTGTACTTACCAGTCGGATAATTTTTATAGGTAAGTAAAGTATTTTTGGTAACCTGGTCGCTGCGTAAAGTAGCATCGCCTTTTTCATTTAATAATTCAACCACATAATACCGGCCGGTATCGGGTAAGGTTACTTTTAAAGCAAGAGTACTGTAATTGTCGGGCTTATCCAGCTTAAATCTTTTTGGCGAGTTGTTATTTTTTTCACCAAAATACCCGGTTAATGCACCTTCTGCAAAGGTAAGCAGGTAAGTAGCATTGGGTTTCCAGTTGTATCTTATAGATAGGTGTTTGCCATCGGTTTTATCCTCTATAAATGTATAGTTGGTTACATAAGTATCATTTTCCTTAAGTGTTATTAATGAGGGTAACCTGTTAGTAATAGGGGTACTCGTATATATTTGCAGATCCGTACCCGGTTTTAATAGGTTTCCTATATCAGCACTGGTAACAATGGTTAAAGGGGACTTGAAAGCCTCTTTTCGTGGCTTACGGAATATGGCTGTATCTATAGGAATATCATTATCCAAAACCGCAACTTTTAATGAGTCATAATCTGTAGTACGCAGATATAGGTAGGCAGAATCAAGCGTTTTAGTAAACTCAACAAACTTTTGAGCATCAAAAGCAACCGGATCAATTATTTTTAATGAAGGCTTTGCCAGGCTTTTATTAAACGATAAGAATAGTTTTCCGGTAATGTCAAAGCGGCGATCAACAATCCTGAATTTTACAGGTGTTTGTTTAAACAGGGACAATTTAATATTAGCTGTGTCCTTTGTTAATCTTATCGTCTTACCGGGGAAAGCAATAAGTTCATCATCATTATCATATATTTTATTCCCGGTGGTTTCTTTCAGGGCATATAATTTATATTCACCTTCATGCAGGTTAGTTAATGAAAACGTTCCTGATGTATCCGTTGTGGCATATATGCTTGGTTTCTTCTTACCAAAAAGTAAGGAATCCTGGCTTAGCGGAAAAAGCATAACCGTTACGTCTTTTTCTTTTTTTAGTGTAAGATTGTCAATAACGGTACCTGATATTTTTAATGAATCTATTTGGTTACCGGTTGAAAAAACGTAAGTAAAGTTTTTCACAGTATTTCCTTCGTTAACATCAGCGATGGCCTTGCCGAAATTTATTACATAGGTGGTTTCTTTTAATAGGGTATCCTTTAAATCTATTACCAGATTTTTACCTTTTATTTTAACCTCGGGCGCTTTTTCCTGGGCCGGGCTTATGTTTATTTCCTGGTACTGGTTGACCAATCTAAAATATTCATCAAACTCCAATGTTATTTGTTTTGCCGAAAAGTTGCGTGTTTCATTTACCGGTGTTGCTTTTAATAATTTAGGTGGAGTTACATCTTTGGGGCCTCCTTGTGGTTTTTGTGGTACGGCACACCCCAAAGCCAACAAAATGGCCAAAAAAAGCAGTGTAAGTTGAGGTAAAAAAGGCGATTTTTTATTTGACAGCATTTTTAAGCGATATAAGCAAATTTTTTATTTTGACGATGATTATTATTCAGATTTAAAAATATTGGCTTAAAATTAATTTTTTATAAACGATTGATTTTCAATAAATTATGAATTATCTTGACATGTGAACCATTAAAACCGAAATATCTGATGGCGAAACCCCCGATATTCTTGATGCCTGGCCCAATGTACGCGGTTTGATCTTCATTAATTTTTCGCGAGCTTCTTTTGACAGCGATTGCAATTGATGGTAATTAAATTCCGGATTGATAGACTTGTCTTCCATTTTTTTCATCCGGCCGACGATCTCCATTTCCTTTTCAAAATAACTCTCGTATTTGATTTTTATTTCAGCCTGCTCAATAGTTTCTTTATCGTAACCGTCCAGCAATTTTTTTAATCCATCGTCGGCTTTAACCAGGTTGGTAAAAGATACCTGTGGCCGGCTCAACAAATTAAACAGTTTAGCTCCTTGTGATAATGGGCTTGTTCCCCATTCTTCTAAATAGGTATTCACCTCTGCCGGGTTAATTGTATGGCTTTTTGTATAGGCTACAATATCATCCGAGTTTTTTATCTTTTGATTTACCTTGTCTAAACGCTCATCACTAATCAAACCCAACTCGTGCGCTATAGGGCTTAAGCGGATATCCGCATTGTCTTGTCTTAATAACAAGCGATGTTCTGCACGTGAAGTGAACATGCGGTAAGGCTCTTCGGTTCCTTTGGTTACCAGGTCGTCTATTAATACACCGATGTATGATTCTGATCTTTTTAATATTAACTCATGTTGATCATGCACTTTTTGGTGCGCGTTTATACCCGCAATGAAGCCTTGAGAGGCGGCCTCCTCATAACCGGTTGTTCCGTTTATTTGGCCTGCAAAAAACAGGTTGCTTACCTTTTTTGTTTCTAAAGTTAACCCCAATTGTGTAGGAGGGAAAAAATCATATTCAATGGCATATCCCGGACGGAACATTTTTACGTCCTCAAATCCCGGGATTTGTTTTAGGGCCTTGTATTGTACATCCTCCGGCAATGAGGTCGAGAAGCCATTAATATACATCTCAACAGTATTCAATCCTTCGGGTTCAACAAATATCTGGTGCCTGTCGCGTTCTGCAAATCGGTTGATCTTATCTTCAATAGATGGGCAATACCTTGGTCCCAACCCCTTAATGCGCCCTGTAAACATAGGCGACTTTTCAAAGCCTTCCTTTAATGTTTCATGCACATTGGTATTGGTATAGGTTATCCAGCAACAGCGTTGCTCTTGAATCATCCCTACATCGGTGTACGAGAATCGGCCACGTTCTTCATCCCCCCACTGCTCTTCCATTAAGCTATAATTTAAGCTGCGCCCGTCTACACGCGGCGGGGTACCCGTTTTCATTCGGCCCGATTCAAAGCCCAATTCTATCAGTTGCTCGGTTATGCCGGTAGCGGCTCGTTCGCCTGCGCGTCCTCCGCCAAATTTTTTCTCGCCAATATGGATGATGCCGTTTAAAAAGGTTCCGTTGGTTAGCACTACCGAATCAGCTTCAATTTCTACGCCTATAGACGTGCGCACACCACAAACTGTATTGTTTTTCACAATAAGCCCGCTTACCATATCCTGCCAAAAGTCAACATTTGGGGTTCGTTCTAAAGCTAATCGCCATTCTTCAGCAAACCGCATGCGGTCGCTTTGTGCCCTGGGGCTCCACATAGCCGGGCCCTTTGAGCGATTAAGCATCCTGAATTGCAGGGATGTTTTATCGGTGATTATACCCGAATATCCACCCATAGCATCCACCTCGCGCACTATTTGCCCCTTGGCAACACCGCCCATGGCGGGGTTACAACTCATCTGCGCGATAGTACCCATGTTCATGGTGATCAACAAAACAGACGACCCCAAATTGGCCGCCGATGCCGCTGCCTCACACCCGGCATGGCCGGCCCCAACTACAATTACATTATATTTTTTAAACATTTTTACCTCCGTGTTCCACGTGGAACATGTATGTTTTATTATTATTTTGATGTTCCACGTGGAACTTTAAGAAAGGAAAACAGCGCGAACGCTGCCCAAATCCCCTCTAAAACCACAAATGGATAAAAGCTAATTAAAAATGAGGCATACCCACAGGTGGCCGCCCCAACAAAGTTAAGTAAGGTATAGGCGCGGCTTTCTGCCGAAACCTTTTTATATAAATTTAATACAAATGCTATTAAAAGTATAATTACCCCTATAGATGCTATGATGTCTGATGTTGTCACTATGCTTCTAATAACTCGGTTAATTCTATCCAGCGCATGCTTTTTTCATCCAGCGTTAAGTTCAATTCGGCTATTTTTTCTGATAGCTCAATAACCTTATTGTTATCAATGCCCATAGCGTTTAACTGGTCGGTAGCGTCTTTTATCTGATGCTCTACAACCTCAATTTCCTTTTCTAAGGTGTCCAGCTCTTTCTGCTCTTTAAAGCTTAACTTGTTTTTCTTTGCCGCAACAACAGGCGCCGGCGTATCAACAACGACAGTTTTCTTGCTTTGTTGTTTATTGTCTTCTAACTCCAGCCTATATGACGAATAATTCCCATTGTAAATGCGTACATGGCCGGCGTCTTCCATTATAAATAATTGGTCGGTTAGTTTATCCAATAAATATCTATCGTGCGATACCATCATTAAAACACCACCATAACCGGTTAAAAACTCCTCTAATACATTCAGGGTGTCAATATCCAGGTCATTGGTTGGCTCATCAAGTATCAAAAAGTTGGGGTTCTTCATCAAAATGTGCATCAACTGCAAACGCTTCTTTTCACCGCCGCTTAGCTTAGATACAAAGCCGTATTGCTTTGGTGGCGGGAACAAGAATAACGTAAGCAGGGCAGAGGCCGATATCATTTTGCCGTCAGCCATGGTAATAAATTCGGCTACGTTTTTTACAATATCTATAACTCTTTCTTCTTCCTTAAAGGCAATACCCTGTTGATGGAAGTATCCAAAAACGGTTGTTTCTCCTTTATCAATAATGCCGCTATCCGGTGCCAATCCGCCGGTAATTAAATTTAGCAGGGTTGATTTACCCGTGCCATTTTTACCCGCCAAACCAATGCGATCGCCCTTTTTAAATACGTAGTTAAAGTGGCTAACAAAGGGCTTACCGTTAAAAGCCTTGCTAACATCCTTAATCTCTAATATCTTATTACCCTGGCGCGCGGTTTTAACACTTAGCTCCACATTAACTTTAGGGCCGTTATTCTGCGTTTTTTCATTCAACTCATGGTAGGCATCAATCCTTGATTTGGATTTAGTTCCCCTGGCTTTAGGTTGCCTGCGCATCCATTCCAATTCCTTACGCAGCAAGTTTGAGTTTTTTTGGAATGTAGCTTCGTCTGATGCTTCGCGCTCGGCCTTACGCTCCAAATAATACCCATAATTTCCTACGTAGGGGATGATCTTACCTTTATCAATCTCCAATATCTCGTTACATACATTATCCAGGAAATACCTGTCGTGCGTAACCATCAATATGGTTTTTGATCCTTCAGTCAATAATTTCTCCAGCCACTCAATGGTGTCAATATCCAGGTGGTTGGTGGGCTCATCTAAAATATAAATATCCGGATCTTCTATCAGCAGCTTTGCCAACGCCAGCCTTTTACGCTGCCCGCCCGATAAAGTGCTAATGCTTTGATTCAAATGATGAATATCTAACCGACCTAAAATGGTTTTTATCTTGTACTCATATTCCCAGGCATCAACATCACTCAGCTCCATCATTACCTCTTCAATGGCCTTCATGTTATCCGGCTCATTTTCAAGCAATTCCTCGTATTTTTTTATCAGCTGTTGCTGTATGTTATCCGCGTGGAAAATATAATCGCTTATGGTAACCGCGTCTTTAAAGCTTGGGTCCTGCTCCAGGTAACCCATATTCAGGTCGCGCATTTGCGCAACTTTACCCTCGGTAGGTTTTAAAGTACCTGCCAGTAATTTTAAAAGGGTGGTTTTGCCGGCGCCATTTATCCCAACTAATGCAACCCTGCGGCCACGGTTTATGCCAATGGATATATTTTTAAATAACCAATGATCATGAAAAGAATGCCCTAAATTTTCGGCAGATATATAAGTACTCACGCGCGTCTTTTTATTTGTTCAGAAGAGTAGATATATACACCCTCCCTTGTTTTTAATGATGTTTTGAACATAGCCTTAGCAACCGCTTTGGCATGTATGGCCCGGTATTTTCTAAACGGCCCTACCAGCAACGGGCTTATTAATAACATGAATTTTATGGCGATACGCTCCAATTGGCGGCTTTCGGTACGCTCGCCTACTAAAAAAGAGGGCCTGTAAATGCATGTTGCCTTAAGCCCAACGTTTTTTACATCCCTTTCCGTCTCTCCCTTCATTTTTAAATAAAAGGTGGACGAATGTTCATCTGCACCAATAGATGATACCAGGTGATACTGCTCAACCCCGTTTTTTAAAGCGATCTCTGCCAATTTTACAGGGTGATCATGATCTATTTTATAATACTCCTTTTTATCGGGAGTTTTACTACGGGTTGAGCCTAAGCAGCAAAATAAAGCCCGGCCGGTAATATACTCTTCATACGCCTCCACATCATCAAATTCGGCAATTACCTGCTTTAATTTACTGCTGTGTACCGGAAGTTTTTTACGGGATATACTTACTACTTCGCTATATTCATAGCTTAATAATAAGGTGTTTACTAAATTTCTGCCAATTAGTCCGCTTGCGCCTACAATAACAGCCTTGTATGCCATTTTATAAAAAAATTTTATGCAAAAATACATATAATTAATTTGTGGAATAAAATTTGTATGTTTAAACACGTATTTATTAAAACGACACGATCATGAAAAGTATTTTTTATCCTGCTAACGAACGCGGAACCAACGATATCGGATGGTTAAAAGCTAAATTCTCATTCAGTTTTGGCCCATATTATCACCCGGATAAAGTGCATTTTGGTGCATTAAGGGTTTTAAACGATGATATTATTGCAGCAGGGGCAGGCTTTGGTACGCACCCGCATGATAATATGGAAATAATTACCATACCCCTATCAGGGGCTATTGAACATAAAGATAGCATGGGCAATATTGGAGTGATCAAGGCTGGCGAGATACAGGTAATGTCTGCAGGGACAGGCATAACTCATTCAGAATATAACCATTCGCAAACCGAGGATGCTAAAGCATTGCAAATATGGTTGTTTCCTAAAGAACGTAATATCAAACCAAGGTATGATCAAAAAAGCTTTGAAGATGTGCTGGAAACCAATAAACTGGTAACTTTGGTATCTCCAGACAAAGAAAGCAAAGATACCTTATGGATAAATCAGGAAGCTACTTTTTTAATGGGCGATTTTGAAGCCGGTAATAAAATTGACTATAAAGTGAGCCAACCAGGTAACGGTGTATATATATTTATTATTGAAGGATCGGTAAAAGTAAATGACCAGGTATTAAATAAAAGAGATGCATTGGGTGTGTATGATACCGCTTCATTAACTATTGATACCGAAGAAAATGCAAGGATATTGATCATGGATATACCCATGATGTAATCAGTCTGTTAGGGGATATTATAAAAGAAAAGGGCTCCAACACATCGGAGCCCTTTTCTTTTTATCCGCTATTCTGGTTACAGATATTTTGTAATAGCTTCTGATGTTGGCTCAACCGCTGAACGGAAACGGTGAATTAATTTACCATTTTCGTCAACCAAAAACTTCTCAAAGTTCCATTTAACTTCACCTGTAAAATCAGGGTTTGCAGCAGTTGTTAAATATTGAAATAATGGAGCCATATCAGCACCTTTAACACTAACTTTTTCGGTAAGTAAAAAACTTGCTTTGTTTTTTGCCTGGCAAGCAAGTATTTCAGCAGCATTACCCGGCTCCTGATTGGCAAAGTTATTAGCTGGGAAACCAATAACAACTAATTTATCCTTGTAAAGATCCTGAAGTTTTTGAAGCGCTTCAAATTGAGGGGTGTAACCACATTTAGAAGCCGTATTTACTATCAGGATTTTTTTGCCTTTATATTTAGCTAAAGAAAAATCCGCGTTGTCTAAAGTTTTTAGTTTAAAGGTATATACGTTATCAGGTGCTGTGGCGAATGCCGTAGCAAACATCAGGGAAAATATTAATGCAAGTGTTTTCATGGTTTTAATTGTTTAAATATGTTGGTTGATGTAAAATTAGGTATTAAAGGCCCTCTTATCCAAATATTTATCCTCCATTTGTGTCATATTTTTGCTATCAACGGCTGTTTTATCCTTGTAGCCTAATAAATGTAGTGCGCCGTGTATAATTACCCGGTGCAACTCATCGGTAACGGACTGATTAAACTTGGCCGCGTTTTCGCGAATGCGCTCAATAGAAATAAATATATCGCCGGTTATTATCCCCTTTTTAGATGAGTTATCAAAGGTGATAATATCCGTATAGGTATCATGATTTAAGTACTGCTGATTGATTTGCAGCAGGTAGGCATCTGAGCAAAAGATATAGGTTAACTCGTCCAATTGATAGCCTTCGGCAGCAATGGTATCTTTTATCCATTGCTTTACCTTTATTTTATCTTTTAAATTATATTGGATGTCTTCTTCAAAGAAGGATATTCTCGGCATTTATAGTTTAAATAACAATTCAACCTCGTTACCCGCCGCATTAAATACACATTGATCTGCCAGGTGCTTAATAATAAACACACCGCGCCCGGTTAAAGCTTCTAAATTTTCAGGTGCGGTAGGGTCGGCCAGGTGCACATAATCAAACCCGGGTCCTTCGTCTGTAATGGTCCAGGTAATTCGCCGGCCCTCAACCTCAGCATTTACAATAACCTTTTTAGCGGGGTCCAGTTTATTACCATGTATCATGGCGTTATTAAGCGCCTCGTTAAGGCAGGTCATCATATTAGCAAATGTATCATCGCTAACCTGGTACTTATTAGCGATCTCTTCTATCAGGTTTTCCAACGTGTTAATGCTTTCCGGCACTGACGGAAGTTGCAATGTATATAGATCGGTGGCCTGAAGATTAGTATCTGGCATATTATTTTGCATTAATTTGCTCAAAATAATTTTTAATTTTTGTTTTATAATACAAATTAAGGTTAGGCGGCACTGTTTTGATCTGCTCGGTTTGTTTAGCCTTTATTTGCTGATAATCTTGCAAAGCTTTTATATATCCCGGCGGCATATCTTTACCCACGTTGCTTTGTCTTTGCTGATCTTGCTCTCGTTCCTGCTCTGCCTTCTCGGCTTCTAACAAACGGGTTTGTATTTGCAATTGCCTTTTTAATGCTTCATCGGTTATACGTCTGTTTACGAGATCCGTTTCAGTTTGTTCCATTTCCTTAATAATTTTATCGGCATTAGGAATTGCCGAACCCTTTTCTTTACCGGTCTCTCGGGTCAATTGTTCAAACTGCTGACGGATCAGCTGTTGTTCGCGGGCTAATTTGGCCAGCTGTTCGCTCATGTTACCGTTAAAATTATTATTCATATCGCCAGGCACCCTGTTTTGGCCACCCTGCTGCTGTCCCTGTTGTTGGCCTTGCTGCTGCCCCTGCTGCTGTCCTTGTTGTTGTTGCTGCCTCATTTGCTCCCTGGCCCTTTGCATGTTTTGGTTTAACTGCTGTTGCTGTTTAGCTAATTGAGATAGTGATTGTTGCTTTGGCTTACCCTTTCCAGGTTTACCACTACCCGGTTTAGATTGCGCCGAGGCCTGTAAATTATTTAATGCTTCACTCAACATTAGTGCCAGATTATTCATTGAGGTCATGGCATATTGCTGGCTACGGTTGGCTTCTGCCGTTCTCCTGTCACCTAAGCTGGTAAGTGCCTCATCAATTCTTGAATTAATACTGGCCAGTTCGGTATTTACAGATTTTTGTATTTGTGGTATGCGCTTACTAAGAGAATATAAGCTGTCCTCGGTTGTTTTCAAATTGTCTTTTATACCTTTTTGCTCCTGCGCCAACCTAACATAAGCCGGGTCTATCTGGCTGGTGTTGCGTAAGCGCTGCATAATTTTTTCCTGTTCAAATGAACTGTTTACCAGGCTTTTCAACATTTCTCTTAACAGGTGCTCGTCAACCGTTTCTTGCTCCTCCTGCTCTTGCTCGTTTTGCTCCTGCATTTTTTGCGCCATCTGCCTCATTTTTTGAGCAGCTTGCTTTTGCGATTGAGCAGACTTAGGACGATTGTTCTTTTTTAACTGATCGCTGCTTTTTTGCATTTCCTGTTTAACGTCTTCCTCTTCAGCTTTTGGTTGATCAAAATCCTGTTTAGCTTCCTCGCTGTCTTTATCCAGTTTATCTAAATTTTGGGCAATATCTTCAAACTCCTCTTTCAGCTTTTCCTGCTCTTTTTGCAGTGCTTGTTGCTCTTGTGAGTTCTCCTGCTTACCATCCTGGTCCTGTTGTCCCTGTTGTTGATCTTGTTTGCCTTGCTGATCCTTGCCTTGTTGTTGGTCTTGTTTGCCTTGTTGCTGGTTTTTAGCTTGTTGATCTTTTTGAGCCTGGCTTTGCTGGTCTTTGGCCTGTTGTTCCTGGTCCTTTTTAGCCTGAGCCTGCATAGCTTGCTGCTCTTTCTTTTCTTGCGCAAGTTTAGCCTGAAGGTCTTTAATCAGCTTTTCTAATTTAGCTTCAGCATCTTTCTGGGCTTGAGTTTGCTGCTTAAATTGTGCCTTGTCTTTTTGCTCCTGGTTTTCCATGGCTTGCTGGTCTTTAAGCGCTTGTTCAAGCTTGGCTTGAAGGTCTTTTATCTCTTTTTCCTGTTTAGCTAACTGGTCTTTAGCAGCTTGGGCCTGTTTGGCCTGTTGTTGCTGTTTAGCTTTTTCCTGCTGATCCTTTTTGGCCCGTTCTTGCAGGGCCTCTTGTTGTTCGGCAGTTTTTTTATCGGTTTGTTCAGCCAACTTATCCTGTTTTTCGGCCAGCTTGTTCAACTGGCTTATCTGTTGATTAAGCTTTTGCTGAAAATCTAATCTTTTATACAGTTCCAGCATCCTATCCAGCTCGCGCTTCATTGATTTATTATCCTGCTGCATTTTGTTTAATTCCTGGCGGGCACCATCTTTCTGATCGTTTTTCAACATATCCTGCAGTCTGTCCAGCATTTCGCGTGTTTTAGGATCAAGCACATCGTTAAGCAACTTCTCCATCATTTTTTGTTGCTCAAGCAGATCTTTTTGTTGATCCTGGCTTTCCTGGCGATTGTACAAATTCTTTCTATTTTCAGCCTGTATATCTTTTATCAACTCATCCAGCTCCTGGCGTTTTTGCAGCATATCCATCACCTGCTTTTTCTCATCAAATGACAATGAGTTTTTATTCAGCATCATCTGACTCATTTTTTGAGTTTCTTTCTCAATTTGACCGGCTATTTTACTGGCCGACTGCATTTTTTGTTTAATGATCTCTGTGCTTTTGTTCAGTTGCTCGTTCAACTCCTGCTCATCTGGTACGTTTAATTGTTGCTCGGGCGTGCGTGCTTTTTTAGGGCCCGATACACCATCATTATCTGCAACTTCAAAATAGTAGGTTACATGATCGCCGGGATTGATGCCCAACTCTTTCAGGTTCCATAAGTAAAAGAAATCTGCCTGCGATTGGCCCAGGTCGGCTTTAACAGGTTTACTAAATGATTTGTCCTGGCTCCTTGTGGCTGAGGATCCTTTAATCGTATAGTGGAAGTTTAAACTTGAAAAACCATGGTCGTCCATTACCTTACCGGTAAAATAAATGGCCCTCATACTAATCGAATCGGGCTTTTCCTGAACGCCAATAGAAGGGGCCTCGTCGGCAATAACATTAATACGGTATAGGGCAGAGTCGCTATGATTAACCAAATTATTCAACGGCGTAATTTTATAAACCGAATTGGTGATTATTCTTTCACGGTGTTCAAACAGGTCCTTGCCGGTAGAGGTTAATGCGGCACGTTTTGCATTCATGTCAAACAATAAGCTTGTGGCATTTTGCGTATGAAAACGCCAGGTAACGTTAGTGCCTGCAGGCAAGGTCAAATCGCCGGCATTAGGTAAAACTTCGCTTGGCTTGTTTAAATACCCCGGGTAATTTAAAACCACATCAAAATGCATTAATGAAGGGCGCGGGTTAACTTTTATCTCATAGGGTAACGAATTGAAGCCATTACCCACCAACCTAAACTTGGTGTTTTGCTGTAAATTACTAAACAGGTAATGAAATTTGGTTACGTTCTCTTTATCCAGTTTAAAGGTATTGTTGGCGGTTTCTACGTAAACATCTGCAGGCAGGCTATTGCCTTCCAATTTAATATCAAGATTCAAATCATCGCCTTGTACAACAGATAATACTTTATTTTCAACAACAAACTTAAATGGTGCAACGGGTAAAAAATACTCATTATGCCGTATTAGTCTTTTGGTGCTTTCTGTCAATATAGATGGTGCTGCAAAGCCGATAATGCAAATTACCCCCAATGGAATAAGCGCCCATTTTAAATACTTACGGTTATCCCTAATGTTAATAGCCGTAGGGAAACGTACCGGCTGTAGTTTTTCAATTTTTTGATCGATGCTGGCCATGATCAGGTCATGGTGTTGCGCATCATGGGCCGATAATTTTTTAAGTTGTAAAGTATTTAGTAGTTTGTCATTAACGTCACTAAAATGCTTGCCAATAATTTCGGCAGCCTGGTCATGCGTAATGGTTTTACCCAATTTTAGCCAGGCCATTAATGATGGCACAACTAACCACGCAATTAAAGCAAGGTTTAAAATTATAAAGCCATAAAACATGATACTGCGAGCCAGCGGATTAAAATTTCCGTAATATTCGGTAACTGTAATCGCTACGTAGGCCGAGAAAAGGCCCGCGCCTAAAAATATCAGGCCCCTTAAAAGGTTGTTCAGATAATATTTTTTAATAAAAACATTGATCTTGTCGATAAGGATCGCATAGTTATCAGAAGTGTTCATGGGCCCAAAAGTTTAATTACACAGGAGTGAAACGAAAAAACTATTTATAAAGATATAGTATTAAGTAAAAATACCAAAACAATACCGCTAAAGTTTAAATGAAACAATATTGTTATGTTATAAAAAGCTGCTTTACATAGGTTTATATATCAAAAAAACGGCCAACAACATAACCTATTGTTATAAATGCGGTTTCATAAAAACAAATTCCCGTACCCGCAACGCGGTTAAGGTGGTTTATAAAAATTATGGAAATATGCACTATTTTGTGCATTATTGCTTAATAAACCACCCATTTACATTTTTATGAGCAATGCAATTATAAAAGCAACACTATTGCTTTCGCTTATAACCGTCACCAATACGGTTATTTCGCAAAATAGAAATTCAAATACCACAACCCAAAAAACGGTTGCCAACCCGGTAAATTTAAGCTATCGTTTTATGCTGGACGCGCCCTCAAGAAGAGAGGCCGCCGACCCTAATATGGTTGTATTTAAAGGCGAATATTACTTGTTTGCTTCAAAATCAGGCGGATATTTCCATTCAACTGATATGATACATTGGGATTTGATCACAACTAAAGATCTGCCTTTAGAAGATTATGCCCCGGCTGCTGTGGTGATGAATGGAGCCATTTACTTTATGGCATCCGGCAACGCACCGTTAAAAATTTACCGTACAACCGATCCAAAATCGGGCAAATGGGAGGTTTTCAACCCATCGTTCCCGATAACCATGATCGATCCTGACTTTTTTGTAGACGATGATGGCAGGGTATATTTTTATTACGGTTGTTCAAACGTTAATCCTTTATATGCGGTAGAACTCGACCCCAAAACGTTTAACCCAATAGGCAAACCTATCGAGGTTATGAATAGCAAAAGAGAGATTTACGGATGGGAACGTAAAGGTGATTATAATGAAATTATGAAAGACCGCCCATGGATAGAGGGTTCATGGACAACTAAACATAATGGAAAATATTACCTGCAATATTCAGGTCCGGGCACAGAATTTAAAAGTTACAGTGATGCCGTATATGAGGCAGACAAGCCGCTTGGACCATTTACATTAGCTAAACATAATCCAATATCATACAAACCCGAAGGTTTTGTCGCCAGTGCCGGTCACAGCAATACCTACCAGGACAATTATGGCAATTACTGGCATGTATCTACTATGACCATATCACAAAAACACATGTTTGAGCGCCGTTTGGGCATTTTCCCAACATTTTTTGATAAAGATGGTGTGATGTATGTTTATACCGGCTTTGGCGATTTCCCGTATAAAATACCTAATAAAAAAGTAAACGGACCCGAAGATCTGGCTACAGGTTGGATGCTGCTTTCGTACAATAAGCCTGTTGAGGTATCGTCTGAGCAGCCCAATCATCCTAAAAACTTAGCAACCAACGAAGATATCCGAAGCTTTTGGAGTGCCAAAACCGGCGATAAAGGCGAATGGATAAGCATGGACCTGCAGCACGAGAGCACCATAAACGCGGTACAAATAAATTATTACGAGAATGAGAGTAAAACTATGGGCCGCGGCGAAGGTATTTACTATCAATATTTGCTTGAATATTCTAACGATAATAAAACCTGGAAAACGTTAGAAGACAAAAGAGAAAACAAAACTGATGTACCGCACGACTATATCGAATTAAAAACACCTGTAAAAGCCCGTTATATCCGGTTAACCAACTATAAAGTACCAGATGGCACATTCGCTTTGGCGGGTTTGCGCGTGTTTGGTAAAACTGCAGGCAAAGCACCGGCCCTACCAAACAACCTAACCATAAAACGTAACGAGGCCGACCGCTGTATAGTTGACCTGAACTGGGATAAACCGGCAGGCGTGGTAGGGTACAATATCCGTTACGGATCGACAAAAGATAAATTATACCAGAACTACCAGGTTTTGGGCACAGAAGCCTTAACCATAAGGAGCCTTAATGCACAACAGAAATACTATTTTACTATTGATACGTTTAATGAAACCGGGGTTACTAAAGGAACCAAGATTATTGAAGTAAATTAATATACGATCAACGATCTGAATTTTTTTAAAACATTTGACCGATTATACTTTATGAAGAGTTACAAAATTGAGTTTAAAAAGCCACAAGTGGGTTTAATTATTGCAACCATTTTTATGTTTTGTGTAACGGCTGTTAGCGCACAAAATGCCGCCACTATAAAACAGGCGTACCAAAAATTTGTCCATACACAGGCCGGCAACCCTTACCTTCCTTTATGGGAGCATGTACCCGATGGTGAACCCCGTGTTTTTGAAGATCCGGACAAGCCCGGAAAATTTCGCGCTTATATTATCGGTTCGCACGATCTAAGGGTTAACAGCTATTGCGGGCCCGACATTAGGGCATGGTCGGCGCCTGTTGAGGATTTAACACAATGGCGCAACGAGGGGCCGATATTTACCTATTTTATAGATAACCAATGGGATGTAATGTATGCGCCCGATTTGGTAGAAGTAAAAAGGAAAAACGGCAAAAAGGAATATTACTTATACCCACACAGCCGCGGACGTAACCGGGAAGCGATGGTATGCAAAGGCGACCGCCCAGACGGGCCTTTTAAACCAATCAATGTTACTGAAGATGGAAAGGGCACCGTGCCGGGCAGCCTTTTGGGATTTGACCCGGCGGTGTATGTTGAGTACATAACCGATCCGAAAGATCCGGACTATAGTATTGGTTTCCGCGCTTATGCTTTTTGGGGTTTTCAAAAATCATCTGCAGCGCAGTTGGACCAAAATACCATGTATACTTTAAGGCCAGGTACCGAGGTAATTAATTACCTTTTACCGGCCAGTTCAAGATACGGTGTATTGCGCGAGCCAAACACACCATACCCTAACATCCTTGCCGGCCAGGATCTGGGAAAATTCAACTTTTTTGAAGCATCTTCTATCCGTAAGGTGGGAAATAAATTTGTAACCGTTTTTAGCGGATACTCTGGTCCTGAATATGGTGTAGGTAGTTCAAACTCTACTTTACGTTATGCAGTGGCCGATTCGCCGCTTGGTCCATGGAAAATTGGCGGTGCGGTAGTAGACTCACGCGCCCCGGTTTTAAACCAGGATGGCTCGGCTATAGTAACAACAAATTCCGGCCACAATACCCATGGTAGTATTGAATTAATAAACGGGCAATGGTATGTGTTTTATCACCGCCCGCCACGTGGGTTTGGCTATGCGCGCCAGGCGGTTGTTGCACCCATTAATGTCAAATGGGATCAAAAATCTGTTAAAGATGGAGGCACGGTTACTATAACAGGATACGACCCATATGCACCGGATAATAAATGGACAGTTAAAGACAGCAAAGGGTTAGAATATACAGGTGGCGAAGTAACCTCAGAGGGTTTCCATATTTTCGGGCTTGATCCTTACCAATATTATTCTGCCGGATATGCCTCTTATCTTTCAGATACCAGGATAATGCAAGATTCATGGGATATTTGGGATAACCACATGCCTATTGAAAAAGCAAAAAACGGAAACATTATTGGTTACAAGTATTTCGGTTTTGGCGGCCTTAAAACCGCTCAAAAAGGTTTGAAACCATTTGCAGGAACTAAAGCGGGAAATAACACCCAATTCAACGTATGGCTTACACCAAAAACAGATAAAAGCTTTAAGGTAAATGTTTGGCTGGATGGCCCATGGGATAATGCAACCTGGAAAGGAAAGAAAATTGCTGAGATAGTTGTACCTGCAAATTCAAAACAAGAAGCAACCCAATTTACAGCAGATGTGGCTAAGTATGTAGATAACCTGGACAAAAAGCACGCTATATTTTTAGTAGCTGAAGGCCCTGATGGTGATCTTTTTGATCTGATGGGATTGGGCTTTAGTTCAAAAACTAAAAACATCACCCGCCCGGTGCCACCAACGGTAAGTATTGCAGTAAATGGACAAGCCTTAACCTTGCCGGCTGTGCCTGTACGCTCTACCAATGCTAATGGTATTACTGAGTATGATCTATATGAAACTACTTATAAGCTTCCGGCAGGGGCTACTGTGCCGACAGTTACAGCTTCAACCAATAATCCTTCTGTAAAAGTGTCTGTAACACAGGCAGCATCAACTACAGGAAAAGCGGTTGTTAAATTTGATTATAAGGGTGTAGTGAAAACATACAACGTGGTATACGCACAATAAAAGGAAATATTTAAACAGTTAAATTTAAATAATATGAGATTTTTAAATTCGGCGTTAATGGTGATGTGCGTTAGCACACTCTCATTAAAAGCTATAGCACAGGAAGCAACTATTGTAAGCCCTGATAAGCAGTTAAAGGTAGTTGTATCGGTAGCCGACGGCAAACCCATGTATTCAGTTACCTATAAAGGCAAAACCATGTTAGAAAACTCCCCGTTGGGTTTGATGACCAACGAGGGTGATTATAGCACCGGCATGAAGTATAACAGCAAAGCCGAAAGCAACGTTGATAAGAATTATACGCAAGATAAGATCAAAAGATCGCAGATACATTATGTAGCTAACAAGGCGGTACTGAGCTTTGAAAATGCCAAAAAAAACAAAATCGATATTGAGTTCCAGGTGAGCAATAATGATATCGCTTTCCGTTACCAGATCATGCCCATGGGCGAAAGATTAGCCTGCGTGGTTGAAAAGGAAGCCACCGGGTATAAATTCCCTTCAGCAACAACAACATTCCTGTCAAACATGATGACACCAATGACAGGCTTTGCACGTACGGCCCCAAGCTATGAGTCATCTTACCAGCCCGATCAGCCAATGGTTAAAACCCGTCCAAGTGCCGAAGGTTATGTTTTCCCGGGCTTGTTTAAAGTTGGGGCCGATGGCTGGGTATTACTTTCAGAAACAGGTGTTGGTGGCCAGTATTGCGGCTCACATTTAAGTGAAATAAAAGATGGTGTTTATTCGGTTGACTACCCGAGCGTGAAACAAAACAATGGGTTTGGGTCAACTGGCGCACAAATAGCTTTGCCGGGTTATACCCCATGGCGCACCATCACGGTTAGTGATAATTTAAAACCAATTGTTGAAACTACCATTCCTTATGATGTAGTAGATCCGTTATATGCACCATCAATAGTGTACAAGCCGGGCCGCGCTACCTGGAGCTGGATATTATGGCAAGACAATAGTATGAACTACGACGACCAGGTGAAATTTATTGACCTGGCTGCGGCTATGAAATATGAGTACATTTTGATTGACGCGCTATGGGATAAAAACATCGGCTACGATAAAATGAAGCAGTTGATCAAATATGCCCAATCAAAAAAGGTTGACGTGCTTTTATGGTATAACTCAAACGGGCCATACAATGACGCGCCACAAGGCCCGCGCAACAAAATGCACAACGCTATTGAGCGCAAAAAGGAAATGAAATGGCTGAAAGAAGTTGGTGTAAAAGGGTTAAAGGTAGATTTCTTTGGTGGCGATAAACAAGATAACCTGCGTTTGTATGAAGATATCCTGTCTGACGCTAACGATTATGGTTTGATGATAGATTTTCATGGTGCTACCCTGCCACGCGGCTGGGAACGCATGTATCCTAACTATGTGGGCAGCGAAGCGGTAGTAGCTTCAGAGATGGTATACTTTAACCAAAGCAACCGTCAAACCGAAGCACTTACGGCAACCCTGCATCCGTTCATCCGCAACGCGGTGGGTAACATGGAGTACGGTGGTGTTTTCCTGAACAAGTTTTTAACCAAAACCAACCAGGGAAGAAGTCCGCGTTTAACAACTGACGCGTTCCAGTTAGCTACAGGTATTTTGTATCAAAACTCATTACAAATGTTTGCGTTGGCGCCTAATAACTTAACAGATGTGCCTGCATTTGAAATTGATTTCATGAAAGCGATACCAACCACCTGGAACGAAACCACCTTTATTGATGGTTACCCGGGCAAATACACCGTGATTGCACGCAGACATGATAATCAATGGTACGTAGCCGGAGCCAATGCGGAAAAGGAAGTAAAAAAGCTAACCCTTAAGTTGCCGATGCTTGCCGGCAAAAAAGTAAAGCTTTATAATGACGACAGCGCCAAAGCACCTTATATGAAAGATGTAACAGTAGCCGCAAATGGTGATCTGGAAATAGAGATGCAGCCAAGCGGCGGGTTTGTGTTGAAGCAATAGGCTTTAACATGATTATAACACCCGCTGTTCTTTAAATGGCGGGTGTTTTTATTTTAAGAATATTATAACAGATTTTATATTTGCGTAATTATCTCGGGATGTAGCGTAGCCAGGTATCGCGCCAGCATGGGGTGCTGGAGGCCGGAAGTTCGAATCTTCTCATCCCGACTTCGCATTAAATCTTCAGACTGCCCTGAACCTCGTTAGAGATCTGATTTGCCTACAGGTATGGTAAAGGAAAACTCGGTACCGACCCACGGTACGCTGGTTACCCAAATTTTCCCTTTACATTTTTCTATCAGGTCCTTGCAAAACAAAAGGCCCATACCCGTTCCCAGTTCTTCATGGGTGCCACGCTTGCTGTCAACCTTGCCTTTAAATAATTTTTCGGTTTGCTCGGCAGTCATCCCAATTCCAAAATCTTTTACCCTGATCAAAACATGCTTGCTATACAGCTTTGCAAAAACTTCAATAATGCCCTTCTCGTTCGAGAACTTAATGGCATTGGTTACCAGGTTGCGGATAACAATGCGGATCGAATCCGGATCGGCAAAAGCAATTGCATCTTCGGGCACATCAAATTTTAATTGAATGGATTTTTTAGTGGCCAGGTCATCCAGGTTGTGCTTTTCTTTAATAACAACATCTTTAACAGAAAAATTTTTGATCGCTTTTTCAAAATTGTCCATTTGGGTATTAACCCAAAACAATAGGGTGTCCAAAAAATCAGAGGTATAGTCTAATTTTTTAACAACACCGGGAATCATATTCAGCAACTCGCCTGATGATATGGTATCGTCCTGAAAAAGCTCAAACACTCCTCTCAAACTGCTTAATGGTCCGCGCAGGTCATGCGCCAAAATAGCTATTAGCCTATCTTTTAGTGTATTAAGGGTTTTCAGTTTGCTGGCATGGTCAAGCAATTGCGCATTTTGTTTTTCGATCTGTAGTTCGCTGTTTTTTAACTCCGTAATATCCTGCATTGCACCGATCATACGTATACCTCTGCCTCTTTCATCGCGTATAACTACCCCCTTGTCCAGTACATATGCATATTCTCCATTAGCTTTTTGAAAACGGTATTTTTCCGTCCAATAATTCATGTTACCGTATTTAACCGGATCGGGGTAAAGCACTACGCGTTCCCTATCGTCGGGATGTACATACTGGGCAAAAAACCGCATATCGCCAACGTTAACACCCGGTTTATGCCCGAATGATTTTTGGATGTTCCTGGAATAATAAACCTCGTTAGTTTCCAGGTCCCAGTCCCAAATAATATCTGTTGTAGCTTCGGTAACATATTCAAACCGTTCAATACTTTTTTCAAGGGATCGCAATGTTTTTGATTTCTCGGTAAGATCCTTGCAAACTACAATCATGCATTGCTTTTCCATATAATTTGCAGCATTACCTATCAGCTCTACTTTAATGGTTTCGCCATTTTTTTTAACATGGTCCCATGCACCCGCATTATTTATTTCTCCATTTGTATCGGGGCTTGCAATAGTCGCGGCGAATGCCCCATCTTTTGACGCAATTATATCTTTAATGGTTAAGGCGGTAAACTCGTTGGCGGGGTAACCGTATAATTTACAGGCCATTTCGTTCACGTCAACAATTGCAAGAGATCCAATTTCATAAATGATGATAGGAAGCGGGTTGGCGCGGAAAAGTATCTTATAGGTTTCAGCAGGATCATCCGGCAACTTTACGGCATTACCTACAACATCGACCGTTGTTTTCATAGCATTATTTTGTTGAAATGTATATAAAAGCTTTTTGTAGCACTATTTTGTGCCGATTGTCTTAAAAAAAGCACATCGAATTAAAAATATTATAAAAATATTTCATAATAATCGACATTTTTTAACTATATTCCCAAATATAATGAAATATTAACATCAAAAACAACCAAATTTTGTTAATTTAATATATCTATAGGTTGTTGGGCCGTAAAAAGTTTGATTAACAGGAATAAAAATGGATAAATTCACAAAATTAGCTTTTCATCGCTCTACAGTTAATAAAGCGATTACTATAAGCTTAACAGTTGGAACTTTGTTAAACCTTATTAATCAGGGTGATTTTATTTTTCAGATGCAGTGGGAGAAAATAAGCGCATTTAAGGTTTTTTTGACCTATTTAACGCCGTTCTGCGTTTCTACATATAGTACGGCTACCGCATTAATGGGTAAAGAGCCTAAGCTGTACACTTAGATAAATGCAATTAATAGCATCCTTTACAATCCTAAGCAAATAACTATTTTTACGCCATAATGGGAAAAGATAAGTTAAGGCGCTTTGCAGAGATAGAAACCTTTAGCAATGTTTTACAGTTAGATGCCGGGAAGGCCCACAAAGGGCAATGGAGTAAAGGGTTTTTTAAAAACAACAACCCGGTAGTATTAGAACTGGCTTGCGGTAAGGGCGAATACACCGTTAACCTGGCCCAAATGTTCCCCAACAAAAATTTTATAGGTATTGATTATAAAGGCAACCGGATATGGCGGGGTGCTAAAACCGCGCTGGAAGAGGGGGTAAATAACGTTGCCTTTTTGCGTATGCAGATAGAAAATCTAATAGATTATTTTGCGCCCGGCGAAGTGGACGAGATATGGATCACCTTCCCCGACCCGCAACCACAATTGAGCCGCGAAAAGAAAAGACTGACCTCGCCGAGATTTTTGAACATGTACCAGCAGGTATTAAAAGATGGTGGCTGTGTTAATTTAAAAACGGATAATGATGGCTTATACCAATATAGTGTTGATAAAATAGCCGAGTTAAAACTACCGTCGCATATCCAAACGGCAGACCTTTATCATTCTGAATTTGCGGATGAGGTATTATCAATAAAAACCTACTACGAAAAAAAATATTTAAAGGATAACAAAAACATTAACTACCTTAAATTCTCATTTAAATAACCCATGCCCGATTATACCTTTTACGATAATGTGTACGATGTGGTACGGCAAATACCGCCGGGCAGGGTAACATCCTATGGGGCAATAGCCAGCTATTTGGGTACTAAAGGTTCATCGCGCATGGTGGGTTATGCTATGCAGGCATCCACAAGTGCCCAACCTCCTGTTCCTGCACACCGTGTGGTAAACAGGCAGGGTTTGCTAACCGCTAAATTTCATTTCGGGGGTAATTTAATGCAGGAACTTTTAGAAGCCGAAGGCATAAAAGTTAAAGAGGACCAGATACAGGATTTTAAATCGGTTTTTTGGGACCCGGCGATTGAATTGGCCTTATAATTAAATAAACTCCATCAACTCCAATCGGTTGCTAAACGGATCAATAAACGAAAAACGATTACGGCCGGGAATGGAGGGCTCTTCATTAATAGCTATTCCATTTGCTTCCAGGTGCCTGCGGCATTCATCCAGGTTGGTCACCTCAAAAGCGGTATGGCGATTACTTGGCGGAAGGGCGGGTTCAATGCCTATATGCAATTCAATATCTGCCACTAAAAACCAATAGCCCGGTATGCCAAATACATCGGGCCGGTGTGTAGGCTGCAGGCCAATTATATTGGTATAAAACGCGCGTGCTTCTTCCAGCCTTTCTTCGGGAACACAAATATTGATATGGTCGGTACGTTTAAATTTGATCATAAAGTTATCAGGCAAATCTTTTTTTCCAATTGATAATACGCCACATCACCTCTGCACTTAATAAGGCGGCTATAGCAAATATAGCAGGTTTAAGTGTTTCGGAAGACGATGAAAAAGCACCGGCCAATGCCATGAAGTAAACAGCTATAGGCAAAATCAATACAAGGCATATACCGGTTACGCTTAATGGTATTTTAAAGGGCCGTGGCGCATCCGGCGATTTTAGGCGCAAGCGGATGAGTGCTATATATTCTAACGACAACCCTGCACCATAAACCGTAACATCAATGATAATCAGGTCAACAAAAGTCCACAGTATCATCAGGCTTACCAGGACCGAACAAACTATAATAGAAATATAAGGCGTGTTAAAACGCGAATGCATAATATTGATATGGCGGGGTAAAAGCCCATCCTGGGCCATTACTTGCGGCACCCGCGAAACAGACAATAGCACAGCAGTGTAAATACCCAGCGTACTGGCCATGCCACCCAATGCAATTAAAGCGCCCAGCCATTTCCCGCCAATTAAAGTACCTACTGCCGGAAAGCCATCCTCGGCCAGAGTATCTGCATTTATACCGGATAATTGCGCTACCCAGACGGCTAAAAAGCAAACGCCAATTACCAATGCAAATGCTATAAAGGTAGAGGTAATGTAAGTACGTACCGGTTTATCAACTTCCTCGGCATAGGTAGTGGTATTATCCCACCCCATACAGTTCCACATGATAGTATATAGTGCAAGGCCGAATGACGGGAACGGGATGCCACTTAATGAGGGCGACGGGATATTTAACCCACCCGAATGATGAAATATTGCTACCGCAAAAAGAATAATAAATGGCGCCAATACCGCAGCACCCAAAAATAGCGCTACGCGCCCCACAGGTATAATACCCATTATATTTAAGCCAGCCGAGGCCCAAATAATAACCAGGCATATCGGTATCTTATAACCTGCCAGTTCCGGGTAAAAAAAGGAAGCATATTGCACAAATAGTACGGGGTAAATGGCCAGGTCAACAAAAGTGTATAGCCATGTCCACCACCCTTCATAAAATCCCCATTTGGTCCCTAACGCGTATTTTACCCAACGATAATAGCCGCCCGTTACAGGCATCATGCTGTTTAACTCTAAAACAGTAAACATGGCCGGTATATCCCACAATAAGGGTGTGATAACCAACAATAGCAATGCCCCGTGCTCGCCGGCATAAGTTATTAAAGGCTCCATGCCATACGGGCCACCAGAAACGGTAAAGAAAACGATAGCTATTAGCTGTATCGGTCTTATTTTTTTTAAATAGGTTGGAGATGGCATCGGCTATAAAAATATTATTTACAGACTTGATTTTTTAAGTAATGAAAAAAAATTTATTCGATGCGTGAAACTTAAGCCTTTTTATTACCGTATAATCTGTTCCGGGTAGATGTAAATTTTAAAAATTGCTCACATAATAGCAATTAAACCATCCGGTACCTTCTCAATTATCTCACCAGCCCCCGACGATTTTTATTGTTGGAAAAATAAACTATTGTGAAAAATTATATCAAAATATTAATTGTGTTTTCTTTACACTAAGTTATAATTCTCCAAAGATAAAATATATGCGTTTTTAAGCAAAATCGGTGCAACTATACTAACCGCATGTTCGTATAAGTACCTGATTAATAATTGACGCGTAGTATGTTTATTCCTTCTTTAAAAAAGCAAACAATGGTCTCAATGCTATTGGAGCTGTTTTTGTGTTTTTTTACAATGAAGGTTTTGGCCCAGGCCCCGCCTACTATAAATGTTAGTGATTGCGGAACAAGTACTACATTAAACTCAACAGCTATTCCCGGTTATTCTAACCTGATATGGGATAACGGCTCAACAGCAACTTCGCGCACTGTAAATGCTTCCGGTACATATTGGTGGCAGGTTACGGGGGCCAACGTGGTAAGCAATGGCAGTTTTTCATCGGGAAATACAGGGTTTACCAGCCAATATACTTACAGGCAGGTAGGTCAAAATGTGCCGGGAAACCCTTGTTGTGGCGTTTTAAGTGCAGAGGGTACTTACGCGGTAGATACCAACCCACGTAATGTACACACCAATTTTTCATCTTTTGGCGATCATACAAGTGGTTCGGGCCAAATGTTGATAGTAAATGGCGCGCCTACCAATAATGTAACCGTTTGGACGCAAAATATTTCAGTTATTGCTAATACAGATTATGTGTTTTCGGTATGGGTAACATCAACTAGCCCGTCAAATCCGGCACAACTTCAATTTTCAATTAACGGCAGCCAGTTAGGGACCACTATAGTACCTGCGGCTACGGCAGATGGTACCTGGCAATTCTTTACTACTACCTGGAACTCGGGGAGCGTTAGCGGTAATAATATCCCAATTGCCCTGGTAAACAAAAACATAGTAGCCAACGGAAACGATTTTGCCATTGATGACATTGTGTTTGCGCCCGTTTACAGGCAAAACATAAACGTAACCCTAAACCCAATACCTGTTTTAACATTAACCGCAACAGCAGAGGCTTGCGGGGTATATGACCTGACACAAACTATTGTGGGGTATGATAATGTTACCTACGCTTATGTTTTTAAAGACTCGTTAGGTAATGTTATAACGCCTGCCAATGCTTCGGCCATTGTTCAAAGCGGAGTTTATACCATAACCGCGCAAAACAAGCTAACCGGATGCACGTCATTGCCCAAACAAACAACTATAACTATTGACCCAAACCCGCAGAAGCCGGGTATAATACCACTATAATTTTTAAATGAACTTAATTTTTTACACCATGAAAATAAATAAACTTTTCGCCCCAATCATGTTACTGGCAATGGTTTTAACAACTACCCTAACAAAAGCACAAGCCCCCACGGGCCCAAGCGACGCTACTACGCCGCCACCTACAAATGCATCAGATGTAGCTAAAGTATTATGCTATGGCCAAAACATTTCTATCAGCGGCCCGGAGGAGTCGGCTGGCGTAGATTATGCCAAATATAATTGGTATAAAGAGGATGCCGCCGGTGTTAAACAACTAATCGCAGGATCTACCGGCAGAACTTATACTGAAACTACCGGAGCAGCGGGTTATTACAAATATTATGTGGTTACCGAAAATGCAAACGGATGTATATCGCCGGTATCTGATGTGTTGAGTATATATGTGTTGCCACAATTGATCGTTGATATAACAACGCCTAATAGTTCAATATGTGCCACTTCGGGAACATCATTATTAACGGCAAATGTTACCCCGGCATCTGGTTATACTTATACTTATCAATGGACAAGGAACGGCACACCTATTTCGGGTGCAACGGCCAGTACTTATGCTGTAGCTAATGAAGCTACAGCGGCAACAGTAACGTTTGGTGTAACAGTAGCATATACGCTTAATGCAGGCTGCAGCTCAACAGCTACCGAAGATATTATAGTTACGCCACTACCAACCAAGCCATTAATAACAGCTAACTAATATAGTTATCGGTAGGCAATATGAGGCGGCTGTGCACAATATTTATATGCGCATTGCTAATGGTTACAGGATATGGATATTCACAAAGTACGGTAACGTCTTCTGGTGAATATCCAACCTTTACTATTAGCGAAGGGCAATCTATTGTCCTGCACGGAGCAACAGCAAACGCTGCCGCCTATCAATGGTTTAAGGATGGAATACGTATACAGGGGGCTATATATAAAGATTACAGGGCCTCATTAGAAGGGATATATACAGTAGTAGCTTTTGCAGCAAGTGGGTGTGCTTCTGATCGATCCGATGGTGTTAGGATCGTATTTAGCACTACCGTGCCACCGCCAGTTATTATACCGGATACTTTGGTTGATCTAATGGTAACTATAGCATCATCAAATACCACCGTATTACCGGGAGATCAGTATGCTTATATATTAACGGCTAATAATAATAGTGCCGTTGACGGAACAAGGGTAAATGTGGTGTACACGATCCCGCCAAACCTGGATTATATACCACAAATGAGTACAAATGGCGAGGTAACTTATAATGCAACTACGCGTACTTTAATATGGACCATAAACAAAGTAACGCCGCATAATCCTATACAGTTGGTTGTGCCCGTTAAGGCAACTAAAGCGGGCATAGTGCAAAGTAATGTATCTATAACGGGTAAAGAAACAGATCCGATAATGGCTAACAATATTGATGCTACAGTACAGGAGGTAAACCCATTGAATGTACCTAATATCTTCACTCCTAATGGGGATAATGTAAACGATACATTTTTTATTCCGGGCCTCGAAACGTACTCAGACAATGAATTAGTTATAATTAACCGCTGGGGAAATCATGTATACGAAAAGAAGGACTATAAAAATGATTGGGCGGGCCAGGGGCTGGTTGAAGGGACTTATTACTACGTATTAAGAGTTAAGAACAGAGCAGGTGTGTGGGACGTATATAAAGGTTATTTAACCCTGGTTAGGACCAAGGTATTTTGGTAAATATAATATAATGATAAGAAGAATAATATTATCAGTTTTAATAACCCTGGCATTTTTGCAGGCTAAAGCGCAGCAGGATGCGCAGTTTAGCCAGTATATTTTCAATGGATTATATATTAACCCGGCCTATGCCGGTTATAAAAGTGATTTTTATATCAATAGCTTTTTCCGTTCGCAATGGACAGGCTTAAACGGCGCCCCGCAAACCGTATCAGTGGCGGGCGATGGTGCAATTGCAGATGATAAGGTGGGTTTGGGGCTATTGGTTAGCAATGATAGATTAGGGGCACAAAGCAATACAGCATTATATGCCAATTACGCTTATCGTATACAGATAGGCCAGGAGGAAAACTCAAGGCTGGCGTTTGGAATAGGATTTGGCTTTATACAAACAGGAATTAACGGCTCAAAACTAAATCCAACACAGGGCGGAGATGCCTATGTACCCGTTGGTAATCAAAGCAATATTATACCTGATGGCCGGTTGGGTGTTTTATATACCAACGATAACTTTTTTGCCGGGGTATCGGTTGATAATTTATTGGCACAGTATATAAAAAGCGAAACAACCAATGCCAGTTTAATACCCGTGCCCAAACCCCATCAGTATCTTACTGTAGGCGCATTATTTGAAGTGGCCGAAGACGTAAAGTTTAAACCATCTATATTAATTAAAGATACCCAAACAGCCCCAACCAGCATGGATATAAACGCGTTTGTACTGTTAAGCGAACGTTTGTGGCTGGGCGCAACCTACCGTACGGCTATTGATATTTATAACAAACCCAACTTGCCAAAGGGGATGCAAAAATCAAGTGCGGCGGTAGCCATGGCCGAGTTTTTTGTTACCCCCAATTTTAGGGTAGGATATGCCTATGATTATGCTTTGAATAAGTTAGGCGCCTATGGTTATGGTTCGCACGAAATATCCATCAGCTTCATGATCAAAAACCGTAACAATACCGACCCTACCCGCAAATGCTATTTTTAATAAGTGCCCGATATTTAAATATTATATCGCGGTGATACATTTTTCAATACTGTTCGATAGATTTGCGGGCAAAATATTTAAATTTTGAAAAAGCGGATCCTTATTGCAGATGACATTCATCCCATATTTATTGAACAGGCCGAGGCCCTGGGATACGACTGTGACTATCAACCCCAAATAAAATTGGACGAAGCGCTGCAAATTATAGCCAATTACGAAGGCCTGGTTATACGCTCAAAATTCAATGTGGATAAGCACGTAATTGATGCCGCGACCAATTTAAAATTTGTTTGCCGTGCCGGTGCCGGAATGGATAATATAGATGAGGCTTATGCAAAGCAAAAAAATATTGCCCTGATCAATGCGTCCGAAGGCAATATGGATGCGGTGGGTGAACATGCAGTAGGGCTGTTATTATCATTAATGAACAACTTTAACAATGCGGATGCCGAGATACGTGCCGGTAAATGGCAACGTGAGGCAAACCGGGGATATGAGTTAAAAGGCAAAACCGTTGGCATAATAGGCTATGGCTTTATGGGTAAAAGCTTTGCTAAAAAACTATCAGGCTTTGAGGTAAATGTTATTGCTTATGATAAATATAAAACGGGGTTTTCTGACCAATATGCCCGCGAGGTAAGCATGGAAGAAATAGTTAAACATAGCGATGTTTTAAGTCTTCACGTTCCTTTAACAGCCGAAACCAAAGGATTGGTAGATGATGAGTACCTGTTCCATTTTAAAAAACCTATATTTTTTATTAATGTGTCGCGTGGTAGTGTAGCCAAAGTGCAAGCGGTACTAAATGCGATAAAAGCAGGTAAAATTTTAGGTGCGGGTTTGGATGTACTGGAGGTAGAAAAATTTCCGGCATTGGCCGAGCAGCCCTGGTTTGAAGAACTGCGCCAATCGGGCAAAGTGATTTTAACCCCTCATGTAGCAGGCTGGACGTTTGATTCTTACCGCAGAGTAAGCGAAGTAATGGCGGGGAAATTAAGCATGCTTAACAAAGATTAGCTCCAGTCGCTTATCACTAATCTTTAATCTTTGTTCTTCAATCCTTTCACTTTATCGACCAAAAAAATTTGGATATTAAAATTTAATTAACTTATCTTCGTTTAATACAAAAGCAAGACTATGTAGGCGATGGCCCGTATAGTCTTGTTTGTTTTTTATAGTCATTGCGTCCTTTCTTAAAAAATGGGGAGGGCGGTTTTTTTTGACATTAAGTTCAATACAAAAAAGATTAATACATATAGATATGGCAGATGTAGCATATTTTACCAAAGAGGGTTTAGAAAAATTAAAGCAAGAGTTACAGGAGTTAAAAACCACCGGACGCGCAAACATATCAAAAGCTATTGCCGAGGCGCGCGATAAGGGCGATTTGTCTGAAAACGCCGAATATGATGCCGCTAAAGAAGCGCAGGGTTTACATGAAGCCAAAATAGCGCAAATGCAGGAAACGCTTGCTAATGCACGTTTATTGGATGAATCTAAACTGGATGTATCAAAAGTGTTAGCGCTATCAATAGTTAAGATAAAAAATGTAAGTAATGGGGCTACCATGAGCTACCAGTTAGTAGCCGAAAGCGAAGCGGACATGAAGGCGGGTAAGATATCTGTAGCATCTCCTATAGCCAAAGGTTTATTAGGCAAAAAAGTAGGAGAAATAGCCGAAATTACTGTGCCTGCAGGGAAAATTCAATTCGAGATTTTAGAAGTAAGTAGATAGTGAGTGGTTGATTAAGTGAGTAGTTATAACCGTTCACTTAATCAACTTAACCCAACCAATAACCATCAATATGAGCATATTTTCAAAGATCGTAGCAGGCGATATTCCCGCTTATAAAGTAGCCGAAAGCAATGAGTTTTTAGCTTTTTTGGATATTGCCCCATTGGCAGAGGGGCACTTGCTGGTTATCCCCAAAAAGGAAGTAGATAACCTTTTTGACCTGGATGATGAAACGTATACCGGTTTAATGATCTTCGCCAAAATTGTTGCTACAGCCATGAAGAAGGCCATCCCTTGCAACCGCATAGGGGTAACCGTTATTGGTTTAGAAGTTCCGCATGCGCATATTCATCTGATACCTATAAACGGATTACATGATATGGATTTTACCCGCCCAAAATTGAAATTTACAACAGAAGAGTTTGAGGCTATTGCCGAGAAAATTAAGGAAGAATTATAATTAAATCCGATTGTCATTTCGAGCATAGCGAGAAATCTATACACAGGCAGGTCGCTTCATGGATTTCTCTCTACGTTCGAAATGACATAAAGGAGAGCATTGCACATCTAAACTATCCGCTTAGCATTATCCTTCACAAAAGTATCCCAACCCGAATAGTTTTTTTTACTGCCGGATTTTTTGCCGGTGGGTATTTTTTGAAACGAATGGCAAACAGCTACGGCCAAACCGTCCGTAGCATCTAAAAAATCAGGGGTTTCTTTAAATGTTAAAAGCGTTTGCAACATAGCAGCCACCTGCTCTTTGGTGGCATTACCATTCCCGGTTATAGATTGTTTGATCTTACGTGGAGAGTATTCCGTAACCTCAATATTGCGCGATAATGCAGCGGCCATGGCCACACCTTGCGCCCGGCCCAGCTTTAACATTACCTGTATGTTTTTACCATAAAACGGCGCTTCAATAGCCAGGCAGTCGGGTTTGTAATTATCAATCAGGGCAACAGTTTTTTCAAAAATTCGCTGCAGCTTTAGCATGTGATCATCAATATTATCCATCTTTACCACGCCCAGGCTTATCAGCTCGGTTTTGGTCCCCACCTCGCGCACCAGGCCGTAACCCATTACTTTGGTGCCGGGATCAATGCCTAAAATAATACGTTCTTTGGTGTTTGTGGTTTGCTGCATATTTAACTTGGATGTCACCCTGAGCCGGTCGAAGGGTGCGTGTTATGGCCTTGCCCGCCCATCCTTCGACCGGCTCAGGGTGACAACGCTCTTTATGTTATAAAGGTAACTAACACCCTGCATTATTTTACAATAGCTCCATATAATCTTTTTGGCTGATCATACGCGCACCCATGGATGCCAAATGGTCCGTATAAACCTGGCAATCTATCAAGTCATATAAACCACTTTGGCACAAATGTATTAATGCGGTTTTAGAGGCATTACACACCTTGCTAAACATGCTTTCGCCGCAAAAAATTTTGCCGATGGGTACGCCGTACATTCCGCCAACCAATTGATCATCCTCCCATACTTCTACAGAACGGGCGTATCCTTCGTGATGCAACTTAATGTAAGCGTTTTTCATATCATCGGTTATCCAGGTACCGTCCTGCCCTTCACGTTCAACCGTTGCACAAGCGTCAATTACCTTTTCAAAACACGTATCCATCGTCACTTTAAATAGCCCTTTTCGCAAAAACCTTTTCATGCTGCTTGAAATAATCAGTTCATCCCGATAAAGCACAAACCTTTCATGCGGGGCATACCACAAAATAGGTGTTTCATCACTGTACCATGGGAATATACCTGACCGATAAGCCAGTAGCAACCGTTCTGTTGAAAGGTCGCCACCAATGGCCAGCAAGCCATCGGGTTCGGCTAATTCGGGCTTAGGAAAAATAAGGTACTCATTTAACTGGAATAGCATCAAACAAAGGTAGGGTTAAGGTTATTACTTACTATACTAAACTTAATTGTTTTTGATCAGTCAAACTCCCTATAAATGAGCGAGCAAATGAACATATCAACACAGATAAAGCATTTATATGCAAGGGCGGGTTTTGGGTTAAGGTTTGAAGACCTGCGCGACCCCGCAAATGCATCTATAAAGAGTGCGGTAAAAAAGCTATTTGAAAACTCGGCAAATTTTGAACCCATTAGCATAGTTGATGAAAATCTGGACCTGCGCCGTAAACCCGCCATGCAAAGCCTGGATGAAAAGCGGGCATTGCAGGAAGAGCGTAACCGCCAGGAGCGATTGTTGAACCAGGGCTGGGTACAATATTTAGGTGAAACCAGTGCGCAACTACGCGAAAAGATGACCTTGTTTTGGCATAACCACTTTGCCTGCAATATCAATAACCCGCAATATGCACAGGAGTTAAATAATATTGAACGAGCCAATGCTTTGGGCAATTTTAAAACTTTGTTGCTACAGGTGTCGCAATCGCCGGCTATGCTGCAATTTTTAAACAATCAGCAAAACCAAAAGGACCATCCCAATGAAAATTTTGCCCGCGAATTGATGGAGTTGTTTACGCTGGGTCGGGGAAACTATACCGAACAGGATATTAAAGAATCGGCACGGGCCTTTACCGGCTGGGCCTTTAATGGCAATACCGGCACCTATCGGTTTAATGCAAGAGTGCATGATGATGGCCCTAAAACTTTTTTTGGTAAAACAGGCAATTTTAAAGGCGAGGATATTTTAAATATGCTGACCGCCAACAAGCAAACAGCGGTGTTTATATGCACCAAACTATACCGGTATTTGGTAAACGACGTTCCGGATGCTAATAACATTAAGCAAATGGCTGATGTGTTTTATAGAGCTAATTATGAGATTAGACCATTGCTGGAGTTTGTTTTTACAGCAGATTGGTTTTATGCGGATAAAAATGTGGGTAACCTGGTTAAATCGCCCATAGAACTATTGGTGGGATTAAACCGCCAGTTTTATGTGAACTACGATAACCCGGCAGTATTGACGCAGTTTCAACGCACGTTGGGGCAGATATTATTTAAACCACCAAATGTGGCGGGATGGCCGGGCGGACGGAATTGGATAGATAGTTCATCATTAATGTACCGGATGAAGATACCATCAACCATATTGAATGCGGGGGTTATTGATTTTACAGGCAAGGCAACCCCGGAGGAAGAGGCTTATTTGGCTTCGCAAAGGAAGCAACAACTAAATGTGATCAAGCGGGTGCAAACGCAGCCCGACTGGACACGGTTCTTGAAAAACATACCGCCCAATACTACACCGGCGCAGGTTGCCGCGTTTATATTGGAGCCAAAGTTGAACAAGGGAGTAATTGAAGAGGTCGGTAAATCAAAGGATATGAAATCGGTAGCGATACAAATTGTATCAACGCCAGAATACCAGTTATGTTAATTCAATCATTATTATGGAACGCAGAGATTTTTTAAAGAACACCGCGCTAATATCAGGCGCATATATGATGCCTGCCTTTTTAAAACCTTTAGAGGCTATGGCGAAAGGCCAGCTTACAGGTTATAAAAACCTGGTAATTATACAGCTATCGGGCGGTAATGATGGGTTAAATACGATTATTCCTTATGGTAATGATATCTATTACCAAAAAAGGAAAACCATCGCTATACACAAGCCGGAGATCATTACCCTAAATGACATGCAGGGACTGAATCCCAACCTGTCTGCATTAAAGGAAATTTACGACCAGGGATGGATGAGCATTGTCAACTCGGTAGGGTATCCTAACCCGGACAGGTCGCATTTCAGGTCGATGGATATATGGCAAACCGCCAGCGACTCCGACCAGTTTTTAACCACCGGCTGGATCGGCCGCTATTTAGATTCTAATTGCCAGACCTGCAAAAACCCTTATACAGCTATCGAGGTGGATGATACACTTTCATTAGCCATGAAAGGCTCCAATATGAAAGGCATTGCCGTGCAGGATCCTAATAAATTATATCAAACTACCCGTGAGCCATTTTTTAAAGACATGGTAAATGAACATGATAATGCTCACCTGAATGAAGATAATTTAGGCTATCTGTATAAAACCATGATAGAAACTTATTCGTCTGCAGATTATATTCAAAAGACATCCAAAGTATATAATGTTACCGCCAACTACCCAACAACAGCGTTTGGCAATCAGCTAAAAAACGTATCCAGGTTTATTAACTCGGGCTTGCAAACACGGGTGTATTACGTATCGTTAAGCGGGTTTGACACCCATGTTGGCCAGCAAAACCAACAGGGCCGCCAGTTAAAAATATATGGCGATGCGGTAGCTGCTTTGGTGAAAGATCTGAAACAAACCGGCAAGCTGGACGATACCCTGATCATGACCTTCTCTGAATTTGGCCGCAGGGTTGAGCAAAACGCCAGTAACGGCACCGACCACGGAACAGCTAATAATGTGTTAGTTTTTGGCGGCAAGCTTAAAAAGCCGGGCATATTTAATGAAGCGCCCGATCTGTCGCAACTAGATAACGGCGATCTAAAATATAAAGTGGATTTTAGAGATATTTACGCAACCCTTTTAGATAAATGGCTGGATGTAAATAATAGCCAAATACTAAATAAGAATTTTGCAGGGCTGGGAATAGTTTAATAAAACTACCGTCATTGCGAGGAACGAAGCAATCTCTGCACTCGCAAATCAAAACCGTAAACTTCGTTTTTTAACGTTTTTATCTGCTTGACTGTCCTTTGTAGAGATTGCTTCGTTCCTCGCAATGACGCTTATTAAAGTGCTTAAGTTAGTTTTGTAATTATACTCTCCGCATTCAACTTCTCCTGCTCACCACTTGCCATGTTTTTAAAAGACAGTAAACCACTTTGCATTTCGTCGCTGCCAATTAATATCACATAAGGAATTTGCTTGTTATTGGCGTAATCCATTTGCTTTTTGATCTTGGCACCTGCGGGGTATAGTTCCGAGTTGATATTATTGGAACGTAATTGCTGCAACAGCGGCAAAGCATATTGCTCGCCCTCTTTATCAAAACAGCATATTAATACTTGTGTGCTTTGGTTGGTTGCTGCAGGGAAAAGGTTTAACTCCTCCATTACATCATATATACGGTCGGCACCAAAAGATATGCCTGCGCCGGTCAGATCTTTTAAGCCGAACATTCCGGTCAGATCATCATAACGGCCGCCACCGCCAATGCTGCCCATGGCCACTTCGTTGGTTTTAACTTCGAAGATGGCGCCGGTGTAATAATTTAGTCCACGGGCCAAAGTGATGTCCAGTTCACAGTTTGCGGTTTGCAGTTTGCAGTGTTGCAGATAATTAAAAACCGTCTCAATTTCTTCGCAGCCTTTTAGTCCTATTACCGATGTCGATAACGCCTTGCGCAGGCTTTGCAGCTTTTGCTCGTTTGTGCCTTGCAGTAAAATTACCGGCTTTATTTTTTCAATATCCGCTTCGGTAAACCCTCTTTCCAGCAATTCTTTTACTACACCATCAAAGCCGATTTTATCTAATTTATCAATGGCTACAGTCAGATCAATGATGTTATCAGCTTTATCTATAAGTTCGGCAATGCCCGATAGAATTTTTCTATTATTGATCTTTATCGTAAAATCTTTAAGGCCTAAATTGCTTAAAGCCTCGTCATAGATCAATATAAACTCCGCCTCGTTTAATAACGAATCCGAACCCACCACATCGGCATCACACTGGAAAAACTCGCGGTAGCGCCCTTTTTGCGGCCTGTCGGCACGCCAAACGGGCTGTACCTGGAAACGTTTGAACGGGAAAGTAATTTCGTTTTGGTGCTGTACTACGTACCGCGCGAAGGGCACGGTTAGGTCGTAGCGAAGGGCTTTCTCCGATATCTCTGAAGTTATAAGTTGTGAGTTTTGAGTTGTCAGTTTTTCAGGGGTAACTTTAGATAAGAAATCGCCTGAGTTAAGGATCTTAAACATCAGCTTATCCCCTTCATCACCATATTTACCGGTTAGGGTAGATAGGTTTTCCATCGAAGGCGTTTCTATTTGCTGATAGCCATATTTGCGGAAAACGCTTTTAATGGTATCAAAAATAAAGTTACGCTTCGCCATTTCGGCCGGCGAAAAATCGCGCGTGCCTTTGGGTACAGATGGTTTGATGGATGCCATGCGGCAAATGTACAAAAAAGTGAAGTATTGGTAATGCGATACAATCACAAGTGTATTACTATATTAGTACCCATGAATATCAAAATTGCCGACCTGGAGTTTGAGCCTTTAGTGAGTTACGAAGCCATACAAAGCCGAGTAAAACAAATTGCCAAACACATTAATAAGGACTACGAGAACAAGGACCCAATGCTGGTTGGGGTATTAAACGGTTGCTTTTTGTTCATGGCAGATATTGTGAAACAGGTGACCATCCACTGCGAGATAGCTTTTACCAAGCTTTCATCCTACCACGGCGGTACAACAAGCACCCGCCGCATCCGCGACGACCTTGACCTGACGGTAAATATTGAGGGCAGGCACGTGATACTAATTGAAGATATTGTAGATACCGGGAATACCCTTGACTATTTAGTAGCCAAACTCAAAAAGCGCAAGCCCGCATCTATCATGGTATGCGCCATGCTGGTAAAACCCGCCGCGCAGGAATACGAGATAAAAGAATTGAAACACGTAGGCTTTGAAATTGAGAATGAATTTGTAGTAGGCTACGGCCTTGATTATATGGAGTTAGGCAGGAATTTAAAGGGGGTTTTTAAGAGGGTTAAATAAAACAAACATTATGGCAGCATTACATACCCAGACAAAAAGGATTATCATAGCAGTATTAGTTACTTGCTCCTTTAGTTGGATATTCTCTTACGTAGCAATTACAATATTTGCAAATTATGCTGTTGGGCTTTTTATATGGTTGCCAATTGTTATTGGCATCTCGTCCACAGTAATATTTGGATATAAAAATAAGGTAAATATAAGCGACTGCAGAAGTGTAACTTTTTTTACATTATTTGTATTCTGTATCGGCTTATTAACCTTTGCTTTTGAAGGAGCTATTTGTATAATAATGGCGCTGCCAATAGGATGGTTATTTTCTTTTTTAGGACATATTATAGGATATCAATTAATAAAAAGTAAAATAATTAATCCAACCGTAACAATTATTCTGTTAATTATTTCAGTACCGGTGGTTATGGGTTTTGAGTACAAAACGGCTCCCGAAAACGAAGATGTTAAAGCGGTTGTTACAAGTATTGTAATTAATGCTCCAACTGAAAAAGTCTGGGAAAATGTAATAGCCTTTCCACAGCTAGAAGAACCAACGGAATTGTTATTTAAAGCAGGAATAGCATATCCGATAAATGCCAAAATAAATGGTTCAGGCATTGGGGCTATCAGGTATTGTAATTTTTCAACAGGAAGTTTTGTTGAACCAATTACTAAATGGGAAAAACCATATTTATTAGCTTTCAATGTTGATGAGCAACCCGCTTCTATGAAAGAACTAAGTTTTTATGATTTGCAGCCTAACCATCTGCATGGGTATTTCGTTTCAAAACAGGGTCAATTTAAGCTAACCAAATTGGCGAATGGTAGCACCTTGTTAGAAGGGACTACTTGGTACACAAATAAAATTAAACCAAATTTATATTGGGATTTATGGAGTGACTATATCGTACATAAAATTCATACGCGAGTATTAAATCACATTAAGGAACAGACAGAAAGGGGTTTATAAGAGGGTGGTGTAAATTTCGAGAGTGTTTTGTCATCTCGAGCGATAGCGAGAGATCTATGAAGCGATTTGTAACCTTTGTATGGATTTCTCCCGTAAGGTCGAAATGACAAGGTTGTTTAATTTAAGGGTCAACACAAAGGACCAAAAATCATGGTTTACACTTTTGGGGTGCATTTTTTCACAACTAATTTATTATCAGCAAGATATAAAAAAATTAAGCCAAAATGTGTTAAGTTGTGTAAACCATGATTTGGCATGGGGTGTTAAAGTGTTACAACTTCCGCAATCTCCCCCAAAACCTTCACCGCGGCATCAATACTATGCACACTTTCAATACTTAAGCGCAGCGTGTTTTTAACCTCTTTTAAATTGGTGCGGAAAGGGTTGGCCTGTACATAACCCAGCACGTTCCTAAAGGCATCGGTTTCAAAGTATTTGCTTTGCTGGTTGGCGATAAAGTAACCACGTAATATGCCTTTTTTCAGGGTGATCTTTTCAAAGCCAATGGCCTTGCCCATCCATTGCAGGCGCATGGTGTTCAGCAGGTCGTTTACCTGTGGTGGTATTGGTCCGAAACGGTCGTGTAGCTGCTGTTGGAAAGCTGAAAGTTCAACTTCGTTTTCCAGTTTAGATAACTCGCTATATAGGTTATACCGTTCCGATAAACTGGTTACATATTCATTAGGTATCAATATCTCCAGGTCGGTATCTATCTGTGTAAAGTTGATGAAAGGCCGTGGTTTATCATCCGGGAACAAGCCTTTAAACTCATCGTCCTTTAACTCGTGTATGGCTTCGTCCAGTATCTTATGATACATTTCAAAACCTATCTCGGCAATAAAGCCGCTTTGCTCGGCACCTAATAAGTTTCCGCTGCCGCGGATGTCCAGGTCGCGCATAGCCACGTTAAAACCACTACCCAGATCGCTAAACTCTTCAATAGCGCTTAGGCGTTTACGGGCCTCATTGGTTAACGTTGATAACGGCGGACTTAGCAAATAGCAATACGCCTTTTTATTGCTCCGCCCCACACGCCCACGCATTTGGTGCAGATCGCTCAGGCCAAACATATGCGCGTGGTTAATGATGATGGTATTGGCATTAGGTATATCCAGCCCGGCTTCAATAATGGTAGTGGCGACCAATACATCGTATTCGTTATTCACAAACTTCAGCATCACATCTTCCAGCGCATCGCCTTCCAATTGTCCGTGAGCAATTCCTACCCGGGCTTTAGGTACTAAGGTATTGATCATGCCACCCAATTGCGGTAGGTCAGCAACCCGGTTATGTATAAAGAATACTTGTCCGCCGCGATCGATCTCAAATTCAACAGCTTCTTTTATCAGCTTATCATTAAACACATGCAGCTCCGTAACCACCGGCTGGCGGTTAGGCGGTGGGGTTGATATGATAGACAAATCCCTTGCGCCCATTAACGAGAAATGCAGGGTACGCGGTATAGGCGTGGCCGTTAAGGTCATGGTATCTACATTGGCGCGCATTTGTTTCAGCTTCTCTTTGGTGCTTACACCAAATTTCTGCTCCTCGTCAATGATCATCAGCCCCAGGTCCTTAAACTTTACATCCTTACTTACCAGGCGGTGCGTACCTATGATGATATCCACCTTGCCATCTTTCAGCTTCTCCAAAGTGTCTTTGATCTGCTTAGGCGATTTAAAGCGGTTGACATAATCAATATTGCAGGGGAAGCCTTTTAAGCGTTCCGAAAATGTTTTATAATGTTGTGCTGCCAAAATGGTCGTCGGTACCAATATAGCCACCTGCTTACTATCGGCAACGGCTTTAAATGCCGCGCGGATGGCTACTTCGGTTTTACCAAAACCCACATCACCGCATATCAGCCTGTCCATAGGGTGCGGCGACTCCATATCCTTTTTAAAATCGGTGGTGGCTTTTTCCTGGTCGGGGGTATCCTCATAAATAAAGGAAGCCTCCAGCTCGGTTTGCAAATAACTATCCGGCGAAAATGCATTACCCACCTGCGATTTACGCACCGCGTATAGCTTTATCAGGTCGCGGGCTATGTCTTTAACTTTTTTTTTTGTGGTTTTCTTGAGTTTTTCCCACGCGTCGGTACCCAGCTTATTCATTTTGGGTACGGTACCCTCCTTGCCGCTGTATTTAGATATGCGGTTAAGCGAGTTGATGTTTACATATAGCAAATCATTATCGGCATACACCAGGCGGATCATCTCCTGCTGCTTGCCCGCTACCTCTACTTTTTCTAACCCGGCATATTTTCCAATACCGTGGTCAATATGGGTAACGTAGTCGCCTGGCTTTAGCTCGCGCAATTCTTTTAAAGTAATAGCTTGCGAACGTTGATAACCCTTTTTGAGCTTGTATTTATAATAACGGTCAAATATCTGGTGATCGGTATAACAGGCCAGTTTCTGCTCACGGTCAATAAATCCCTCCCGTATCGAAATACTTATCGGTGTAAACTTAACCGTTTTGTCCAAATCGTCTAAAATGGCATATAATCGCTCCACCTGCCGGGCCGAATCGGTCAAAATGTAATTCTCGATCTTCTCAGCCTCGTTATTTTTAAAATTATGTATCAGCAGGCTAAAATCTTTATTAAAAGACGGCTGCGGGCGCATGTCAAAATTTATAGTGCTATCGGGCGTATAAAAAAACTGCTTGCCAAACTCTACTACCGGGAAATCATGCAGTTGGTCCGCTATTAGTTTTTCGTCGGTAAAGCCAAACTTTGGGTCTATCCAATCGGGGTTTTGATTTTTATCTTCTGCGGATAGGGCCTTCCATAATTGGGTTGCCTTTTTATACCCTGTTTGTATAATGTCAAAGGTAAACTGTACATCCTTTATCCAAACCTGCGTGCCGGGGTCAACATATTCTAATAGCGATATATTACTCTCGGTTAAAAACTTAGATTGCACATTGGGCACAATGGTAATGGTTTTCACCTGCTCAACAGATAGCTGGCTCTCTATCTCGAACGTGCGGATAGACTCTACCATATCGCCCCAAAACTCTACCCGATAAGGCAACTCGTGCGAAAAGGAGAAAATATCAACTATACCGCCGCGAATAGAAAACTGCCCCGGCTCGTATACAAAATCAACCCGCTCAAAATCATACTCCACCAAAAACTCGTTGATAAAATCGAGGCTTAGTTTGTTGGTTACGCCAATCTCCAGTGTGTTTTTTTCTAACGATGCGCGGTCGATCACCTTTTCGGCTAAGGCTTCGGGATAGGTAACTATAAGTTGGCCAAATTCGGTAGAGTGGTTTAACTCATTCAACACTTCGGCTCGAGCCAAAACATGGCTGCTATCAGGTTGGGTAAATTCAAATGGTTTGCGGTAGGATGAAGGGAACAATAAAACTTCTTTTCCGGTAAGGTTTTCCAGGTCAGCCTGAAAATAGCCGGCTTCTTCCCGCTCTGGCAGCACAAATATCATATGGTTGTGCTGCAAAAAATACAAAGCTACCGCCATAGCCGAATCACTTGATCCCACTAAACCACGAAGCTGTACCCTTGGATTTTTAGAAGCGTTTAAGGCTTTCGCCAACGCTTTTATCCGATCATCAGCTTTATATCTTTCTAAAATATCACGGATGTTCAAACTGGTGCAAATATAGGTAAAAAAGCCATTTTTAGCTTATCTAACAACAATTGTGCTAATTAAATGAAACAATATACACCTATAGTTTCTTTTTATAGTACGTTGAGTAATTCAGGTTATTAAGCGTCGTACATTCTAAATAATAAAACACACAACAATTGACCTAAAACTATACTAAAATGAAAAATGCATTAATTTTTGGGCTGATAATCGGCATATTGAGCGGGTTATGGCTACTTACCTTACACTCTTTTGGTTTTCATGTTGAAGACAACCAGGCTTCCAATTACGAATATTTTTCAATACTTATACCCATAACAGGCTTGTTCTTTGGTATCAGGAGCTACCGTGCTAATGAGCTTGGCGGAGAAATGGGCTTTTTTGAAGCCTTGATACAAAGCTTTAAAATATTACTGGTAGGCGGTATTGTTGCTATTTTTGCCGGGATAGTTTATGTTAATTATGTAGCTGCAGGCAATAATCTGCGCGATTTTTCGAGCCGTATGTTTGGGGCCTTGCTGGTTGGTATTTTAAGCGCGTTTGCCGTATCTTTATTACTTGCAAACAGGTCTAATAAAATCGAGTAAACGGTTCATCGCTAAAAACTTTGAATTGCTTTTTTGGGGAGCTGCCTTAATTGCTTTGGCAATTACCGATCCTACGACTCCATCACACTATACTTTATGCCCGCTTAAATTGACGGGTATAACCTGGTGCCCCGGCTGTGGTTTGGGGCATTCTATTGCCTTTCTATTGCATGGGGATATTAAAAACTCTTTTGATGCTCATTGGATAGGGGTACCTGCATTAGGTATTATCTTATACAGAATTGTGGTTTTGGTTCGCAATTCGACTCACCCGGTCGGCGCTTCGCTGGACCACCCTCTCTTCCGCAAGCGGTAAAGAGGGTTTTTACCAGATAGATATCCCTCTTTACGCCAAAGGCGAAGAGAGGGACGACGAGCGGCTGAGCGAAGTCGGGGTGAGTCGATAGCCAAGTGTAATCTCTAACTCACGTCAACTTCACCGCCCAAATAACCACATTTACCGATTTGTTATCCCATTTTGCCCATTTTGCATTGTCCGGGTATTAACGTTATCTTAGTTTTGGTTCATCATTTAAAACAAACTATTAACTTTTAAAGCAATGGATAATTTTCAAAACCCTTATATGCCCTTTTCAGACACAACACCCGAAGAGTGGAGCTTTTTACAACAAGCAACGGCCGATCTGACAGAAAACCAAAAGAAATTTTTTTATATGGTTTACTCCAGTAAAAGAAGAAAATCACAAGACTTACTATTGGCAACGCTGTTAGGCTTTTTCGGATTCGCAGGTATACAGCGGCTTTTGGTGGGCCAAATATTTATGGGGGTGATCTACTTTCTTACATTGGGTTTCTGCTTTATAGGAACAATTATCGATGTAGTAAATCACAAAAGCTTGGCAACTGAGTTTAATCGCACAATGGCTTTTGAGAGTTTCCAGATAGCTAAAGCACACGCCGCCTAAAACTACGTAGGGCTTTGCCCGATTAATATATACCAGTGCAGAGACGCCCCGGAAATACCGGAGCGCCTCTGCGCGTTTATGGTGATTTTTGATATATTTATACGATCATTAAAAGCTATGAAACTATCGCAACTTGTTACTTGTTTAGAAACCCTTGCCCCCCTGCATTATCAGGAAGATTATGACAATGCCGGGCTAATAGTGGGTCAGCCGGATAAGGAAGTAACGCAGGCATTGATATCATTAGACTGTACCGAAGCCGTGGTTGATGAGGCCATCGGCACAGGCTGCGAAGTCATCATATCACACCATCCTATTGTTTTTAAAGGACTAAAAAGATTTAACGGCAAAACCTATGTGGAGCGCGTGGTGGAGAAAGCCATCCGTCATAACATAGCGCTGTATGCCATACATACCAATTTGGATAGTGTGTTAGATGGCGTTAACGCCCGCATTTGCGATAGGCTGGGTATAACCAACCGGCATATCCTATCGCCCAAACAAAATATTTTAAAAAAACTGGTTACTTATGTACCCATAAGCCATGCCGACCAGGTGCGTAATGCCTTGTTTGTTGCGGGCGCAGGCAACATTGGGAATTATACCGAAACCAGTTTTAATACCGAAGGAGCAGGAACGTTTAAGGCTAATGAGGATGCCAACCCTTATGTTGGTGAAGCCGGGGTGCGCCATACTGAAAATGAAATAAAAATAGAAACCATTTACCCGATTAACCTGGAAAGCAAAGTGCTGATGGCGCTTGTATTGGCGCATCCTTACGAGGAAGTAGCCTACGATCTATATGCCTTAACCAATCAACACCAGCAAGTAGGCTCGGGTATGGTAGGCGAATTGGACACGCCTGTAAATGCCGAAGATTTTTTAAGGTTGATAAAAGACAGGATGCAAACCGGGGTTATTAAACATACCGAGTTTATAGGCAAACCTATTAAAAAAGTGGCCGTTTGTGGTGGCTCGGGAAGCTTTTTATTGAAGCAGGCCATAGCAGCAGGGGCCGATATGTTTATCACCGCTGATTATAAATACCACGAGTTTTTTGATGCCGAAGGCAAGATCATTATAGCCGATATAGGCCATTTTGAAAGCGAGCAGTTTACCCAGCAGTTGCTGCAAGATAAGTTGCAGGCTAAGTTTCCGGCGTTTGCGACTAAGTTAACATCGGTTAATACAAACCCGGTAAGATATTTCATATAAAGCATTGTCATCTCGAACATAGTGAGAGATCTATACACGCGCTCGTTTTACAGATCTATGTATAGATTTTTTCGCTCCGCTCAAGAGGCAGTTCTCGTTATCACTCGAAATGACACTGTGAAAAATGTCTTGAAAAAGAGCAAATTACAATTGAATTATAAAATATTTTAAAAATTTCGTATCTTTGCCATCCGTTTATAAAAAAGAAATAAGTATAAATCCCGTCATAAATAATGGAACAAACCGTAGAACAAAAGCTTAAAGCGTTATACGAGCTACAAACTATCCACACCAAGATTGATAAAATTCGCCAGGTTAGAGGTGAATTGCCGATGGAAGTTGCTGATTTGGAAGATGATGTAGCAGGATTAGAAACCCGTATCCAAAAGATCAAAGCCGAATTGGATGATTTGGAGGATGATATAGTTACCCGTAAAAATTTGATCAAAGAAGCCTTAGCTAATACCAAAAAGTATGAAGCGCAGCTTAATGAGGTTAAAAACAACCGTGAGTATGATGCTATCTCAAAAGAGATAGAAATACAAGGGTTAGATATACAGGTAAGTGAGAAAAAGATCAAAGAATTTGGTTTTGAGATAGCCAACAAAACCCAGGTTTATGAGAAAGCATTAGCCGACTTAGAAGCCCGTAAAAGCGACCTGGAAGCTAAAAAAGCAGAACTAGGTACTATTACAGCCGAAACTGAAAAAGAAGAAAGCGAACTGAATGTATTAGCTGAAAAGGCTATTAAAGGCGCTGATGAGCGTTTATTAGTTGCTTATAACCGTTTGCGTCAAAACGCTAAAAATGGTTTAGCAGTAGTAACCATCCAGCGCGATTCATGTTCAGGATGTTTTAACCAGATCCCGCCTCAGCGCCAGTCTGATATCCGTCAGCGTAAAAAGATCATCGTTTGCGAGCATTGCGGACGTATTTTAGTTGACGAGCAAATGGCTTTAGAAGCCGAAACAGCAACAGCCTAATACATTATACCCCGATATACAGAAAGCGCCCGAAAGGCGCTTTTTTTGTTTAGAATAACCAAAAGTTCCCCTCCTCGGAGGGGGTGCGGCGGCATTGTGCGATGGTGGGGGTCGGTTTCGCCGCTTTTCTAAACCCCTCCTTACACCCTCCAGAAGGGAGGGAATCGCACCGGCCCTCGCTTCGATAATTTTGTATATTTATTCATGCTAAAATCCCGCATTACCTGGTTCGTAATTATTTGCATTACCATTTTGCTGGGTTTGGCATCCCGTTATTTTAGCATCATCCCATTATTTGTTGGTGATATATTATGGGCCACTATGGTTTACTTTATAGTGCGCTTTTTGTTTATTAATAAGCCGGCAAGTTTTATAGCCACCGTAAGTTTGCTTTTTAGCTTCGCGATAGAGTTTAGCCAAATCTATAAAGCGCCATGGATAGACAACATCCGCCCAACCCTATTTGGCCGCCTGGTTTTAGGCGCTACCTTTAATTGGGGTGATATGGTTTGTTATACCGTTGGGGTGGGGATTGGGGTGTTGGTGGAAAAATACCTTTTACCAAGAACAGCATAAATCATATGGAAATATTTATACCTCACAAATTCAGAACATTAACTGCTTTCAGTATTGTTGCTATCGTTGCAGTTATCATTTTCGTTAATAACAACTCACGGGACAAAAAAGATTATGATAAGGTAACGGGAAAAATTATCTACTTGGATAAAAAAATGGGAGAATGGCCCAACAGGGATTTTGGGAAATACCGATATTTAAAGCTTGAGAATTACAGTTCCCCTTTCGAGATTTATACTGATGAACAGGGTAAAAGATTTGATAGTCTAAAAAAGGGAGATATTATCACGGCTTATTTTTATGTAGATACGACTTTTAGTGATGATGACATAAATCGTCATCTACAGTATGTCGAAAAAGACCACAAGCTATACTTTGAAAGGGGTGATTTCCGAATTTTGTTGGGCTATAGTATAATAGGTTTTCTTGTTTTTACTATAATTCTTTGGTGTGTTTTGTATCAAAAAGGTAAAATACCGTATTAAAACAACTCCGTCTGCTTACCACCCTTAGGCACAAACAAACTATAATCATGTGGCGGCATTTCTCGCCCTGCCAGGAAGCGGTTACAAGCCATGCGGTATAACTGATGAATAGACGTCGCCACTTGCCCATCGCCACTCATGCGGCGGCCAAAATCGCTGTCGTTTAGCTTGCCGTCATGGCAGGCGCGTATCATATTTAAAACTTTCTCTGCCCTGTCCGGAAATGCCTTGTGCACCCAGTCGGTAAATATTTCGGCAATGCTGCCATTTAATCGCACAATGGTAAATCCGGCGCCCAAAGCGCCCCTATCTGCCGATGCTTTAATGATATCCGGTATCTCGTTACTGTTTAACCCGGGAATGATCGGCGCAGCCATAACCCTTACCGGTACGCCACTTTCGGATAGCTTTTGGATAACCCCTAATCTTCCGTTTGCAGTTACCGTACGTGGCTCCAGTTTTTGTCGTAGCTGCTCATTTAGCGAGGTGATGGATACATTAACGTGTACCAACCGTAGTTTAGCCAGTTCCGAAATAATATCCAAATCGCGCAATATCACATTATTTTTGGTGATAATGCTTACCGGGTTTTTGTATTGTAAAAATACCTGTAGCAATCCACGCGTTATTTTTAACCGGCGCTCTATGGGTTGGTAGCAATCCGTATTACCAGATAGTAATATAGTTACCGGTTTATAGTTCTTCTTGTTAAAATACTGCTCCAATAATTCGGGGGCGTTACGTTTTACAATGATCTTGCGCTCAAAATCCAGCCCGGCACTAAAGCCATAATATTCATGGCTGTTACGGGCATAACAATATATGCAACCATGTTCGCATCCCTGGTAGGGATTAATGGAATACATATGGCTCAGATCAGGACTGTTTGATTCGCTTACAATTTTTTTTGGTGTTTCTTCAAACAGCTGCGTGGCGGTATTTTCAAGTAAAGGCTCATCTAATCCTTCAATATGGTCCAGTACATATTTTCGTTTTAAAAATTTATTGTCGGTATTAACCTGCGCCCCGCGCCCCTTAAAAAATTCGGAATTTTCCTGATGTGCCATCAAACAAATTTGCTAATATTTTTAGCAAATAGCAATACGGTGTGGAGAAAATATTTTAAAGAAAAACACTACTTTGCCGTTTCTGTTCAATAGCTAATGCGCAACTTTTTAAAACGTCTTTTAACAAAACCCGTTATTAAACTGGCCAACCGGGTATCAAGTCGGCCTGACAAACGCAGGGTTTTTAAATCGTTGAGTAAACTGTATGAAAAAATTATTAGCAACTCCGGTAAAAGGGGCGTTATAATTCCGTTTGATGGGGCTAAGGACAAGTTTATTATTTTTTCTGATCAGCATAAGGGTGCAAGAGATGGGTCGGATATGTTTGCCAAATCAGAAAAGAATTACCTGGCCGCATTAGACCATTATAATAAGGAGGGTTTTACCTACATCAACCTTGGCGATAGCGAGGAGCTTTGGGAAAACCTTTTTGTCACCATAAAAAGACATAATAAAAGCACTTTTGAGGCCGAAAAAAAGTTTTTGCACAGAAATGCCTTTGTTAAAATATTTGGCAACCATGACCTGTATTGGGATAACGACCCGCTTGCTGCTATAAGCCTGATGCAGATTTATGGCGAAGCGATAAAGGTTTATGAGGGCGCCATACTGCAAACTACAGTGAATAATAAGCCACTTAATATTTATCTAACCCACGGCCACCAGGGGGATCTGCAGAGCGATGGTAACTGGTTAAGCAAATGGTTTGTATCTACCATTTGGGCGCCGTTTGAGGCGTATTTAAGTATTAACCCCAATACACCCGCCAATAATAATTTATTAAAAACAGACCATAACCGTTTAATGTACGAATGGAGTGCTAAACGGAAAAACACATTATTAATAACCGGACATACGCATCAACCTGTATTTAGATCATTAACTGAATTGGAAAGGGTGTATGAAAAGTTGGATGAAGCAAAAAAGAATGAGAATGATAAATTAGTTGATGACTTACAACGCAAGATACTTGAACTGCGCTTAGAGGGCGGCATGGCTCCTGATTTTACCGGATACCTGGATACCTATTTTAACAGCGGCTGCTGCTGTTTTGATGATGGCGATATTACCGGGTTGGAAATAGCTGATGAATACATCCGACTTATTAAATGGGAGTATAAAGGCAAACAAACCCTGCGCAGGATTTTAGAAGAATGTAAGTTGGAAGAGTTGAAATTATCCGTCTAATAAAAAAACAAACAACTCTTTAGGGCCGTGGGCACCTAAAACCAATGTTTTTTCAATATCAGCAGTACGGCTTGGTCCGGTCACGTTACTGATCATGGATGGCATATTGGCGCCGTATTTATCTTTAATAAGTTTTAACCCATCTTTAAGATCAAGCACCAATTGTGAGGAATAAGCCAATACAATATGTACCGGGGGATAAATACTTAAACGCCGGCCTGCAGCATTAGCGTTTGACAGCAGGATACTGCCATTACGGGCAATTAAAGCCTCGCAAAGTGTAAAGCCCACTTCGGCATCATCAAAATCTTTGTCAGTTTCAAAGTAAGGATATTCGTACCGGGCTAATACTTCTTGCAAGGCAGGTTCCCAGCAATATATTTTATGCCATTTACGCTCTTCGGCAAGGCTTAGTAACGTTTCAATAAATTGTATCTCATCCTCGCAATAAACAAACTGGCCCGATACCTCGGTAAACTGTTCGGCAAATACTACCTCCAACATTTCATTGTTAGGCTCGTAATGCGGCAATATCTCTAATTGCGGATAAGGGTTATCGCGCTTTTCAAGCAATGCCTGTCTTATTTTTTTAAGTAGTTTTTCTTTGGATGTAGTTATATCCCTCATGTGGTAGTAAATTAGTTAACCAGAGATTAGTTAATTAGTGAAAAGCGGACTAATCACTAATTAACTAATCTCCAATCACTATTCTCCTGTTGCATCTTTTTCTTCAGGGTTGCGTTCAAAGGTGCCTGAATGATCGCCCACGCCTTCATGAACCAAACTTTGAGCAGCAGGCTCCTGGTTTGACTCTGGCCCATTTACAAATTCATCATAAGTGGTACGGTTCTCAAACGGACGTTTACCTAAAATCTCTTCCAGGTCTGATTGGAATAAAATTTCTTTTTCTATTAACTTCTCTGCCAGCTTTTCTAAACCTTCGCGTTTGTCGGTCAATAATTGCTTGGTGCGCTCGTAGATAACGTTGATCTGGTTACGTACTTCCTCGTCAATTAACTGCGATGTTTTTTCAGAGTATGGCTTGCTAAACTGGTACTCGCCTTGCGAATCGTTAAAAGAAACGTTACCCACTTTGGCATTCATACCGTAAATGGTAACCATAGCATAAGCCAGCTTGGTAATACGTTCCAAATCGTTTTGCGCACCGGTAGATATTTTACCAAATACCAACTCTTCAGCAGCACGGCCACCTAAGGTCATGCTCATGCCGTCTTCCAACTGCTCTATAGTATATAAAAACTGCTCTTTAGGTAAATACTGCGCATATCCTAAAGCGGCTACGCCACGGGGAACGATAGAAACCTTAACCAACGGATCGGCATGCTCCAAAAACCAGCCTGCAATAGCGTGACCAGCTTCGTGGTATGCAACAATACGTTTTTCTTCAGGAGATATGATCTTGTTCTTTTTCTCTAATCCACCAATTACACGGTCAATAGCATCCTGAAAATCCTGCATATCTACCGCTTCTTTGTTTTTACGGGCGGCAATCAATGCGGCCTCGTTACAAACGTTGGCAATTTCGGCACCTGCAAAACCCGGGGTTTGTGCCGATAACTTTTTAGCGTCAACACCTTCGGCTAATTTTACCGGTTTAAGGTGAACTTTAAATATTTGCTCGCGACCGATCAAATCAGGTTTATCAATAGATACCTGCCTGTCAAAACGGCCCGGACGCAATAATGCCGAATCCAACACATCCGGACGGTTAGTTGCAGCCAGGATAATGATACCCGAGTCGGTACCAAAACCATCCATCTCCACTAATAACTGGTTTAAGGTGTTTTCGCGTTCATCGTTACCGCCTACCATATTGTTTTTACCGCGTGCACGGCCAATAGCATCAATCTCATCAATAAAAATAATACAAGGAGCTTTATCTTTTGCCTGGCGGAACAGATCACGAACACGCGATGCTCCCACACCAACAAACATCTCCACAAAGTCTGATCCTGACAGGGAGAAGAAAGGTACCTGTGCCTCGCCTGCTACAGCTTTTGCCAATAACGTTTTACCTGTACCCGGCGAGCCTACCAATAGTGCGCCTTTAGGTATTTTACCACCCAGGTTGGTGTATTTTTTTGGATTGCGTAAAAAGTCAACAATCTCCATTACTTCCTGCTTGGCTTCTTCCAACCCGGCAACGTCATTAAATGTTACGGATACCTGCGCTTCTTTATCAAACAGGGTAGCTTTTGATTTGCCAATATTAAATATCTGACCACCGGGGCCGCCACCGCCGCCACCCGTCATACGGCGCATAACAAACATCCATACAGCAACTATTAATACCAGCATGATGATAAACTGCATAATCGGACCTGAAAAAAAGCTATCGCGCTGCTCGTATTTTACAGCTACTTTTTGCGATTCAGGTACATCTTTTTGGGCAGCATCTATAGATAGCTTTAAAGACTCATTAGAGGGGTATTGAAAAGAATACTGAGGGTCATTCACAGACATGCTAAAAGAACGCTGTGCTTTATTTGCATCGGCATATTCCGGCTTTTTTAAACTGTCTTTTTTAATAAAAACCTCAACAGTTACCAACTCTCCATTTTTAAAGGCAACCAGATGGTCAACATCACCCGGAATAAGCATTTTACTTTCAAACCTTTTATAATCAATAAGTGCACCCCCATTGTTGCCCGAAAAAAGGGCAACAATTAAAAACATGCCTATAGCAACGGCGTAAAGCCACATAAAATTAAATTTAGGCGGCTTAGGTGCAATTTTTTTATTCGGTATTTTACGTATCGGTTTGGGTTTATCCAATTTATCGTCTTTCATTTTTTTATGATCTCACTATGTAAGTATTAATTATATAGGTAGGAGTAAGTTTAAGCGCTTTTATAACTTTTCACTTCGGCATCGCCCCACAATTCTTCTACGCCATAAAACTCCCTTTTGTCTGTTCTAAAAACATGGATAACCACATTTACATAATCCAGCAGTATCCATTCGCCATATTCGAGGCCTTCTTTTCGCCACGGATCTTGTTGTATGGCTTTATATATTTCGTCTTCAATACTATTTGCTATCGCTTTTACTTGTGTGGCCGAGTCTGCATGACATATTACAAAATAATCAGACACGGAACTATGTATATTTCTGAGGTCTAACCTGACAATGTCATTGCCTTTTTTTTCCTGTATGCCATGTATGGCTAATTCAGAAATGTAAGTCGATTCATTTATCGCTTTATTTTTTACCATTAAAAAGAATTAGTTTTGAACGTTTTTGAGTTAAACATTATATATTACTTTGCAAAATAACACATTTTCGGCATTATTTGTTGGTCAAAATTTACTGACATTAAAAGAAGTAAACTCTACAAACGATTTCCTCAAGAACTTATTGTCAAATTCCAAGCCATTGCCAGAGGGAACGGTCATTATGGCAGAAAGTCAATTTGCCGGCCGGGGGCAGCAGCAAAGCAAATGGCATAGCCAGCCGGGTAAAAATTTAACTTTTAGTTTGCTGCTTAACCCCTTATTTTTAGCTATAGCTGATCAGTTTGATTTAAATAGGGTAATAAGCCTGGGAGTGGTGGATGCATTGGAGCTATTGTTAGGTAATGAATTAAAAATAAAATGGCCCAATGATATTTATTATGGCGATAAAAAGATGGGCGGGATTTTAATTGAGAATTTAGTACAGGGCACACAACTCAAACACGCCATAATCGGTATTGGTTTAAATATTAACCAGGAAAGTTTTCCTGAGGCTGCGGGTAATGCTACTTCGTTAAAACAAATCTTACATAAAGATTACGATTTGCGGGCGTTATTGTCAGACATTTGCAGTCATATTGAAGCCTGGTACTTAAAATTGCGTGAGGCTAAAAAAGAAACTGTAAGGATTGCTTATCTTGACCGACTATATTGGTTAAACCAGCAAAAGCAATTCAGATCAAATAATAACACCTTTGCCGGCGTTATAACCAACGTAAAAAGCAACGGACTGCTTGTTATAAAAAATGATAAGGACGAAGAATTGGAGTTTAATCTAAAAGAGATTGAGTTTTTAAATAAATAAAATGAAAAAATTAGGATTATTGATAGCTGCGTTAATGATAACTATCGGCGCATTTGCGCAGATCGAAGCACCTGTAAAATGGTCATACGCGGCAAAAAGGATTAGCCCAACAGAAGCGGTTGTATTCTTAAAAGCTACTATACAGCCAGGCTGGCATATATATTCACAAAACGTTAAAGAGGGTGGACCTATTAAAACCTCATTCACATTTGCATCATCAAAAGACTTTACCCTGGTTGGCAAAACAATTGAGCCAAAGCCTGTCACTAAGTTTGAAAAGGCCTTCAAAATGAACGTGAGCTATTTTGAAAAAGAAGTTATATTTCAGCAAAAAATAAAAGTTAAATCGACAAATACTGTTACCGTAAAAGGCAAACTGGAGTATATGGTATGTAATGATTTAAAATGCCTGCCACCAGAAGAAGTTAACTTTATAGTTGCTGTAGGCAAATAAAAGCAGTTGAATGAAAAAGCTATTGGTGTTAATTGGTGTCTTAGTGTTAAGCGTGGTTGCAAATGCACAAATAGAAACCCCGATTAGGTGGGCCCAAGGGTCTAAACGGATCAGCGATACCGAAGCCATGGTATTATTGAGGGCACGTATACAACCCGGTTGGCATATTTATTCGCAAATTGTAAATGAAGGGGGGCCAATTAAAACCTCATTCACATTTGCACCATCTGAAACTTATACTTTAGCCGGTAAAACAATAGAACCAACTCCAAAAACAAAGTATGAAGAGGGATTTAAAATGAATATTGGCTATTTTGAAAAGGAAGTAATTTTTCAGCAAAAAGTTAAGCTTAAATCTACATCTTCAACTGAGGTAAAAGGTGTTTTGGAATACGCGGTATGTAATAAAATAGGCTGCCTGCCGCCCGAAGAGCTTGCGTTTAACATTCCTATAAAATAAATTTATGATGGCATCCAATAAACGCAGTTATATTAAATTGGCAATTAAGTTGCTAATGTTGGTCGCCATTTTTTGGATGGCCGGGGTAACACCGGCATCTGCCAGTCAAACACAAACTGCCGATACGGTATCTACCGCTGATGTTACGTTTACCGACATACCTACCGCAGCCGACAGCATAGCTGCCCGCAAACAAGAACAAGCGGCGGCCAAATCAGCATCTGCAATAAATAAAACTACGGTTAGCGAAGAAAAAGAAAAATCCCTTTGGGAAATATTTATTGCCGGCTTATTAGGTGGTTTTACCGCGGTGATATTACCTTGTATCTATCCGTTGCTGCCCTTAACGGTTAGCTTTTTTACCAAAAAGGCGGGGTCGCGTTCAAAGGGAATTTTACACTCGTTGATATATGGGTTATCCATTATTGTTATTTATGTAACGCTTGGGCTTATTGTCTCTATCCTGTTTGGCTCTGATGCCTTGAATCAGTTAGCTACTAACGCCGTTTTTAACCTGTTTTTCTTTGCATTGCTCGTCATATTTGGTATATCCTTTTTGGGTGCATTTGAGATTACGCTGCCAAGTTCATTAGCCAACAAAATGGATGCTAATTCGGATAAGCGGGGGCTGGTGGGTATATTTTTTATGGCAGCCACGCTGGTTGTGGTTTCGTTTTCCTGTACGGGGCCAATAATTGGCTCTCTGCTGGTACAAGCCGCATCAAAAGGTGACAAGCTGGGCCCGGCTATAGGTATGCTTGGTTTTTCATTGGCCCTGGCCCTGCCATTTACGGCATTTGCATTGTTTCCTTCGGGATTAAAAAGCCTCCCTAAATCTGGCGGATGGCTCAATAGCGTTAAAGTGGTATTAGGGTTTTTAGAGCTGGCTTTTGCGCTTAAATTCCTATCAAATGTTGACCTTGCTTATCATTGGAATTTATTGGATCGTGAGGTGTTTTTATCCATTTGGATAGCCATTGGTTTATTAATGGGACTATACCTGATAGGCAAACTCAAATTTTCGCATGATAGCGAACTGCCTTATCTATCTATACCAAGAACATTAATAGCTATAGTAGTTTTTGCATTTACAATATATATGGTGCCCGGTTTATGGGGTGCGCCATTAAAATCAATAAGCGCATTTTTACCACCACCGGCCACGCAGGATTTTGATCTGACCGGAAATCCGGCAGCATTGCCTCCTGCAACCGCACAGGTTACATCCATCAAGCAAAAAAAATACGAGGATATATTTAGTCGCGGTAAAGTAAAAGGATTAGATGCCTGGTATGATTATGAGCAGGCATTACAAGCCTCAAAAGAACTGAATAAGCCTATACTGATTGATTTTACCGGGTGGAACTGCGTTAACTGCCGTAAAATGGAAAATGATGTATGGTCCGATCCGGCAGTATTTAAATTGCTGCGCGATGATTTTATTTTACTACAGTTATATGTGGACGATAAAACCGAACTTTTGCCACAAGAACAGTACGTTTCTACCTATAGCGGAAAAAAAATTAGTAATTTAGGCGCAAAATGGAGCGACCTGGAAGCTGACAGGTTTGGTGCCAATTCGCAGCCGTTTTATGTAATGCTGGATGGTAATGGTAATCTGCTTAAAGACGATTCCGGAGCTGAAATTAAACCATCGCCGGCTAATTACAACACAAGAAGTTATAAAGATTTTTTAGATAGCGGTATACGCGCTTTTCATAATAAATAATGACAAAGATTAAAAGGATAGGGGTTTTAACATCAGGGGGCGACTCGCCGGGAATGAATGCGGCCATACGTGCGGTTGTGCGTACGGGCATGTATTATGATTTAGAGATATTTGGCATACGCCGTGGCTTTGATGGGTTGATAAATGGCGATTATTTCCAGATGTACCGTAAATCCGTCTCAAACATTATACAACGTGGCGGCACCATGCTAAAAACCGCCCGAAGTGAGGAGTTTAAAACAGTTGAAGGCCGTAAGCAAGCCCATGAACAATTATTAAAACACGGAATTGATGGTTTGGTGGTTATTGGTGGTAACGGTACATTTATTGGTGCCGAGGCATTTGTAAGTGAAACCAATTTCCCCGTAATAGGTATGCCCGGAACAATTGATAACGACCTGTTGGGCACCGATTTTACTATTGGTTATGATACTGCTATAAATACGGCAATGGAAGCTATTGATAAGATACGCGATACTGCCGAATCGCACGCGCGTTTATTTATTGTTGAGGTAATGGGCCGCGACTCGGGCCTGATAGCCTTACGTACAGGCATAGGCGCCGGTGCCGAAGTAGTTTTAGTTCCCGGTACCAGTTCGGACACGGAGGCATTATTTTACAGGTTGAAGCATGGCCGTAAAGATAAGTCGGCAAGAATTGTCATTGTTGCGGAAGGTGAAGAGCCGGGTGCCGGGTTTGAGATTGGGCGCATGGTGAAGGAAAAATTTCCTAATTACGATACGCGTGTTTCGGTATTGGGCCATATACAACGCGGTGGCCACCCTACATGTATGGATCGGGTATTGGCAAGCCGCTTAGGCGTTGCTGCTGTTGAGCGTTTATTAGCGGGTCATTCAAACGAGATGGTTGGTGTGGTACATGGCGAAATTGCCTATACACCCTTAGAAAAGGCCGTTAAACATCACGTTAAAATAAATGAGCAGTTTAAAAAGATTGTAGAAATACTTTCTTTATAAAGTGCGCTTAATCCTCTTCTTGTTTTATTGTTCCATAGCCAATATTTAAATCGGTAGTAAAGGTTTTGTCAACAATTTGATATATAACCGTATCTATCTCCTTGCTAACTGTAAAGAGATGGTCAATGATTTCTTTATTGGCAGGGTTGCTAAAATTTTCTTTATCAATAATATTGATGAGGCCCAGCATGCTGGCAACCGGACGCCGCAAATCATGTGAACTAAGTGTAGCAATGTGTTTTAAACGCTCATTTTGGTCAATTAATGCCCTTTCGGTTTTAAGCCTTTCTGTAATATTGCGCGAAAAACAGCCAACGCCTATAATTTCTCCCGTTGCAGTATATATTGGGTTAAAATAGGTTTCATAATAAATGGGGTTATCCTGCGTGTAGTTAATCCCTTTTTTAGTGATCAGGTATTTTTCACCGTTAAAAGCCCGATCATAATACATGCGCCATTCATTTATTAGCGGTTCGCCATAACTTTCAATGTATTTGGCTGAGTGATGATGTTCGCCTTTTACAGGAGTAATCCCAATATGAGCGAACACGGCTTTTTTGTAAGCCTTGTTCATATAAACGTACCGGCGTTCGCTGTCAATGGACCATATCAGATCGTCGGTATTATCAATTAACCCTTCAATATTGTTTTTGGTTAATAGGATCTCCTGTTCGATGATCTTTTTTTGGGTGATGTCCTGGCCAATACCCTGGATTTCTGTAACCTGCCCGGTGTCATTGGTAACGGATATAAACTCCCATTGGGTATCATACACCTCGCCGTTTTTTGCCGATTTTTTATGCGTTAAATGAATGACTTTGCCCGGCTGATTTAGGCATTTATAAAACGCTTTTTCACATAAGGGGAGGTCTTCGGGTAAGGATGTTATTGAAAAATGTTTGCCTATAATTTCATTAGCCTTATATCCCAATGTCTTTAAAAATTGCCGGTTGGCAAAAGTAAACTCTCCTTTAGTATTAATGCGGATCAAAAAATTGGTTTGCGAATCAATTAATGAGTTTAAAAATTGCTCGCGGATATTACTTTCTTTTTGTGACTGAACTTTTTCGGCAGCATCCGGGGCGACGATTATGCGGCAATTACGATTGTCGTATTGAATGTTACCGATGTTTATCAGCGCATAAACAGGTTCACCATTTTTATGCACATGTCTCCATACCCCTATGGTGGTAAATTTTTTTGATAACTCTTCACCATCTTTACTTAAGTAATCAGCAGGCTTCGATGCTTCCAGGGGGGAGCGAATATCAATCATATTCATTGCCAAAAACTCATGCTCGGTATAACCGTAAGCAGCTGTAGCGGCTTCATTTACTTTTAAAATGCGTAGGGTTGGTATTTCATAGATCCACATGGGATTTGGACTATGATCAAACAATACGCTGAACGTATCAAGCATAGTAACTAAGTAGATAATGTATAAAAGTAATAAATATACAGACTTTTTACAATCAGCAGGGTTGTGCTATATTTTTGAAAGATAAAATTTTATAATAAATATATTTTGTTACCTTTGCAGCCCCGCTGAACGAAACTCCGGGGATAATGTTGAACACATAAACAATAAAAAAGAATGGCAACTAAGATCAGATTGCAAAGACACGGTAAAAAAGGAAAACCTTTTTACTATATTGTAGTAGCGGATGCTCGCGCACCAAGAGACGGACGTTTTATAGAGCGTTTAGGTTCATACAACCCAAACACCAACCCTGCAACTATTGATATTAATTTTGATAAAGCATTTAGCTGGATAAACGAGGGCGCACAGCCAACAGATACCTGCCGTGCTATATTATCACATAACGGTTTATTATACAAAAAACACTTACAGGGTGGCGTTAAAAAAGGCGCATTAACCCAGGAGCAGGCAGATGCTAAATTTGCTGAGTGGACCGAACAAAAACAAGGTAAAATAACAGGAAAAAAATCTGACTTAATATCAGCTAAAGATGCGGCTCGTAAAGCGGCATTAGCAGCAGAGGCAATTAAGAAAGAAGAAAAAGCAGCAGCTATTTTAGCTAAAAACACTCCTGCACCAGAAGAGGCTGAAGAAGTAGAAGATGCTCCGGTTGCTGAAACAGAAGTAGAGGAAGCACCAGTTGCAGAGGCTGAAGTAGAAGAGGCTCCGGTTGCAGAGGCTGCTACAGAAGAAGCACCAGTTGCTGAAGCTCCTGCAGAAGAAGAGGCTCCTGCTGACGATAAAGCAGAATAATTATATTTAAAAAAACATTATCAAAAAAGCGGAGAACCTAAAGGTCTTCGCTTTTTTACTTTTAAGACATTTTTAGATGAAAATAGAAGATTGTTTCAGGATAGGCAGCGTATTAAAAACCAAGGGGCTAAAAGGCGAAATGCAGCTATACGTTGATTTTGAGAACCTGGACGCTATTGATTTTGACGCCCTGTTTATTGAAATAGGCGGCAAGTTGGCCCCCTTTTTTGTCGAGTCGATAAAATATCAGCAAAAAAATGCCGCCTACCTTTATTTGGAAGATGTAGATACTATTGAAAAAGCTACTCCCTTGGTTAAAAAGGACATCTACCTGCCCAATAAACTTAAACCCAAAAAGAAAAAAAGCGATTTTACTTTAAAGGACCTGAAAGGTTTTACAGCCATCGATGAAAACGAAGGAGAACTTGGCCAAATAACTGCCATACACGAATATCCACAGCAATTAATAGCCGCGGTTACCTATAAAGGATGCGAAGTGCTGTTTCCCCTAAATGAAGAAATAATAAAGGGCATTGATGTGGTGAGCGAGATTGTAACTATTGATTTGCCTGACGGGTTACTAGAGATTTATCTCGACTAAGCCCCCTAACCCCCTAAAGGGGGAACTAATTAGAAATAAAATAAATTTTTTGTCAAGTTTATTTGACTTTTGTCAAATTTGTTTTACATTTGGTGAAACAAAGTTGACAAAAATTATGAAAACACGGTTCCTATTCCCTTATTGGTGCAAGTATTTAGGATTAGCACTTTTTTTAGTTCATCTGCCTGTTTGGATGTTCTGGCACCGGACGGTTTCGGCTACAGACGAGGGTTTAGGCAGCAATCATGTGTTTTTTGTAGTAACTACATTATTCATGATAACAGGCCTGGTATTGTTCGCCTTTTCAAAAGAAAGAATTGAGGATGAACAAATTGCGCAATTACGCATGGATTCACTACAATGGGCAGTTTACCTGAGCTATATACTTTTAATCCTTGAACTGGCGTTCCATGGCAAAGCTGGTTTGAAAGATATTACCTATATGCATGTCTGGGTTCCATTAATGGTGTTTATTACTATTTTCCGCTGGAAAATGTTCCGTAACAGCCAATACTCTAAAGAGGACAGCATATGAAAAACTCATTACGCGTTGAACGCGCTATAAAAAATATAACTCAGGGCGAATTGGCCGAATTGATAGGCGTATCGCGCCAAACCATTAATACTATTGAGAGTAATAAATACATACCCTCAACCGTACTGGCCCTAAAAATTGCAAAGGTTTTTGGCAAACCGGTTGAAGAAATATTTAATTTAGAGGACACGGATTAATTATGGATACAATAACCGCGTTTGCCCCGCTGCTTACTATTAACAAAGGGGTAAAAGATATTGATTTTTATAAAAATGCTTTTGGAGCAATTGAAAACTGGCGACTTAATAATGATGACGGTAGCATTCACGTAGCCGAATTTTTAATAGAAGGCGCCATGTTTCACCTCCATGAAATGATGCCGCAAAGCCCTGAAAAGGTAAGTCCTGGTACATTCAATGCCGGTACAGTAGTCATCGGTTTGTTTACAGCCGATGTGCATGGCATGTTTAACCGGGCTGTGGCAGCCGGAGCTACTATCCTGTCGCCGGTTATTGATTACGAATATGGTTATCGGCAGGGAGAGCTGAAAGATCCTTTTGGTCATCAATGGGTAATACAGTGCAAAATCCCCGCATCACCTGATTGGAAAGGGTAAGTGCTCATAAAACTAATCTCTAATCTCCAATAACTAATCTCTAAATTTGCACCATGCGTTTTGATATCATTACCGTTTTGCCGGGTTTGTTGGAAAGTCCTTTTGCACACTCTATTTTACAGCGTGCGCAAAAAAAGGGCATTGCCGAAATAGTGGTGCATAACCTTCGCGACTATGCTACCAACAAACAAAAAAGCGTGGACGATTACCCCTATGGTGGCGGCAGCGGCATGGTAATGACCATTGAGCCATTTGCCGCCTGTATAGCAAAATTAAAAGCCGAGCGGGAGTACGATGAGATCATATTCATGTCGCCGGATGGAGAGACGTTGAACCAGCCAATAGCTAACCAGTTATCTATCAAAAAAAATATCATTATCCTTTGCGGGCATTACAAAGGTATTGATCAACGTATACGCGACCTGTTTGTGACCCGCGAGATATCAATTGGAGATTATGTACTGTCTGGCGGCGAACTGCCAGCAGCGGTACTGGTAGATGCCGTAGTAAGGTTGATACCAGGTGTGCTGTCTGACGAAACTTCGGCGCTGTCTGATTCTTTCCAGGATGGCTTATTGGATGCCCCGGTTTACACCCGACCTGCCGATTGGAACGGCCATAAAGTGCCCGACATATTATTAAGTGGCCACGCCGGCGATATTGAAAAATGGCGCCATGACCAGGCGTTGGAGCGTACCAGGCAACGCCGGCCGGATATGTTGGATTAGGGACGCAAAGTACTCCGTCTCTACAGCAAATTTGTTAACAAATCATAATTTGTTGAAATTTTTAAAATCAACTTTTTATTATTAAAAAAAATCCCTATACTTGCAATCCGATTTTTAGGGAGCTAAAAGTCGCTTTAACAGCTTAAAATCATGGATTTAGTAAAATTTGTAGAAGAGCAAACAGTAACAGTTAATAAGTTTCCGTCATTTAAGGCGGGTGATACTGTGAGCGTACATTATAAAATCAGAGAAGGAAACAAAGAACGTATCCAGGTTTACCAGGGTGTTGTTATTCAGCGTAATAGTGCTGGTGTTTCTGAAACATTTACTGTACGTAAAGTTTCAAACGGTATTGGCGTTGAGCGTATATTCCCTGCCAATTCCCCTAATATTGAAAAGGTTGAAGTAAATAGCCACGGTAAAGTACGCCGCAGCAAACTTTACTATCTGCGTGCCCTTACCGGTAAAGCAGCCCGTATCAAATCAAAAAGAGTTTAATTACAACCTTATAAAAAAAGAGCCTTTCTGTTTTTCAGTAAGGCTTTTTTTATGCATATAAATGCTGTAATTTTAAAAATTATTGCTGCTGAAAGGTAATAATATATATATTGTCATTTATAAAATGTATTTTCACGTGTTTTAGGTGGTTACAAACTAAAATAACTATAAATAGCAGTTGAATTATAACCGTATAAGAACCTTAATAAAATAATTGTATGTTACTATCGCAATCTTTTTCCAGTTTAATTGAGAACAACAATTCTGCGTTGAATAACACATCTGCAGATTTACTGAACGGACTGAAGGTATTTCATAATAATCAATGGTACATTTGCGGCAATTTGGCGCTTTACGAAGGACAGGCTCCCCATAAACTGATCAATTCATCGCCAAATGACTTGGATTACCAATTATTGGTTAAGGCGGCTATGCTATTAGTGGCTGATAATGTGGAGCAACCACTAACGATCACTACCGGTTTCCCTTATGCAACTTACCGCATCTACAAAGATACCGCGACAGAAGAGTTAAGGAAAACGCATATTATTGACCACGATACATCAACTTACGGGGGTTCGGGTAAAAAAACGGTTATACTGGATGTTAAAAATGTAGATGTTATCCCTGAGATTGTAGGATGTTCGATAGCCTTGCGTAAAGGTGAAGAAAAAGCAACAGGTAACTTCTTTATATTAAGTTGTGGTTTCGGTACGTTTGAGTCTGTATTAAGTATGGATTCTGGCGTTGTTGAGCAAAGTATGATAAGTACCCATGGCTTACGCTACGCTATCAATTATATGATCAATGAGCTTTCAAAAAGCCATTATTTGGACTTGAGAACAGCACATACCCTGGATGAAGCCTTCCAAAAAGGGCACTTATTTATCGATAAGAAAAATGTTGATGTAAGAGAGATCCGCAAAAACGCTTTAAAATCATACTACAACGAGGTTATTTCGCCCAACCTGCGTAATGTTATTACCGATAAAAACTTAATGCGCGCCAACAAAATTTACTTATGCGGTGGCGGTATGTATTACCAGGACCTGGTAGATTGCTTTAAGGCCGAGTTTGGTGATATTACACAAATTGAAGTGGTAAATGACCCTGCTGCTTTGGCAAGTAAAGGTTATGCGCTTAATTCATTACGTATTTCAGGTGGTTTGGAAAAATCATCAATAGGTATTGATATTGGCAACTCTACAACTGTAGTAACCCGTTTTGCCGGCGAACAACAACAACAGTAAATGCTGAAATTTTTCAGGAAAACGCCGCAAAAGCCTGTAATAAACTCTTTGAGTAATATTAATGGGCTGGTGAGGGAAGGAAATGATTACTTGTCTGACAAGGTGATTTTTCTTGACCAAAAATTAGCAGCCAACCTGTTTTGCTCCGAAAATATATTTATTGAAAAAGATGGGGAATTAGCAGGCAATATCTGCGGAAAACATTGCGTAATAAGCGGTACTGTCAGCGGTAATATATCAGCAACCGAGTTGCTGGAGATAACCAAAACCGCCATAATAAAAGGTAAAATAAGGGCTACCGATATCTGCATTGAGCCGGGCGCCGTGGTTAATGGCGCTATTACTATTGGCGAAGACAAAGCGGCGGCTACAACTTTGGCAAGCCGAATTAAAAAGCATACCGCTGAAGAATATGCGGAGGCAAGATCTTTAGATGAACACTCTAAGGACGAGGCATTAGATAAACCGGCAACAATAGCCGGGTCCAAAAAGGAATTAGTTACTCCACCTCCTGCCCAGGCCGTTCAGCCACAATCCAAACAACCGTTACCTGAGCCGGAAACGGTTAAAGAAATTGAACCTTTTAAAAAGGAAGAACCTAAACAGGCTACCCCACCAATACCCGCAGCCGAACAAATTATACAGGAAGAACCAGAGGAAAAATTACCCGTTGCTCCGCCAAGAAAAGCCCCTGAGCCTAAAAAAGACGATAATATTCAGCGATGGTGGTAACCAATCGCTCAAAAAAAATTAAGCAGTTTTTTCTTTAACCTTTTTGGTGGGTGTTGGTTTAGCTGCAGGCAACTCGGCTAATACGGTTTTACCGCCTTTAACAACCTGGCCCAACTCAACATTGATTTTGGTACCTAACGGTAAAAAGATGTCAACCCTTGATCCAAATTTGATGAAGCCAAACTCATCGCCTTGTTCTACCACATCACCTTCTTTTACATACCAAACAATACGGCGGGCCAATGCGCCTGCAATTTGGCGGAACAAAACCGGTATGCCCGTACTGGTTTCGGTAACTACCGTAGTACGCTCATTTTCGGTAGATGATTTAGGGTGCCATGCTACCAGGTATTTGCCCGGGTGATATTTAAAATATTTAACCACCCCACTTATAGGGTTACGGTTAATATGCACGTTTATAGGCGACATAAAAACAGATATCTGTATGCGCCTGTCTTTTAAATATTCGGTTTCGTCAGCCTCTTCAATAACCACCACTTTACCATCAGCAGGGCAAAGCACTTGAGTTTCGTCTTTAGCTATAGTAATTGCCGGGCTGCGGAAAAACTGCAGGATAGTAACAAATAAGGCAAAGGATAAAATATAGATCAACCACTTCACAAAAAAGGCGGTAGGGAAGTAAAATTGTATAAATGCATTCAGTACAAATATGAACAGAATGCAAAGTGCCATTGAGGTATATCCTTCTTTATGAAATTTCATTTGGTATTAATTTAATGCAAAACTACGAATTTGTAATGAAGTATAAATAAGCGTACACAACTGGGGCAGCAATAAGCAGGCCATCAAAACGGTCAAGCAGGCCGCCGTGTCCGGGTAATAAGCCGCCGGAGTCCTTGATGTTGATGCTGCGTTTAAACATAGATTCTATCAAATCGCCTGTAGTACCAAAGCAGCTAATTAATACACCCATAATTATCCAGTGCGTTACTGTAATGTCTACAAAGTAATTACTGATAATAAAAGCCGCACCGGCTGTAATCAATACACCGCCTATAAAGCCCTCCCAGGTTTTTTTTGGCGAGTGCCTTTCAAATAATTTTGTTCTACCAAATTTGGTGCCCACTAAATAGGCACCGGTATCATTGGTCCACAGCATTAATAAAAATGCCATCGGGTAGTGAAAGTTAAAAGCACTGTTTACATAACCTAAGCGATGAAAAAAGGTAAACGGCACCACTGTAAAAAATATACCCAGATAGGTATAGGCTACATTAGTAAAAGGCTTTTCGTGTTTTTTAAAAAGTTCCTGTATAAATATAGTGCTTAGTATTACAGGCAATAGTGCCGGTAATTTAGCATGGAAGGAATCGTGATGGTGCGTTATAATAGCATAAACAGAATAGATCAAAATCCCGCTGGTTATACCGGTTATCCAGTTAGGGTTAGTGCCGCTTTTTTTAACGTTGGTATAAAACTCCCATAAGCAAAAAACACTTAGCACTAAATAAAATATATCAAATACATATGGTCCTAATAAAACAGAACCCAGCATCACAATAATAAAAAAGAACCCGGTTATGGCGCGTAATTTCATAGTTTAAAGTTGGTTCAGGGCCATTATTTCCACAGCCTTGCTAAAATCTTCCTGGTGTATATAAACTTCAATGACTCCAAAAGTGCGGTATGATGAATCCTGCTTATTTAGTAAAACGGCGTCTATCTGGTTTTCAATAAGCACTTGCTTTACAATTTCTGACCGGTAAAAATCTGAAGAAGTAAAAATTTTGATCCAGTCTTTTTCCATTTAACCTGCCTGTATTTACGTTTTTTCTGTTGCCAGTTTTTTATACATAAATAGTAAAAATAATACAATTATCAGGCTAATTATATAGGCGACATAATTAAACATATGCTGGTCGTCCGGGTTTACTTTTATTTTTTTATGCTGATATAAATAGGTTACCACTACAGCGGTGCCGTTATTAATAAAATGCCCCCAAACTGCCGGCCATATACTGCCGCCCCATGCTACAAAATAACCCAGAACTACACCCAACATCAACCGGGGTAAAAAGCCAAAAAACTCCATATGAAAGCTGCTGAATAATATGGCGGTAATCCATATAGCGGCATGATAATTTTTGGTCCAGCGGGTAAAAATGGTTTGTATAACCCCTCTAAACATAAATTCCTCGGCAATGGCGGTGAGCAGGCCCACTATGATGACATTTCTGATCATACTGCCAACCGTTTTCATCTGTAATAGTATGCCGGTTAGCTTTTGGGCGGCATCTTCCTTTTCGCGCATCCAATCATATATAAATTTTAATGATGGAGGGAACGACATTTTTTGATTGATATTAGCCAAAAATTCGATCAGGGGCGATGATATGAACATGATGCAAAAAACCAGCACCAATAATACGGGTGGAAAGCTCCATGTGGGCCTCAAATATTCCTGGGGTTCTTTAACAATAACTTTGGCAAAAAGCACAGGCGCAATAAATAGCGGAATAGTAGTACTTACAACCTGCAATATCCATAAAGCATTAATAGTATCAGGGTTAGTTAAGTTTAATTGTGCCAATTGCATTAAGGTTTCCAGTCCATAAACAGCAAATATTGCCAATACCCCTAACAGGTACCCTATCATCATAACCCCGACGGCAATGCCAATAAATAAGATCAGCTGAATAGCCGGAGAGGGTTGCTTGCGCTGATTTGTGGTCATTTGTGTTAAAATACGTATTTTTGCAGTGGATAAAGATAAGGATGTCTGTACAAATAGGAAATATTGATTTAGGAGAGTTCCCGCTGCTGCTGGCACCGATGGAAGACGTGAGCGATCCGCCTTTCCGTTACGTATGCAAACAGCATGGCGCAGATATGATGTACACCGAGTTTATCTCGTCTGAAGGATTGATCCGCGACGCGGCAAAAAGCCGTAAAAAGCTGGACATATTTGAATACGAGCGCCCTATAGGCATACAGATATTTGGCAGTGATATTGAGCACATGCGCGAAGCATCGGCTATATCATCACAAGCCAACCCTGATCTGATAGATATTAACTACGGCTGTCCTGTAAAAAACGTAGCTTGCCGAGGTGCGGGTGCCAGTTTGCTGCAGGATATTGATAAAATGGTAGCGATGACCAAAGCGGTTGTTGAGGCTACCCATTTACCTGTAACCGTAAAAACCCGTCTCGGCTGGGATGATAACACCAAAAACGTTGAAGAGGTTGCTATGCGCTTACAGGATGTAGGCATTAAAGCTTTAACCATACATGGCCGCACCCGATCGCAAATGTATAAAGGTGAAGCCGACTGGACATTGATAAGCAAGATCAAAAAGAACCCGAATATTGAGATACCCATTTTTGGCAATGGTGATATTGATTCGCCGGAGAAGGCTGCTGCCTGGCGCATGGAGTATAGTGTAGATGGTATGATGATAGGAAGAGCTGCCATTGGCTATCCATGGATTTTTCGCGAGATAAAGCATTACTTTAAAACCGGCCAGCATTTAGATAAACCAACTATGGCCGAACGTATTGATGCTTGTAAAACGCATTTGCAAAAGTCTATTGAATGGAAGGGCCCAAAAACAGGAGTATTTGAAATGCGCCGCCATTATGCCAACTATTTTAAAGGGATAGATAATTTTAAAGAGTACCGCATGAAATTAGTTACGGCCGGCACATTTGACGAACTTGACTTTATTTTGCAGGAAATAGAGCATGAGCCCAGGTTTAATCAAATAGCCTCAGCTATAGAAATTTAGTAGCCTTTATCCCACATCTTTGTAAAAAAAGTATAGATTGGCAAAAATTATGTCCCTATAATGGCATGATTTTTAAATAGATGCTATATATTTGAATTAAACGATTACCAAATACATGGTTACTTATATAACAGAAGGTGTTAAGGTTTCAGTAGAAACCATTTATCAGCCGGAGTATTCCAACCCGTCAAACGACCATTTTATGTTTGCTTATAAGGTGAACATTGAAAATATGGGCACATACGCGGTACGTTTACTAAGCAGGCACTGGTATATATTTGACTCAAACGGAGCTAAGCGCGAAGTAGAGGGTGAAGGTGTAGTAGGTTTACAACCCGTTATTGAGCCGGGCCACTCGCACGAATATGTATCAGGCTGTAATTTAAAAACAGATATGGGCAGCATGAAAGGCGAATATCAAATGACCCGCCTAATTGATAATGCCTTGTTCAACGTACAAATCCCTGAGTTTTATTTAATAGCGCCTTATAGGTTGAATTAAAGCCCCCCAACCCCCTAAAGGGGGAGTTTGGAGACCACATAAAAAGCCCTCGTTAGAAAAACGAGGGCTTTTGTTTATATATTATAAGGCAAGCGATGTTTCAAAAGCTCCCCCTTTAGGGACTGGAGGGATTAATCTCTCCTATTAAATAACATCGAAGCATAATAAACCAAAGTAGCTAAGGCGCTTAACGCGGCTACTACATAGGTCATAGCGGCCCACCATAGGGCGTCTTTAGCTTGCTCATGTTCTTCGGCGGTTTGCATAACGGTGTAGTTATTGTTTAACCAGGCTAACGCGCGCTGGCTGGCATCAAACTCAACCGGCAGGGTGATGAAGCTAAACAAAGTTACCAACACCAACGCGGCTACGCCTATACCCAGTACGTAAGGATTGTTGGCCATGAATAACAACATAACACCAATAAATAATGTCCACTGTACTAAGGTAGAAGCCACGTTAATAATAGGCACTATAGCCGAACGGAATGTTAACCAGCTGTAAGCACGGGCGTGTTGTACCGCGTGTCCGCACTCGTGTGCTGCCACAGATGCAGCTGCTACGCTGCGGCTATGATAAACATCCGGGCTTAAATTAACGGTTTTGTTTTCGGGGTTGTAATGGTCTGTAAGCTGTCCTTCAACAGATATTACCTGTACATCGTAAATGCCGTTATCTTTTAGCATACGCTCGGCCACATCTTTACCCGAAAGGCCGGATAGCAAGCCGATCTCCGAATATTGTTTGAATTTGCTTTTAAAGCGCCACTGTACAGCAAAGCTTATTAAAGCGATACCGATCATCAGTAGCCATGCCGAGCCATTACTTATATATCCTAATATTAATCCTAAGTGATCCATAATAAATTATCTTTAATAAGGTCATTCAAAAAGTGTTCCGATAGCTATTTTAGCTTATTATTGTTATTTATACTGACAAAATAACAGAACGCATTAGCCGATAGTTAATTGTAGTATACTGTCATCAAACAATACTAAAACTAATCCTGTTAACTAAACAAAAAACAACACTATGAAATGGTTTGGCGGACGAGAAAGTAACGATGTAGAAACAGGCAGCAGCAGTGGCCGTGGGTTGCTGGCAGGCGGCGGCATTTTAGGGCTTATAGGTGCAGTGATCTATATGTTTACTGGGATCGATCCATCGCAGTTATTAAATGTAAGCCAAAATACCGAGCAGATAAACACGCAACCCGGCAGCAGCCAAAGCCGCGAAGAGCAGTTTGCCCGGGTAATATTTGAAGGTACTGCTGTGGTTTGGGATAGCTTGTTTACAGAAGCCGGCCAAAAATATGATCGCCCTATATTGCACTTTTTTACCGGAGGTGTTGATGCTGAAGGCTGTGGTTTTGCCTCATCAGCTACCGGGCCGTTTTATTGCCCGGCCAATAGCAAGGTTTACCTGGATATTTCATTTTTTGACGAATTGCAAAACAGGTTTCAGTCGCCGGGCGAGGCAGCAGCGGCCTATGTTATAGCACATGAGGTGGGGCACCATGTACAAAATCTATTAGGGACATCAGCAAAAATGGACGCGGCAAGGCAACAAATGAGCGAAACGGAGTATAATAAGCTATCTGTTAAGTTAGAACTACAGGCGGATTTTTATGCAGGGATATGGATGCATTATACCAACAAAAGCCGCCATAACAATATTATTATTGAACCCGGCGACCTGGAATCGGCATTAAACGCCGCCAATCAAATTGGTGATGACCGCCTGCAGCAGGAGCAACAGGGTCGTGTTACACCGGATAGCTTTACGCATGGTACCAGCGCGCAAAGGATGTACTGGTTTAAAAAAGGGTATGATACCGGCGACCTGCGACAAGGCGACACTTTTGCCAATGGGAGTGATTTGCCTTAAATAGCTTTGGCGAATATATATTCTTACTTTTGACGTATTGAAATAAAGCAGCATAATATGTCTACTGTTAAACGTTTTGAGAATAATCCATACCAGGAAAATACCTATATTTTATATGATGAAACCGGCGAGTGTGTTATTATTGACCCTGGAATGTACACTGCTGCCGAGCAAAATGCCGTTGTAAATTTTATAAAAGACAATCATTTAAAGCCTGTTTTATTGCTTAACACCCATTGCCATATTGACCATGTGCTGGGTAATAAATTTATATTTGATCAGTACGGCTTAAAGCCACAGTTTAATAAAGGCGAGCTGGATGTTTTGGAGGCCGTTGTAGCCTATGCACCGGCTATGGGTTTCAGGTATGAGGTTTCGCCTTCGCCGGAGGTTTTTTTACCGGAAAGCGGGAACATCACTTTTGGCAATACTACTTTAACCTTAATTTTTGCTCCGGGGCATTCACCCGCCCATCTTTGTTTTTATGATGCCAATGCAAACCTGTTGATAGGCGGCGATGTACTATTTAGAGGCAGCATAGGGCGCGCAGACCTACCCGGCGGCAACTATAATCAATTGATAAAAAATATAGAAGATAAACTATTTACCCTGCCTGATACCTGTACGATATACCCCGGGCACGGCCCCGAAACCACCATTGGTTTTGAGAAGAAACACAATCCATTTTTTAAGTAAATTATCCAACAATATTAAAATATATAACTCTATTGAACACGTCCATATATATAGCAAAGCGTTACCTGTTTTCGAGCAAAAAAATGCACGCTATAAATATTATTTCGGGTATATCAATGATGGGCGTATTGTTTGGCACCGCGGCCCTGGTTATATTATTATCGGTATTTAACGGTTTCGAAAAAGTCATCCTGTCTCTGTACAGTAATTTTACACCGGAAATAAAAATTGAGGCACAAATAGGAAAAACGTTCGACCCCAATACCCCCTATTTTAGCAACCTGCATAAGGATGCCAGGTTGTTTTCATTCACGGAAGTTTTACAGGAGCGGGCACTAATCAAGTATGGAAGACGTACTTATATAGCCACCGTAAAAGGTGTGAGCGATGAGTTTTTGCGCAACACTAAATTAGATAGTATTATCCAAAACGGATCATTTACACTAAAAAGTAATGGTAGAGGTTATGCAGTAATAGGAACTTCTGTACAGTCCAGTTTGGGCATGGATATCAACAATGAGTTTCTGCCCTTGAATATATTGTCGCCAAAACATGTAGTAGTCAATTCACCTGACCCGTTAGCTCAGTTTAATAGTGATAATATTTACGCTTCAGGCGTGTTTTCTATTCAGCAGGACTTTGATGATATAGTTGTAGTGCCTATTAGTTTCCTGCGCCAGCTTTTGGATAAACCAGAGGATGTTTCCTCTATCGAGCTTAATTATAAACCGGGTACAAACCTGGATGTCGTTCAAGAGGAAATTGAAGACAAAATAGGCGACAGGTTTACGGTTAAAAATAGGGCACAACAGGATATTGAGCTTTATAAGACTTTAAATTTTGAGCGATGGTCTATATTCATGATCCTTACGTTTGTATTGATCATAGCAATATTTAATATAATAGGCACATTAACTATGCTGGTTATTGATAAGAAGAAAGACATTGCTGTTTTAACCAGCCTTGGGGCTAATAAGCAAATAATAAAAGGTATATTTTTTTGTGAAGGCATGCTGATATCATTGGTAGGTTGTATAGCGGGCATGATATTAGGCGTAACATTTTGTATATTACAACAACGTTTTAGCCTGATAAAAATGGGCGGAAAAATGAGCGTAATTGATGCATACCCTATTGATATGAAACTGAGCGATTTTGGCCTTGTATTTTTAACAGTAGGAATAATATCCGTTGTAGCATCAGCTATAAGTGCGCAATTAAGTATTAAAGGACTGGATGATATTAAACAGGATTTATAAATTTGTTTTATGAAATTATATAAGCTGCTTTTTTTATTGGTTTCAGCATTTTTTTTCTTCCCGGCATGTAAAGAAAAGCCTAAAGAGAAAACTAGCCAACCCATAATATATAAAGGGATGTACAGCTTTGGTGCCGAAGACAGGTCATTCAAGGATTGTAATGGAGCCACAACATTTTGGGTAGTTGATAGTTCAAATAAACTGGAATTGGAGTATTCTAAATTAGTGGTTTCAGAACAACCCTATGTACCGGTTTATATTGAAGTAACCGGCGAAAAGGTGCCATCTGTTAAAGGAGACGCTAATATGGCGTTTGACAGTACATTGGTAGTTTACAAGGTTATTAAAATATCTAAAGAAATCCCGGTAAGCTGTAATTAATTAATAAAAGTGTGGAGCTTTTGCTATATTAGCTTTGCGGGTAAAAAATAAAAACTCATTTGCCATATCGGCGTTAATAAATTTACTATGGAGTCAAAACGTCAACAAAAATTTGCCGGGGTACTACAGCAGGATCTGGCCGCCATATTTCAGCGGGAAGGTATGAACTATCTGCCCAATACTCTTTTAACTATAACCAAAGTACGGGTTACGCCCGACTTGGCTATAGCACGTATATTTTTAAGTTTTTTTAACGCGGTAAATCCGTTGCAGGCATTGCAAACAGTAAAGCTGCACGCTTCTGAAATACGTTATAAACTGGGCAGCCGCATAAAAGACCAGGTGAGAATAATACCACAGTTGGAGTTTTTTATTGACGATACCAGCGAATATGTAGAGCGTATGGATAAGATCTTTGATAAGATAAGCAAAGAAGATCGCCAGCCGGATGAGGAATAATTTACTTAGGTACTTAATTTTTTTTCTGCCGTGGTTTTTATTTGCATGCAGCAAAAAGGAAGTTAAAAAAGTGCCCGACCCTTCAATTTCTCATAAAGTTTTAATATTGGGTAATAGCATTACCTATGCCCCGGCAAACCCATCAGAAGGATGGAATTGTGCCTGTGGCATGGCGGCCAGTACAGTAGAGAAAGATTTTGTGCATTTGCTAACAGCCCGTTTAAAAGCACTAAATATCAATACAACAGTTGACGCAGTAAATATTGCCCAGTTTGAAAGGGAGTTTGACACCTATGATTTTAACAAACTGCAAGCTTATCGTGATGCTAAACCTGATATTATCATATTAAGAATTGGTGAGAATGTATTGCGAGAAAATGAAGCTGCATTGTTTGAAGCAAAATATGTTGAGTTATTGAGCTACTTAAAAGTAAACAATACAGGAGTTAAAATACTTGCGGCAGGTTCAGTTTGGCCTAATCACAATTTGGCTAATACAGTAATGAGCCGCCATAGTATCTATATATCTCTTCTTTCCTTACAAAATGACCTGTCAAACTTTGCACTGGGTATGTATACCAATCCAGGCATAGCCGATCATCCGTCGGATAAAGGTATGCGATCCATAAGCGATCAAATATGGGCCGAGATGGAAAAAAGTAAATTCTTATAAATAACTTAACCACCATTTTTTTTGTTCCTTTTTATACTTCATGAACCATCTGCTTGGGAAGTATAAAATAGTAACCGCAACTATCCAAAATAAATAAACAACGGGTAGGCTGAAATTATTATCTGTGCCCGTAATGCTTGATGTAATAATAGCCATGAGGTGTATCAGGTATATATGTAGGATATAATAAAACAAGGGCACCCGTCCAAACACTACAAAAATATCAGTCAGTTTGTTGTTTTTATCTTCTAAATAAGCCAGCATTAGCATTCCTGGCCCAAGTGTAATTAATAAATAATCCAGCGAAGGCGGATACTTGGATACGTTTATAAATGATAGGATGGTGCGGTGTAAATTGTATTGTTCGGTCCACAAGGCGGGGTCGCCATAAAAATTAAAACTTCTGATAATTATAAATAAGGCAATGGCCGAGATTCCCAATATAAGTAACCATTTTTTTCTTTTGGCGGCATCAATGGTAAACAGGGTGCCAAAGCAATAGCCGGTTGCCATAACCCCTATCCACGGAATAAGTGGGTATAATACCAAAACAGAATTATTCCCCCAAAGATGGGCCTGTCCCTGCTGATGTAAAAATATCCATAAAGTTTTCCCTTCGTTAGTAAATTTAGCAATATCAACTTTGTCAAACAGATCATGACCGAAAATAAGCACCAACCCAAATAGTAAAATAATGGGTTTCGGCAGGTGTATTAATAGTGCCAATACGATCATACTAACGCCTATAGCCCAAATTACCTGTAAAAAAGTATCGCCACCCCATGCCCAGTGTATAACTGTTAGCTCAAGGAATATTAGCCAAAGGCCGCGTGTTATTAAAAATTTAGATGCTTCATGTTTATGTTTACCCCTGCTAAGAGATAAATAGGCACCGGTGCCGGCCAGGAAAACAAAGGTAGCTGCACAGTAATGGGTAATAAAGCGGGTTAAAAATAAAGCGGATGATACCACTTTAAGATTAGTTGGATCGGAACTGCTGAAGGTAAAAAAATCACGGGTATGGTCAAGTGCCATAACAACCATTACTATACCGCGTAAAATATCAATCGAATCTATTCGCTTTTTTGTTTGAACAGCAGCTTCGGCCATGAGTAATAATTTAGCCTACAACTTACACATTAGCAAGGTATTATACAAGCATAAAAGCAACACGCGCTAAATATGCACGTGTGCTGTTAATGGCTATAAACTTAACGGCAAATAAACACCAAACGTAATATTACGCCCCGGATTTAAAACCCCAAAAGTTGGATCTGTTTGTGCCAACCTGCCCGGCCTTAAGCGGCTTAAAGCATCATAATAGCGTTTATCGGTTAAGTTAGAGGCTGCTACATATACTTTTAAAGCCTGTGCCGCCAAATGTACAGTAGTGCCAATACCCGCGTTGAGTAAAGTATAGGCATTATTACTGGTTTCAAATGTGGCATCAATGCGATTTTGCTTAAAATAGTTATCTACCCCGGCATAAAAGTAAAAATCATTTAAGCCCTTAACTTTTGGCTCAAACCTTATGGTGTTATGTATAACCCCTGCAGGTATAAGCGGTAAGGGTTTGTTAAACGAGGTGTTTTGCGCGTGGGTATAGCTAAAGGTGTTATCCAAATGTATAAATTCTGTAGGGTGCAGGTTAAGGCTACCTTCTAATCCGTATAAATTGGCATTCACCTGCCCATAACGATAAACATCAAATGTTTGTGGATTGCCATTATCATCAGGGATAACAGTTTGATCGCCTTGTGCGCCGGATGCGTATATGTAGTTATTGATATAATTCTCATAAACACCAATGCTTCCGGTAACCACGCTATGCCCAAATTCCAATGTAGCGTCAGCCTGGTAGCTTCTTTCGGCTTTAAGGTTAGGGTTGCCTATTTCAAAACGGGTTGTGCCCTCGTGCGCTCCGTTTGATCCTAATTCGGCAGGGTTGGGCGCACGGAATGCCGAACCGGCATTGGCTTTAAAGTTCAGGGCATCATTAAATACATGCGTATACCCTAAAGCGCCGCTTACATTACTAAACCTGTTTTTAAAGCCAGGGAATATGGGTGTGCCGCCTTGCTCAAATGCTTTACCATCATTATTAATATGATCAAATCGAAGGCCCGCATTAAAGGTATTTTTCTCCCATGATTTTTTAACATAAACAAAAGCACCAGCCGAAAAGCGATCATATTCCGGTATCAGCACATTTTCGCCCTTGTTGCGGCTCACTTCGTTACTGCTGCTAAAGCCCAGTAAAGGCTGCCATCCATTTTTTTCGGGCAGGTAATACTTGGCGTCTATCGAATAGGTATTCATATCAAAAAATAATGATGGAAGGGCACTATCCAATTCGCGCCGTTGATTTTTTTGATAGCCCAGATCAAGCTTTAAAGTACTATTGCCAATTACAATGTTGTTATTTAAAGCCAGTTTATAATGGCGTATATCCTGGCGGGGGAAATCAAGCGTACGGGTTTGGTCGGTAGTATATAATTCATCACCGGGCTCAGCTTCATGAAAGCCGATGTTATTTTTAAGATAAGAAAAATTAAGGTGCGAGTATCCCCATTTTTTATTGAGGCCCAGCATCCCGCTTAAACTGGTATTGTTATAACCGCTGTTAATATAATAGCCATCGGGAGTTTTAAAATTGCCGGCGTTTTGGTATGATCCGCGTCCGCGCCAAACCAAACCATTTTTATTTCCGGTAAGCATCAGCGAGTTGCTGGTTAAACCATTATTGGTAGAATAGTTAGATAAAAACTCCCCTTTTACCTTGCCCGATTGCGGCACTAATGGCTCCAAAACATTAATTACCCCACCAATAGCATCTGATCCGTATAGCAGCGAAGCGGCGCCGCGTAATACTTCTACCCTGTCGGCGGCGTTTTGGTCCAGTTCAATGCCATGTTCATCGCCCCATTGTTGGCCTTGTTGTTTTACACCATCGTTAATGGTCACTACACGGTTGTAACCCAACCCGCGTATAATAGGCTTTGAAATACCCGGACCGGTAGTAATTTGGCTTACACCGGGCACCTGCCTGGCGAGCGCATCAATCAGGTTTCCTGCGGGTACCAGTAATTCATTTCTGGATACCACAGCCGCCGATGTACTATTTGATTTATTGGTTGAAGCAATGGGTGTACCGGTAATAATAACCTCGTGTATTTCAGAAATACTTGGGGTTAATGCAATGTTCAGCGCTTCAGCCGATGCTAAGTCAATGGTTTTTACAATAGATTGATAGCCAATATATTTTACCTCTATTACATATCGGCCTTGTGGTGGCAGTGAAGTGAATGAGAATTTACCGTTGACATCAGTTACTATATTTAAACGTAATTGCGGTATTGAAACAGTAGCGCCTGGAATAGGCTGGTTGGTTTTGGCATCGGTTACTGTACCTTTCAAGTCTGATATATTTGTATTGGCCGCGCTTGAAACTACGGCAAGGCAAAGCATATATAATAAAGCGAATAATTTGAGCTTGATTTTCATGATAACTAATAATATTAAACGAGTTATTCTTTAGCATAACAGCGTTTTAAAACATAAAATGGATGAATAATTCAGGAAGGATATCGTCCTGAGAAAAGCAATTCAATAATGAATCAATGCCGCTAAGTTAGCATGCAGAATAAAATACAGGCGGACCGCGTCCGGCAGCAAGAATAAGCGCGATACTTTTAAAATTATAATCGCCAACCCTAAAAACATGGTTAGTAATTACAATTGGGTGGTAATAGGAAGGGTTGTTTAACACCATGTTTGTATGATGCATGGCATCGCACAGGTAACATTTTTCTTGCAGGGTAGTTGTAGGGTCTTGGTTATGTTTCGCAATACCGGCTGTGCGTTGGTTTTGCTTTAAAATATTATGCTGGTGAATAGTAACGGTGTATTGGCCCGCAATAAAGCAGAGCAAAAACAGCCATGAGCATATAATATTTAATTTATTTTGTTTCAAATCCCAATAGATTATGGCAAAAATAGGGATTTATATGTTAAGCAAGTGTTAAAATTTAAATCCAAACGTCAGATTAAAGAAGTGCATGTTTGAAGGTGACTAAACCTGTATATTTGCTGATATGACACCGGCACAAATTAATTTAAAATTTAGCGCGTTACAGGAGCGGATAGCCACCGATTTTGATAACGAAAAGCCAGATATAAAAGTATTATTGTTTTTAATTGGGGTGCAGGAACTGGGGCAGGGTCCGCAAAAGTTTACCAAGCGCCAAAAGGAAGAATTGATGCATATTGCCACCTGCAAGCTATTTAGCTTGATGGGTTTTTATGAGTTGGAAGGCCTGGACCAGGATGGTTGGCCGCATTGGAAACTGGTAAAAACGGTACCTAATTATACCTTAATGGAACAGGAAATGGTTTTAAAATCATTAATAATTGAATACTTTGAAACTGAATTACCCGCAGAAGATATGAACTGATATGAAAAGGCTTTTAACCATAGTTATTTTATTTTTAACCCTAACAGCTACGGCCAAGCCAAACTATTATGTAAGGATAAAAACAGCTTATGGCGATTGTATAATTCGCTTATATAATGAAACTCCAAAGCACAGGGATAACTTTATTAAACTGGTTAAAAAAGGCTTTTATAATGGCACCTTGTTTCATAGAGTAATACAAAACTTTATGATACAGGGCGGCGACCCGGATTCAAAAACGGCTAAGCCAGGTGCCGAATTGGGTAATGGTGATGTGGGTTATACGGTACCTGCCGAATTTAGGGATAGCCTGTTTCATAAACGGGGTGTATTGGCTGCCGCGCGGGACGATATACCCAGCAAGGCATCAAGCGGATGCCAGTTTTATATTGTAGAAGGTAAGCGTTTTACTGATGAAGAACTGGATAAACTGGAACAGGGAAGGCTACAGGGTAGAAAAATACCTTTATCGCAACGCGCTATTTATAAATCTGTTGGTGGGTCACCGCATTTAGATCAAAACTATACCGTATATGGCGAAGTTGTAAGCGGCATTGACATGGTTGACCGCATAGCCGCGGTAAAAAAGGATGCTAAAGACCGACCGTTAGATAATGTATCAATGACAATAGAGTTGCTGAAAAAACGGGAGCGTCGCCATTTGGACAAAATACTGCAACTCAAAAATTAAGTTAAATTCGAAATTGAAAATTCGACATCCGAAATCACAATTATGAAAATCATTACTTACAACGTTAACGGTATACGTTCGGCAATTAATAAAAACTTTTTGGCCTGGTTACAGGCAACTGATGCAGATGTAGTTTGTATGCAGGAAATTAAGGCTACGCCTGATGTGTTGACCGACCTGCATTTAGTAGAAGCATTAGGCTACCAGCACTATTGGTTCCCGGCAGAAAAAAAAGGTTATAGCGGTACGGCCATATTAACCAAGCGTACTCCAAATCATATTGAATATGGGTGCGGTATCCCCGATTTTGACCGCGAGGGAAGAAACATTAGGGTTGACTTTGATGAAGTATCAGTAATGAGTGTTTATTTTCCGTCAGGTTCAAGCGGTGAGGAAAGGCAGGCGTTTAAATTTAGGTTTTTGGATGAGTTTGGTAAATATTTGACCCTATTAAAAGTTGAGCACCCTAACCTGGTCATATGCGGCGATTATAATATTTGCCACCGCCCTATTGATATCCACAACCCTAAATCAAACGCTAATTCATCAGGGTTTTTACCCGAGGAAAGGGAATGGATGGAAAACTTTATTGAATCGGGCTTTATAGACACCTTCCGCCATTTAAATGATGAACCCCACCATTATACCTGGTGGAGTTTCCGCTTTAATGCCCGCGCCAAAAACCTGGGCTGGCGTATTGATTATGCCATGGCCAGTAAGGAATTAGAGGATAAAATTAAGAGGGCAGCCATATTGCCGGAAGCGCGCCACTCGGACCATTGCCCGGTATTGTTGGAGCTGGATTTGTAACATTTACGGCGGTTTAATTATCTAACAAACAATAAACCGCCGAATTATGAAATGGAACATCAATTTTAAAAAAAGCACAACCAATCCAAAGCCAAAGAAATCATTTTTACGCGAATGGGGTGATGCCCTTTTGTTTGCATTAGTAGCATCTACGGTAATACGTGGCTTGCTGTTTTCTGCTTACGCGATACCGTCCGGATCAATGGAAGGAACGCAGTTTGCGGGTGATTATTTATTTGTAAGCAAGATCAGCTATGGTCCGCGTATGGCCATTACGCCACTGGCTATTCCGTTCACCGAGCCTACTATTGGCGGCGTTAAAACCTATTGGGATGGGATTCAATTACCTTATTTCAGGCTGCCTGGTTTATCTTCTATAAAAAAGCAAGATATAGTAGTTTTTAATAAGCCCGAAGAAGCTGATTTAGGTTTACCTGTTGACGAGCGCACCACTTTAATTAAACGCTGCCAGGGCACGCCCGGCGATGTGGTGAGCATTGTCAACTCGCAGGTTTATATCAACGGTATAGCGGCTAAAAATGCACCAAAATTACAAACGTCCTACACAGTGATAACCAATGGCGTTGATATTAATCCTCAACTATTGCATGACTTTAATATAGCTGTGTTACAACAAAAGGATGTTAATACCTATATGATGATCATCCCTGCAGATCACCTGGCAGAATTAAAAAGCTATTCAAACATTAAAAGTATTACCCCGGTAATTGCCCGGGCGGGTATGTATGACCCTTATATCTTCCCGCATCATGAAAAATTTAAATGGAACGTGGATAATTATGGCCCCATCAAACTACCCAAAAAAGGTTGGACAGTAGCGCTAAATGATTCAACATTGACGTTATATCGCCGCGCTATCGAAGTTTATGAAAATAATAAGGTAACCGTTAACGGTAAGGATATATTAATAAACGGCAAAAAAGCCGATAGCTACACTTTTAAAATGGATTATTACTGGATGATGGGCGACAACCGCCATGACTCTTTAGACTCGCGTTTTTGGGGATACGTTCCCGAAGATCATATTATTGGCAAAGCAATGCTTACATTTATGAGTACGGATTCGACAGCGAATTTTTTCAACAAGGTACGTTGGAACAGGGTTTTAAAATCGATAAATTAATAGTGTTCCAAAGTGTTTCACTTACGCAAAATGGAACACCTCTATTGTTAAACAGAAAAGCCTCCACATGGGAGGCTTTTCTGTTTAAATAGCTTTTCAGCTTATGATTTTACGCGTTCCACATAAGTTCCGCTGGCGGTGTCAACTTTTACTTTATCGCCAATATTAATAAATAATGGTACGTTAATTTCGGCCCCGGTTTCAACGGTAGCTTTTTTCATGGCACCGGTTGATGTGTCGCCTTTAACCGCGGGCTCGGTATAAGTAATTTCTAACTCTGCCGAATTGGGTATCTGGCCGGTAATAGGCTCATCGCTTTCAAAAGCAACAATCAAATTCATTCCCTCTTTTAAAAATTTTATAGCAGGGCCAAACAGGGCTTTAGGTACGTTATGCTGATCAAAAGTTTCATTATCCATGATCACTAATGAGTCGCCATCTTCATATAAATATTGATAATTGCTGGTTTCTACACGTGCAATGTCAACCTCCTCATCTGTGCGGAAACGATATTCGGCTATTTTGCCGGTTCTAACATTACGCATGCGTGCCTGATAAAAAGCGCGCAGGTTTCCCGGGGTGCGATGTATAAATTCTTCTACTTGTACTAACTCTCCGTTAAAACGAAGAATGCTTCCATTTTTTATGTCTGATGCTTTAGCCATAATTTTTTGTTTGAGGCGCAAAATTAGGTACTTACAGCCAAATAAGCAAGTTATTTACCCTTGAGCATAGCTAATGAATAAAAAGTATCCCGCCAATAAATGCCGCCTTGTTTAAGGGTTATGTAGGCCGATCTGGCTATGATATAAGCCATAAGTAATCCGGCAAAAGGAATCATTAAAGCATACCACCATTTGTTGGGTGGTGTAGCTATCATATATATCATTTGTGTTGCCCATAACAATCCGCCCATTATCCTGATATCGGCATCTCCAAAAATAAGCATGATAGGAACGGGGAGCGCTATTGTAAACAAAGTGGCTAATACATCAGCAATGGTCCATAATACGTTATAGTCCCTCACTGCAAAAGTGTTTTTCATTAGCCCATTTATAAACTGGCCGGTGTTTTTATACCACTCCAAGCTAATAGTTTCCTTGCCGCCTAATACATCTTGTTGTAGCCCGGCATCTTTTATATTTTGACCCAGTTTGAGGTCGTCATCAGGCCTCAGCTTTATGGCTACATGGGTGCCCGCTTGCTCATATGCGGTACGTTTAACCAAATTAAACGCCCCAACCCCTATTGACCCACTCCTTTTTGGTTTACGTGCATCCCAGGGGCGGGTAAATAGCATTAACATCATTCCAAATGTTGCTATTACGCTGTTTAATATGGCCGATCTTGAACGAATATCCGGTAAAACACATAGGTGGTCCAACCGGTGTTTTTCGACATAGCCTAAGGCCCGGCTTATTGCATCAGGATGAAATTCAATATCGGCATCGGTAAATAGCATCCAGTCCTCCGTGCTGTTTTTGTAGCCTTGATATAAGGCATTGTTTTTACCCAGCCACCCGTGTGGCAGATCGGTAAGTGTAATAACCTGAAGATGGGGATGATTGAACCGGCTTAATATTTCTCCTGTTCGGTCCGTTGACCTATCGTTAACTACAATAAGCCGGTAATTGTTATAATTGATATTGCAAAGGCTTTGCAACGCTTTTTCTACATCCTCCTCCTCATTACGCACGGCTACAATAATGGCTAATGCAGGATGGTCAGAAATAATGGGTTGACTTTTTAATGGTTTGATACTTTTAAGGCTTACCAATACGTACAGGATCAGGATGATACCTACTGAAGTTATGGTAATGCTGTAAATAAATATCATTTTTTATAATCTGTAATATGGATTTGATGTGTACAAAAATCGTACTCATGTTGTTGGTTGGAACCAATAATGGTTAAACGGTTTTTGGCGTATTGCTGTACAAGGCTTAAATACCAGTCAACCCCTTGTGTGTCCAGGTTAGATGTAGGCTCGTCCAGTATAAGCATTGAAGTATCAGCGCAGAAAGCCAGCGCCAGTTTAAGCCGCTGTTTCATGCCCGATGAAAAATAGCGGATCATTTTATGTTTGCTGGCAGGCATATTCAATAAGGTAATAACCGCGTTATTATCCATGCCCGGCAGGTAGGCTTTAAACTTGAAATGAAAATCAATCATTTCAGTTAGTGTAAACTCCTCTATTAATTCCAGATAGGGTGCCGCTAAGCTTAGGTGTTGAAAAACCTTTTCAATATCAATAATGCTACCTCCCTCAAAAAACTTAATAGTGCCTGCCGATGGCGTAAGGCTGCCATTTAAAACCTGTAATAAAGTTGATTTACCTGAGCCGTTAGGGCCTAATATGGCATAACTTTCGCCGGAATTAAAAGTATAATCTATCCCCCTGAAAATCCAGTCGCGGTTAAAACGTCGGCCAAGGTTTTCGAGAGTGATTTTTATTTGGTTTGTCTTGTCCATAGTCGATAGTCCATAGTCCATGGACAAAATTAAAGTATTAGGTACTATGGTCTATAAACCATGGACCATGGTCTGATTAACTGTTCCCAAACCCTTTCATGATACCCCGTTGCGAGCCTTGAACGAAGTTGATGATCTCATCCCGCTCTACCGTAGGTTTAAACTCTGCTTCTATAATATCCAAAGCTTTGGTCATGTTATATTTTTTAAGAAATATGATACGGTATATCTCCTGTATCTCGTTAATACTTGCTGCCGAAAATCCACGGCGGCGCAAACCAACAGAGTTAATGCCGATGTATGATAATGGCTCGCGGCCCGCTTTGGTATACGGAGGCACATCTTTACGTACTAATGATCCGCCTGATATCATACTATGCGCGCCAATCTCAACAAACTGGTGTACCAATGATCCGCCGCCAATAAAAGCATAATCATACACGTTTATATGCCCGGCCAATTGTACCGAGTTGGCCACAATTACATTATCACCAATAACACAATCATGCGCTACGTGTACATAGGCCATTAGTAAGCAATTGCTGCCTATGGTAGTCGTATTTTTATCTAAAGCGGTACCGCGATTAAGGGTTACGCATTCGCGGATGACGGTATTATCTCCAATAGTAACCGTGCTTGGTTCGCCTTTATATTTCAGATCCTGTGGTGGGGCCGATACTACAGCTCCCGGGAAAATGCGGCAGTTTTTACCGATGCGCGCGCCATCCATAATTACCGAGTTTGATCCTATCCAGGTGCCTTCGCCAACTTCAACATCTTTATGTATGGTAACAAAGGGTTCTATTACAACATTGTCGGCTATTTTTGCCTGTGGGTGTATGTATGCTAACGGCTGGATCATAATTATTCTTCGGTTTCAGGTTTTGTTTTTTTAACTATTTGAGCCATCAGCTCCGCTTCTACAACTACACGGCTGCCTACCATTCCCACACCTTTCATTTGCGCTATACCACGGCGTATCGGTGCCAATAAGCTGCAATGGAATATCAGTGTATCGCCCGGTACAACCTTATCTTTAAACCTTGCATTTTCAATCTTTAAAAACAAGGTAATATAATTTTCAGGATCAGGCACGGTATTTAAAACTAATATACCCCCGGTTTGGGCCATTGCTTCAATTTGTAAAACACCCGGAAAAAGGGGTGTCCCCGGAAAATGGCCCTGAAAAATATCCTCGTTCATGGTCACATTTTTTAACCCTACCACATGGCTTTTGGTTAGCTCCAAAATCTTGTCAACCATTAGCATTGGCTGACGGTGCGGTAATATATTCATGATCTGCACGGTATCGTATACCGGGGTCATGTTGGGGTCGTAAACTTTATAATGTTTACGGCTTCTTTCTTTTTTTATTAAGGTCTTAATTTTTTTAGCGAACGCCACATTAGCCGCGTGGCCCGGCCTTGCTGCCATGATATGCCCGCGTAGCGGCACGCCCACTAATGCCAGGTCGCCAATCATATCCAATAGTTTATGCCTGGCGGGTTCATTTTGATGGCGAAGTTCAATATTATTTAATATGCCCTGTGGCGCTACACTAATATCTTTACGGTTAAATAGCTTGGCCAAATGAGCAAGCTCTTCTTCGTCCACGTCTTTATCCACCACTACAATGGCATTATTAAGGTCGCCGCCTTTAATCAGGTCATGTTTTAACAGCATTTCCAACTCATGCAAAAAACAAAAGGTACGACAGGAAGCTATTTCCTTTTTAAATTCGGTTATACTGGAGATACTGGCATGCTGGCTACCCAATACCTGCGAGTTGTAATCAACCATACAAGTAAAGCGGTAATCATCCAAAGGCATAGCAACCATTTCAACTTTGCGCTCGGGCTCGGTATAGTGTATATTATAAGGGATATGGTAATACTCTCGATCAGCTTCCTGATCAATTAAGCCAATTTCCTGTATCGCATCAATAAACTGGATAGAGCTGCCATCCATTATTGGCGTTTCCGGGCCATCCATGTCTATCAAAACGTTGTCTATTTCTAAGCCAACCAATGCAGCTAATACGTGCTCAACGGTGCTTACACTGGCGCCGTTTTGCGATATGGTTGTACCACGTGAAGTATCGGTAACATTGTCAACATCAGCATCAATAATAGGTTTCCCTTCTATATCTATCCTCCTAAACTTATAACCATGATTCTCTGGCGCCGGGTTAAAGGTCATAGTTACCCTTTGGCCGGTGTGTAAGCCTGTTCCTGCTATTGAAACAGGAGATTTTATAGTACGTTGTTTAATATTCATAAAGCATTATAGTCATTGCCCGTTTTTCAACTCAGCAATTATTTTTTCTAATTCTCTAACTCTTTTCTCCAAATCAGGTAGTTTTTGTACAATTACCTGCGAGCGCATGTTGTCACCATAAGCAAATGCCGGGGTGCCGGCCCATTTTTTCCCCTCTTCGGTAATTGAGCGGCCGACGCCCGATTGCGCCTGGAACTGCGAGCCTTTAGCAATACTTATATGGCCTACCATACCAACTTGTCCGCCAACAACCACGTTTTCGCCAATTTTGGTACTGCCTGATATTCCGCTTTGTGCCGCAATTACCGTGTTTTGGTTGATCTCCACATTATGCGCTATCTGCACCAAATTATCCAGCTTTACACCTTTACGTATTATAGTTGAGCCCATAGTGGCGCGGTCAATAGTTGTATTCGAACCCACCTCTACATTATCTTCTACTATTACATTTCCTATCTGGGCCACTTTAGTATAAGTGCCATCTGCGTTGGGTGCAAAACCAAAACCATCGCTCCCAATAATAGCCCCCGAATGTATAATGACATTATTGCCCAATACACAATCAAAATAGACTTTTACACCCGAAAATAGTGTGGTATCAGAGCCGATGGTAACATTATCTGCCACGTAGGTGTTGGGATAAATTTTACTATTATCACCTATTTTCACATGCGGACCAATATATGCAAAGGCACCTATATAAACATTTTCGCCAACTTGTGCCGATGGGTGTATAAAGCAAGGCTGTTCAATTCCTGATTTATTGAGTTTAATGGTATTATATTTTTCAAGCAACACAGAAAAAGCGCTGTAGGCATTGGCTACCCTAATCAGGGTGGCTTTAACAGGTTCAGAAAGCACCAGGTCTTTATTTACTATTACTACTGAAGCATTGGTGCTATATAAGTACTGCTCATACTTAGGGTTAGCTAAGAATGAAAGCGAACCGGTATTGCCTTCTTCAATTTTTGCCAGTTGATTAACGGATGCAAAGGCATCACCTTCAACAGTTCCGTTTAGTATAAAGGCTATCTCCTGGGCCGTAAATTGCATCAGACAAATTTAAAAGTTAATATTATATGTTGTATACGCAACAAGCTGTCAAAACTAAGCCAAATCCTTGCTATAACAAAGTATGTATTTTTTTACCGTTTTGGCCAGTGCTTCCAAATTTGAGTTGTCACTGGCCGCGGTAATATCCTTTATAGTTCCGTTTTTCATTAGTATTCGTATAAACCCATCGCCGGCGGTATAAGCATTGTTTAATATAATGTCTTTAAAAACAAAATATTGTGCTTCGGCAGCTGTAATTCCGTATTTGTTAACGGCTTTTTCAGAGAGATCAGCTATGATTTTATCATCAGGCAGTTCATTTGTAATATCAACGTGATAAAGCTTACGGCTGATGAAATCTTTACAAAGTTTGGCTAATACAAAATCATTATTTAATGCCCACACTTTAACAGCCGATATAATGTCCGTATCATCCAATGCCGTAAATGTTTCAATATGGTGGTCCTCGTTTATAAAAACATCCCTGCTGATGGTTTTTTTAAGAAAATGATTTAAGGCAGGTGTGGCAAACAGATCATGGCCATTTAATGCCAGTTGGCGGCTACGGGTTAGTATTTTAACCAGCAATTGTTCGGCAGCTATTACTGTTTTATGAAAGTAAACCTGCCAGTACATCAGCCTGCGGGCAACTAAAAACTTTTCTATAGAGTAAATGCCCTTTTCCTCAACTACAATATGCCCATCTTTAATGTTTAACATTTTTAGTATACGCTCTGAACTGATAACACCCTCAGAAACGCCGGTAAAAAAGCTGTCGCGGTTCAAATAATCTAACCTATCCATATCCAGTTGGCTCGATACCATTTCATGTAAAAAGCCTTTGGCATAGGTGCCATTAAATATGCTGATAGCCATAGCTAATTTGCCGTTAAATTGCTTGTTCAGCTTATCCATCAGCAACATGGATATATCTTCGTGCGATATACCCTCAACAATTGTATGTTCCAGTGCGTGCGAGAATGGTCCGTGCCCTATGTCATGTAATAAAATGGCTATGGCAACCGCTTCTTCCTCTTCGGCAGTTATTTCGTTTCCCTTGCTTTTTAGCGTATCAATAGCCAGCTTCATTAAGTGCATGGCACCCAAAGCATGATGAAAGCGGGTATGTAATGCGCCAGGATAAACCAAATGCGTCATTCCCAGCTGTTTAATATACCTTAAGCGTTGAAAATAGGGATGCTCTATCAGGTCATAAACCAGATCGGTAGGGATGGTTATAAACCCATAAACAGGGTCGTTTATAATTTTTTTCTTGTTTAACACGAGTCAGATCTTATGCAAAAGTGTTAAATTAACACACACGGTGTATTTTATATTTGTTAATTTATGTTAATTCCTTTTTATATCGCTAACAAAACCCGTGCTTTGAGGGTTATATCGACTTAACTAGTTCAATACGAAAAGTTAATAACATTATATAAAGATACTATGCAGGATATTACGATACTATGGGCTGATGACGAGATTGACCTGTTAAAACCACATATACTTTTTTTAAACGATAAAGGCTATAAAGTTACTACTGTAACCAACGGAAACGACGCGGTTGAAACGTTTAAGAACAATTACTTTGATCTGGTTTTTTTGGATGAAAATATGCCCGGCCTTACCGGGATAGAAACCATGTCGCAAATAAAAAACATCAATAGCGATGTTCCAATTGTGATGATAACCAAAAATGAAGAGGAGTATTTAATGGAAGATGCCATAGGCTCAAAAATTGATGATTATTTGATCAAGCCCGTGCATCCCAAACAAATACTGCTTACCATTAAAAAACTGACAGAAAATAAGCGCCTGGTAACCCAAAAAACTACCATGGCCTATCAGCAGGATTTTAGAACGCTTGGCATAACACTTAACGATAATTTGGGACATCAGGAATGGGTAGATGTTTATAAAAAATTAATATACTGGGAACTGCAGCTACAGCAATTGGAAGATGCCGGTATGCACGAAATTTTGACGCTGCAAAAAGCGGAGGCCAATACACAATTTTGTAAGTTTATTGAGAGGAACTACCTGGATTGGATAAAAAATCCGGACACGGCACCAACCAATTCAACCCAGTTATTTAAGAAAAAGGTATTTCCTAAGCTGGATGGTAAAGGGCCTTTGTTTTTTATATTGATTGATAATTTGAGGTATGACCAGTTCAAAATTATTAACACTATTATATCTGAATATTTCAGGCTGGAAGAAGAAGACGCTTATTACAGCATATTACCTACGGCCACACAATACGCGCGTAATGCTATATTTTCGGGCTTGATGCCTTTAGAAATGGAAAAGCGCTTTCCTGAAATGTGGCAGAATGATGAAGATGAGGGGGGCAAAAATTTATTTGAATCCAACTTCCTTTCAGACCAAATACAGCGCGTGGTACGTAAGGATTGTAAGCACTCCTATCATAAAATATTAAACGTTGATGAGGGCAGGGCTTTAAATGACTCCGTAAGTAATTTAATGAAGAATGATCTGAATGTAATAGTATATAACTTTGTGGATATGCTGTCGCATGCCCGCACAGATATGCAAATGATACGTGAGCTGGCAAGTGATGATGCCGCCTATCGCTCATTAACTCTATCATGGTTTGAACATTCGCCGTTGTTTGACTTGCTTAAATTTTTAGCGCAAAAACGTGTGCGTGTTGTAATAACTACTGATCATGGAACCATCCGTGTTAAAAAGCCAAGCAAAATAATTGGGGACCGCAACACAAATACCAATTTACGCTACAAACAGGGCCGTAATTTAAACTTTAATGCAAAAGACGTATTCCATATCCGTAATCCACATGATGCCATGTTGCCTAAACTGCATATAAGCTCGAGCTTTGTATTTGCTAAGGAGGATACTTATTTTGTATACCCGAACAACTACAACCACTTTGTTAACTTTTATAATGAAACTTTTCAGCACGGGGGTATTTCGTTAGAAGAAGTGATCATCCCTATTGCAACTTACGGGCCTAAGTAAAAAATATTATTTTTGCAGGGTGATACTAAATGCTTCATCTCTTCCTGATTTACCCGCCATTGCGCAACAAATAGTTAGCTATGCTAAAGATGCTCGTATATTTCTTTTTTATGGCGACATGGGCGCTGGTAAAACAACGCTCATTAAATCGCTGTGCGACGAGTTGGGTAGCACTGACGTAATTACCAGTCCTACTTTTTCTATTGTAAACGAGTATGCCGGCCCTAATAAAATTTACCATTTTGATTTTTATCGGTTAAAAAACCAAAACGAGGCCTTGGATATAGGCTGCGAAGAATATTTCTATTCGGGCGCCTATTGTTTTATTGAATGGCCCGATAAAATACCCGATCTGTTACCCTATAATTACGTGCGTATTAGTATTGAAACCAAGGAAGATAATTCCCGAAAGATAACAGTAGATAAAGTTTAATTTTAAACAGGATTTTACTATCTTCATCATCCAGAAAATAACCGATTATGAGCTCAGGGAAATACAGTGGATTCTCGGACATTGCCAAGCAGGCAATGATGCAGCCGCAAGAATCAATGCTGGAAGTAAAGAATAAAAAAAATCAACTTTATATCGGCATCCCAAAAGAAACCTCTTTCCAGGAAAACCGTATTGCTTTAACCCCTTTATCAGTTGCCTTATTGGTTAATAACGGCCACCAGGTTATGCTGGAGAGCAACGCCGGCAAAGCCGCTAACTTTTTGGATAATCATTACAGCGAGCAAGGTGCTCAAATAGTTTTTGATACGGCAAAGGTTTACGAAGCAGACATCATCATTAAAATAGCCCCGCCAACTTTGCAGGAAATCGCCATGATGAAGCCGGGTCAAATTTTAATATCCGCGCTGCAATTGGCGACTTTAAAAGCTGATTGTTTACAAGCTTTATTAAATAAAAAAGTAACGGCTTTATGTTTTGAGCATTTATTGGATGAAGGCGGATGTTTAACCGTAATTCGTGCCATGAGCGAGATAGTAGGTGCAACATCTATACTAATAGCAGCCGAATATTTAAGTAATGTTTTTGAAGGGAAGGGCCTTATGCTTGGGGGTATAACCGGCGTGCCACCCACCGAAATTGTAATATTAGGTGCAGGCACTGTAGGCGAATACGCCGCCCGTACTGCGCTTGCGCTGGGTGCCGAAGTAAAGGTATTTGACCCATCTATATATAAACTGCGACGCTTGCAAAATAACATTGGCAACCGGGTATTTACCTCGGTAGTGCAGCCCATAGTTTTAGAAAAAGCTATAACCACCTGCGATGTAGCCATAGGTGCCATACGTGCCGAAGATGGCCGTAGCCCGTGTATTGTATCCGAAGCTACGGTAAGCCGCATGAAACCAAATTCGGTAATTATTGATGTGAGCATTGACCAGGGCGGCTGTTTTGAAACATCAGAAGTAACCAACCATACCCATCCGGTATTTCGCAAATATGATGTAATACATTACTGTGTGCCTAACATAGCATCGCGCGTGGCCCGTACAGCCACTTACGCATTGACCAATATTTTTGCACCAATATTATTGGAGATAGGCGAACAAGGGGGCGTTAAGAACCTCATCTGGCAAAAGGCAGGAATACGCGAAGCGGTATATATTTATCAGGGTAACCTCACTAACAAGCACATTGCCGAGCGCTTTTCGCTTCAATATAAAGACCTTGATTTACTGATAGTTTCTAACCGATAATTACCACTATATTAATAGTAAAGGTAGTTTGCTCAAACAAACTGCCTTTTTTGTGTTATAACAATGGTATGAGATTTATTAACAAGACATATTTAAAAAAGATCTGGAAAATTATTGTAGCTACCTTTGATGGTTTTGTAGAGGATAATGGGCTTAAGCATAGCGCATCCCTGGCTTACTATACAGTTTTTTCAATAGCGCCTTTATTAATATTAGTAATATCGTTAGCCGGGCTGTTTTTAGGACAGGATGCTATCACCAACAATCTGTATCCGCAAATAAAAAATTATGTAGGAGCGGAGGCGGCAGTCCAAATACAGGATATGATTAAACATCTGCAACTATCGGGTAAAACAGGTGTAGCGGTAATAATAGGTATAGTTACGCTATTAATTGGCGCAAGCAGCATTTTTGTGGAGATACAAGACTCATTAAACATCATTTGGAGAGTTAAAGCAAAGCCTAAAAAAGGGTGGGTTAAACTGCTTACCAACCGTTTTTTATCATTTTCATTAATCATCAGCTTAGGATTTTTGTTACTGGCATCACTTATAATAAATATATTGATACTTTCATTAAGTAACCGGATAATACATTTTTTACCAGGTGTTACCATTTGGCTGTTAAACGGAATTAATATCGGCATCACATTTATTGTGATATCTGTTTTGTTCGCTATAATTTTTAAGTTTTTGCCTGATGTTAAAATACGATGGAAGGATGTAAGGGCGGGGGCATTTTTTACTGCCATACTTTTTATGATAGGCCGGTATTTAATTGGTTTATATATTGAATTCTCCGCATCAAGTTTTTCTACTTACGGCGCAGCGGGATCATTAATAGTTATCTTAGTTTGGATATATTACACCGCAGCTATATTATATATGGGTGCGGAATTTACCGAGGTATATGCCGAAGCGCGTGGCTGCCGCATTGAACCGGCCGAATATGCTGTATTTGTACGACAAACGGAAGTAGAGGTAGAAGTTAAAACATTACCTGTGCAAAACCCAGAGATTAAAGCGGCACTAAAACCTAAAGACAAAGCGTAAAATAATGGCAGTTAAATAAATAGCATAATCTTAATAAGATTTTTGTAAATTTAATTTCCAATTATTAAGCACGTGCATTTTATCCACCTTTATAAAAAATCTATTGGGCTATGTTTTATATTGTGTTGTTGGTTTATAACTGCCGGTGCACAATATTTTAGTATAGGCGATGGTTCAAGGCGTATAATATTTCCTTTTAAGGTAATTAGAAACCTTGTTGTCGTAAAAGTTAACATAAACAATTCTGGCCCCTATAATTTTGTATTGGATACGGGAGTTGGTGTTATGATCATAACTGACCCATCATTAGTTGATTCAATAAATATACCCAACAAACGAACCATAAAAGTAGCAGGGCTGGGCGATGGGGAAGCCTACGAGGCTTTTGTTACACCTCCATTAAGTATAGATGTTTCGGGTGTTATCAGCCATAATGTATCAGCGGCTATTTTTAAAAAAGATCATTTCGGGCTCTCGCAGTATGCCGGTACACATATACACGGATTATTAGGCTACGAGTTTTTTAACAAGCTGGCAGTTAAGGTTAATTTTACAGATAGTATGATAACCGTAACCAAACCCGAAAATATGCGCCGTTTTAAAAAAGGTAGCCGTTTGCCAATAAGTATTGAAGAGAATAAGCCATATGTTAAAACGCCTATAACACTTAGCAATGGCACGCAGCAAGTAAGGAAGTTCATTGTTGATTTAGGCGCAGGGCATGCAATTTCTTTAGAGAGGGTAGCTGATAAAGCACTTTATTCGCAACAGTTTATTAATGCTAACCTTGGTATAGGATTAAGCGGATTAATAAGCGGATATAAAGGGCGGGTAAAAGAAATGCAGCTTGGAAAATATAAAATTAAAAATGTGCTTGCCTCTTTTCCAGAAGATAATGGCCGGACGCCAATAGTACCTCGTGATGGCAATTTAGGCGTGGAGGTGTTAAAAAGGTTTACCCTGGTGTTTAATTATTCTGGTAACGAAATGTACATAAAATCAAATGTTGAGTTTAAAGCACCTTTTGAACACGATATGAGCGGGTTGCAATATTATGCTGCGGGCAAGGGGTATAAACATATCATTGTTGAACGCGTTGAGCCCGGGTCTGCAGCAGATGAGGCAGGAATATGCGAAGATGACGAGATAACAGCCATAAATTTTAAACCCACTGCTAATATGACCCTGGAAGAGATAGATAATTTGTTTAAGTCTCACAATAACCGATCATTATTGCTTGATGTGTATCACAATGAAATAACCGAGAGGGTAATTTTGACTTTAAAGCGCAGAATATAGTACTTATTTAAGCCTGCTTAAATTATCAAAAAAAGCAGTTTGCAAATCCAATAGCGACCGTACATTTATTTTTTCACCATAAGGGTCAAAACATAAATATCGCGAAGTTTTATGGTCACCGCTTTTTTCTTTTTCAATCAGATTAAATGTTTCATAAAAGTAATGGTTAAATGTAACCTTACTTTTATTATTGGTTTCAGAAGCATTTAATCTAAATCCAATTGTATCTATCCAGCCATGCACCTTGGCATGTAATGAAGCGCGAATGTTTTTCATAGGTTAATGTTTTAATTATTAACGAAAAACATGAGTATATGTTTTTGATATTTAAAGCGTTATATAAACTATTGTTAATTGTTTTTTAGAATAATTGAAGCGCTGGTTAACAGGCAATCCTATTATGGGCTTTAGTAGTTAGTAATAATAATAACCCACATTAAATAATAGCAACTCATTGACCATTTTTATGTAACAATTGTAATGTTTTGGGTTTTTTGTGAATAAAATTGTAACAATCGTATGGTTGATAATGTTTAAATGTAATATAAGTTGAACATTTGCATTCTAATTATGTTAATAGCATAATATCAAAAACGCATACATTTTATACCATGAAATTTATCTATTTAACCTTTATATTGGCTTTTTTAGCAATAACTAATACGCAGGCCCAAACGGGCAAGCAAGTAAGCGGGGTTGTTACTGATACGCTAAAGGTTACCCAACCCGGAACAGAAGTAAAGTTAATATCAGAGCTTGGCGATAGCACAACGACACAAACTAATGTGGACGGAAAATTTACTTTTACTAATGTTAAAGGCGCAAAAATTAAATTATATATTTCTTTATTTGGTTACCAGGCTATAATAAAAAACTACACATTGCCGGATACAAACGTAGTTGTATTACCCGATATCGTTTTGCAGACAACAACTAACCAATTAAAAGAGGTTACTATTGTTGGTGTTAACCCCGTAGTATTTAAGGAGGACACCGTGGAGTATAAAGTAGCAGCCTATAAAGTACGCGAGAATGCTCCGGTTGAAGATGTACTTAGAAAAGTCCCGGGCCTTGACGTTGATGCTAATGGTAATGTTAGTGCGCAGGGAAAATCAATTACTAAAGTACGTATTAATGGTAAAGATTACATGGGCGGCGATTTACAGGCCGCAACAAAAAACTTACCAGCCGATATATTAGAAGGCATACAAATTATTGATGACTACGGTGATCAGGCAAACCTTACCGGTATAAAAACAGGCGATCCTCAAAAGATATTGAATCTGACTATAAGGGCAGATAGAAATTACGGTTATACCTTACAGGCAACGGGCGGAGTTGGTAGAGACTTGTTACCTGCAGCGCCGGGTGTTAAAAATGAAACACGTTACCTGGGTACCGCAAACTATTACAATTTTAAAGGTGACAGGCAAATTACTGTATTAGCTAACACAAATAACACTAACACCAATACCTTTAATTTTGGTGGTGGTGGCGGTCGTGGTGGCCGCGGTGGCGGTGGCTTGGCTTCTACAGCAAGTGGTATTACTGATGCGCGTGCAATTGGTGCAAACTATCGCGATCAATGGGGCGAAAAATTAGCCGTATATGGTAGCTATAGCTATTCAAACAACCAAACTGAAACCAATCAATCTAGTTTTTCGCGAAATAACAATGCAACGCCTAGTGAAAATAATACTATAAGCAGGCAAAACGACCATCCTATTAATCAAAGATTTCAATTTAATGCAGAGTGGAAGCCAGATACTATAAACTATTTAAAGGTAACACCTACGTTTTCATATTCAGAAACAAACTCTTTCGGTACAGAAAGCGGAACCCGGTCATTTAATAATGTATTGGCAACCTCTTACACAACTACTTCAAAAAGTAGTTCAACTTCGCCAACCTTTGGTTTAACAGCTTTATACAATCATAGATTTAATTCCAGCAGGCGAAATTTGAGTATTAATTTAAATACAAACCTGTCACAAAGTACATCATTTGATAACCCTGTAACAACCTATACTGTAGGTATCCCAACTTCGCCGGGTACACAATATATTAACCAGGGTAATAAAAACAGGTCATTATCTGCAAACGTTTCTTATCTTGAGCCAATTGGTAAAATTTCTTACCTGGAGTTAAATTACACCTATAGCCAATCTTATCAGGAAAATGATAAACGAACTGATACTCTGTCGTCAGCTAATACTATTAATAGATTTAATTTATTAAGCAATACCTATAATTCTACTTTTGTAACTAACCGTATAGCATTAAACTACCGCTTAATTGATACTAAATATAATCTAACGTTAGGTTTGGGCGTTCAGCCGGGCGTATTGGACGGACAATCGTTAACAACAGGAATTAAAACTCACATTAACCAGTTTAACTGGATACCTAACGCGCGCTTTGTATATAATTTTTCAAGAAACAAGGCATTTAACTTTTTATATAACGGTCAAAGCAGCCAGCCAAGCTTTACCCAGCTGCAGCCGGTTATTGATTTTTCAAACGCCTCATTTGCTACACAAGGTAATCCTGATTTAAAACCGGCATTTACTAATACAGTGCAGTTGCGCTATAACAATTATGGTATTGAGTCTGGTAACTTATTCTTCTTTAATATCTCATACCAAAAGACAGATAATCAAATTGTACAAAATACGGTAACTTACAGAACCTTAAGCCCCGCAGTACTTGCAGCCAACCCCAACTTACAACGTTTGCAAAACTCAAACTTAATTCAATACATGAATACTGATGGGTTTTATAGTGTAAACGGGCAAGTAACCTATTCAAAACCGTGGCAGGAAAGACGATACACATTAATAACACAGCTTAATGCAGGTTATACCAATAACATTGGATATTCAAGTTCGGTAGATGTTAATAATGTACAATCTGCAGCGGTTAAAAATATTGCCAAAACACTTACATTAACCCCTACAGTGCGTTTTAGGGTTGATATAAATGACATTATGGATGTGCAAGCGCTTACAAGTTATAGCATTAATAAAAGCGATAATAGTTCAAATATTGGGTTAATAAACAACAACCAAAATATTAAAACCTGGGTAATGGGTTTAAGCGGTAAGAATTATATATTAAAAGACTGGACATTAGGATATGATTATACCAAGCAAAAAAACTTTGGTTATAATAGCTCAGTGCCGGTTACCAATCCAAGCATATTTAATGCTTATTTAGAGCGCCGGTTCTTAAAAGGCAATCAGGCAACCATACGTGTTGCCGCATTTGATATATTTAATCAAAACACAGGTTTTTCGGCTAGCCAAAACGGTAATACATTTACCCAAAGCAATGTTAACAGGTTAGGGCGTTATTTTATGTTTACACTGGCTATCAGGCTGCAAAAATTTGCCGGCAAAGCGCCTGAGCAACCAGAAAGAAGGTTTAATGGTGGAGCAGGCGGTCCAGGCGGCGGTGGCGGCAGGCCAGGTGGCGGTAACTTTGGCGGCGGTTTTTAGTAACGTAATATTCACCCATAAAAAACCCACCTGATTTATCAGGTGGGTTTTTACTTTATAGTGGTTGTTATATTACTGTATTTATAATACGTTCAAGTTCATCCAAATCAAAGGGTTTTGCTAAATAAGTTTCGGCCCCTGCCTGGTTGGCCAATAGCTGTATATCACTATTTGCCGAAAAGTAGATAACAGGTATTTCATTTAATTTTTCAGCAGCCTTAAGGGCCTTTGTGGCAGCAATTCCGCCTACATCAGGTATCCAATTGTCCATTAATATTACATTGGGCAGTATACCCGATACCTTCTCAACAATGTTATTGCAATCGGTAAAAGTATGCACCTCCCAACCCTGCTCATGTAAGACATACTTACAGATAGAAAGAATATCTTCATCGTCATCAAAAATTATGATCTTGCGGGTAGAGTTTTTATCCATTTATAAAATTTAAATTAATAGTAAAAGGTTGAAAATAAACAAATAATTTATTTAATAGTAAAATTATATGCCAATTAAGATCGTATGACATAGCAGATTTAAAAAATATGATAATCAACATCCAAAACAGACATAATGTTTTAAGCTTAAATTTTTTGAGATAATATTCTCAACTCCTTGGGATAATAATTATTAATACGATTGGGCAATAATTTGGCCCAGCCCAAAGGCTGGTCTTCAAAGGTCATCAAACTCCATCCTTTTTCTTCCGTATCAATTACTAAGTTCTCTCGTTGCAGGTATTTTATAGCCCGATCAAGATCAAGCGGTGTCTGTAATACGGCACCTTTACTTACCAGTAAACTCAAAGCTAATTCATGATCGGGTATCAGATCTTTACCCATCAATTTACCAATTCGCACACCCGATTTTTTAATATATAAATGCCGTTGCAAAATTTGAAGGTTTTCTTTTTGTTGATGATTAATGGCCATCCAGTCATCAGTCACCTTAAAAAAATAGTAATTGGCTACCTCATTTACATAAACCTTTATTTGTTCCAGTTCAGTATTCGGCACCTTCTGGTTGTTATTGTTTTTAAAGGACATTAAGTTGCCGCTGTTATCTTTCTTTTTTAAGCAAGCCGCAAATAAGCCCTCACCTTTTACCTTGTCAGGGTAAAACCGATACCCCCACGCTTTATGTTCAGTGGATGTAGTTTCAATAATCCCCCATTCCTTATTAATAGGTATGCGTATGCTTTCTAATTCAAACTCTTTACACAACCAATCCAGTATATCTTCATTTTCCTGGTGCGAGTAAGAGCAGGTACTATATATAAGGTATCCATCTTCCTTTAAAGCCGGGTATATGTCTGCCAGTATACGTTCTTGCCGCTGATGGCATAAATTAACATTGGCTTCACTCCATTCATTCATGGCAGCAGGATCTTTCCTAAACATACCCGATCCCGAACATGGAGCATCAACTAATATAATATCAAAAAAGCTGGTTAAGCGAGTAAAGTCTTTAGGGTCATTATTGGTCACTATAGTATTTGCTGTACCCCACCTGCTTAAGTTATCTATTAGGGTAGGCACGCGTGTTTTGATGATCTCGTTAGCCACTAACAGGTCGTCGTCGGCCATCGCGGAATTAATAAGGGTGCTTTTTCCGCCTGGCGCAGCACATAGGTCCAGTATTTTTACAGCATTGCCTTTAGGCTTGATATGGTTAAGAATATGCCCTATAAACATAGATGATGCCTCCTGAACATAATAGCATCCGGCATGAAAAAGCGGGTCGAATGTAAACGATGGGCGGGTGTCAAGGTAATAGCCCTCCTTGCACCAGGCAATATTTTCATTGCTTTTTAGTGCCGATAATTTAAAAGGATTTGTCCTAATTGAAGTTGGCGGCTCATTAAATTGATGCGTTTTGATAAAATTATCTCGGTCAAAGCCCGGTTCAATATTTAACAGATCAAGAAAATTGCCGGGAAACAAGTCTTTATTCATTTGATTTCAAATATACAACTTACAGGTTTTACCTGTCCTATGCAGGTTATTAACATAAAATTCGGGCAGCTATGTGGTAGTTTTCACGTGGTTACAAATCGCTTTAAAATTTTGTTAATTTCTTTTGGCTACGCGATGATTTCTGCGTACATTTGTAGCCCGCCTAATCAAACAGGCGGTTGTTTTTTGAAATTTGCGAGGTAAAAAAATATATTGAAAAAAGTGAAAATAACACTTGACACATATACTAAATTATTCGCATCTTTGCAGCCGCTTCGGTAACGAGGCAAAAGGTTAAAAAAATATAATCAGAAGCGATTTCTGATTATTTAAAATGAAAGTTTAAAACCAGAAACGGTAAAACATACAGGCTCTCTGCGACAGAGGCCGATAAAGTTCTTTTAAGAAATAGAAAATCATGCAGCGTAGCGGGCTTTGAAGAGAGCGGCGAAGTTGAAAGGGGAGGAGTTAG